>JAGCEW010000110.1 GCA_017650465.1 Paludibacteraceae bacterium
AGTCAAGCACACCTGCCAGCCAAGCGGGCTGGTTGGCAATGATACCTGTAGAACGTCCGTTGAAGCGGGCAAAACCGCAGATGATGTTTTTGGCATAATCCTTATGCACCTCCATGAAGTCACCATTATCAACGATGAGGTCGATAATCTGGTGCATATCATACGGTTTGTTGGGGTCAGCGGGCAGGATATCGTTGAGGGCATCCTCTTGACGCATCGGGTCGTCGGTGCATTCTACGAGCGGAGCCTCCTCCATGTTGTTTTGCGGAATGAAGCTTACCAGACGGCGAACGGTGGCCAAAGCCTCTTCTTCCGTAGCAGCCACGAAGTGGGTTACACCCGATTTGGTGGCGTGGATACGTGCACCGCCGAGTTGCTCAACGGTAACGTCTTCGTTGGTAACGGATTTCACAATCTTCGGACCGGTGATGAACATATAAGAGTTTTGTTCGGTCATCAGAATGAAGTCGGTGAGGGCAGGGCTGTAAACGGCACCACCGGCGCAGGGGCCGAAGATGACGCTGATTTGCGGCACAACGCCCGAAGCAAGGATATTACGCTCGAACACTTCGCCGTAACCTGCCAGTGCGCAGGCACCTTCCTGTACACGTGCGCCACCCGAATCGTTCAGACCAATGATGGGGGCACCCATCTTCATGGCTTGGTCCATGATGTTGCACATTTTCTGTGCCATGGTCTCGCTGAGCGAACCACCGATGACGGTGGAATCCTGTGCAAAGACATAGACGAGACGTCCGTCAATGGTACCCGAACCACAAGCCACACCGTCGCCGAGGAACACTTTCTTCTCCATGCCAAAGTCGTGGCAACGATGGGTGAGGAACATGTTAACTTCTTCAAACGAACCTTCGTCAAGAAGCATATTGATACGTTCGCGGCAGGTGTAGCAACCCTTGGCGTGGTGTTTTTCCACGGCAGCTTCACCGCCACCGGCCATCGCCTTTACGCGGTTGTCAACCAACCGTTGCATTTTTGCATTATCCATAGTGATTGATGTTAAAAAAAACGTTGAACTTACTTAGGCTGTTGGCAGAGTTCGGTCAGCACGCCCTTGGTGCTCTTCGGATGCAAGAAGGCAATCATCAGGTTTTCAGCGCCTTTGCGAGGAGCTTTGTCGATGAGTTGGATGCCGGCTGCTTCAGCTTCTTTGAGGGCTTCCTCTACGTTGTTGACATTGAATGCCACGTGGTGAACGCCTCCGCGTCCGCCGTTCTTCTCGATGAACTTGGCGATAGTCGATTCGGGGCAAGTGGGCTCAAGAAGCTCAATCTTTACCTCTCCAACCTTGAAGAAAGCGGTTTTCACTTTCTGGTCGGCTACTTCCTCAATGGAATAACACTTGTTACCTGTCAAAAACTCGAAGAAAGGCATTGCTTCTTCCAAACTGGGTACTGCGATTCCCAGATGTTCAATGTGAGTGGGTTTCATAACTAATTGATTTTATGAGTTAATTTTATGTTGGTTAATTTTCTACGCTCGTTTTTTCACCTTTCAAGGCAAAATACACTGCAAAGGTACAACTTTTTTCTGATACGACCAAACAAAAATGACTTTTTCTGAGAAAAAGACGGAATTCTGAAAAAATATTTGCGAGAATAAAAAAAAAAGTGTACCTTTGCGCACTTTATACGAAACAGATATGAATACGAATTTTGGATTTGTACGTGTAGCGGCTGCCGTACCGCAGATGAGAGTGGCAGATTGCACTTTCAATGTAAGCGAGATTAAAAAGCAGATCAGTGAGGCATTGGAGGAAGGGGTGGAAGTGATTTGCTTCCCTGAATTGTCAACGGTGGGATATACCGCTGCTGACCTGTTCTTCACCCAGAAACTGCAACAACGTTCGCAGGCGGCTCTGGAGGAGATTTGTGATTTCACGCGTGGGAAAAGCATCATCGTTCTGGTGGGAGCACCGCTGAAAGTGGACAACAATCTGTACAACTGTGCCTTTGTGATGACCGATGGCGATGTGGTGGGTGTTGTGCCGAAGGTGAATCTCCCGAATACAGGTGAGTTCTACGAGAAACGCTGGTTCACATCCGGCCGTGCCGCATTGCAATACCAAGGCGGGCAACTGACACCGCGTATCCCGACCATAGAATTGTGGAACGGTGATGTCCCATTCGGACCCGATTTGCTGTTCACAACGCGTGATTATTGTTTCGGTATAGAAATATGCGAGGACCTCTGGTCTCCGTTACCTCCTTCCACTCAACTGGCTATTCAGGGTGCGGAGATTATCTTCAACCTCTCGTCCAGCAATTGCATAACGGGCAAGAATGCTTTTCGTCGGCAGATGATTAGTCAGCAGTCCGCGCGTGTGCATTGCGCGTATGTTTACACATCGTCCGGTTCGGGCGAATCGTCTGCGGATGTGGTGTTCTCCGGCTCTACCTATATTGCCGAGAACGGTGATATCCTTGCAGCGGGTGACCGTTTCCAACGGATGTCATCTATGATTATTCAGGAAGTGGATGTGGAGCGTCTGCGCACCGACAGGCAGAGAAATACCAATTTCACCAAAGACCAGCACGGTCACTACCGCCAGATACCCGTGGCACCTATAGAAAGGGCTTCCAATACAATGACCGAGCCCTTGCACCGCACGTTCTCGCCGACACCCTTCCTGCCGACAAAAAGCAATGAGGATGAATACTGCTCGGATGTCATATCCATCCAGACTACCGGTTTGGGGCATCGTTGGGAGCATACGGGATGCGATTCGTTGGTTATCGGCGTCAGTGGCGGTTTGGATTCCACTTTGGCACTTTTGGTGGCGGCACTTACCGCTGACCAACTTGGCTACGACCGCAAGCGTGTGATTGGGGTCACTATGCCGGGATTTGGTACCAGCAACCGTACATACACCAATGCTGTGAACTTGATGAATGAATTGGGAATCACGCAATACGAGATACCTATTCGGGATTCCGTCACACTCCATCTGCAGGATATTGGGCATGATATCAATCAGCAAGATGTTACCTACGAGAACGCGCAAGCGCGCATGCGTACGCTCATTCTGATGAATCTTGCCAATAAGTACAACGGATTGGTTGTAGGAACGGGCGACTTGAGCGAACTGGCATTGGGTTGGGCCACCTATTGCGGTGACCAGATGTCAATGTACGGCATCAACTCAGGTGTTCCGAAAACGCTTGTAAGGTATGTAGTGCGTTATATGGCGGAAAATCTTTTTGCTGATGAGATGCGCCGTATCCTGTTGGATATTATCGATACGCCCGTTTCACCGGAATTGCTTCCGACTACGGATGACGGAGAGATTTCACAGATAACGGAAGATAAGGTTGGTCCGTACGAATTGCACGATTTCTTCATTTACTATTCCCTTCGTTACGGATTTACGGCGGAGAAGGTACAGTATATGGCAACATTGGCATTTGAGGATACCTACACTGAAGAGCAGATTGCCTACTGGTTGAAAGTCTTCCATCGTCGTTTCTACATGCAGCAGTTCAAACGCTCGTGTCTGCCCGATGGCCCGAAAGTGGTCGGGGTCAGCCTGTCGCCGCGTGGTGATTTGAGAATGCCGTCGGATATACCGGAGATGATGTAAGCATGCTTTGCCGGCTGAATCTGATACTTGTTTTGCTCTGCACTTGGGCAGGTTTGTCGGCCGAGGTGTTGCAGCCTGTTCATTGGACGAGCAGGGAAGTGGGTGATAGTGCCTATCTTACGGCTACGGTGGATGAAGGTTGGCACCTGACGGTTATTCAGATTGGCGATAGCATGGTAGGCGAAGAATATGCGGATGGTTGCACGCTGGTTTTTCCTATAGATAAAGGAGAAGAAATAGCCGTCCGGTATAATGCTTGTGACGATTCGCAGTGTACTTCACCGGAGGTGTATTATTACCGCGGAGAAAAATCGGATAATTTAGCAGTTCTCAAGCAGTTCTCAAGCGGTTCTGAACTATGGTATCTTTTCTTGATGGGTTTGCTGGGGGGATTGTTGGCTATCTTCACACCATGTATCTGGCCTATTATTCCTATGACGGTTTCCTTTTTCCTCAAGCGTGCGGATGCCGCAGAAACACGACCTTGGGGTGAGGCCGTGTTATATGGATTGAGCATTGTTCTGATTTATGTCGGATTAGGGTTGTTGTTAACCGTTTTCTTTGGTGCTTCTACGCTGAATGCGTTGTCCACTTCGGCACCGGTTAATCTGTTTTTCTTTGCCTTGCTGGTTGTTTTTGCCTTGTCGTTCTTCGGCTTGTTTGAGATTACCTTGCCATCTTCTTGGTCCACCGCTTTGGATGGGAAAGCTCGTAAGACGGGTGGTTTCTTGGGCATCTTGCTTATGGCCTTTACGTTGGTGGTGGTCAGTTTCTCGTGTACGGGACCTATTATCGGCACGTTGCTTGTGGAGGCCGCCGGTCGTTCGTTGCTGGCACCTGCTGTGGGAATGTTAGGCTTTGCCGTAGCACTGGCTTTGCCGTTCACGTTGTTTGCCCTTTCGCCTCGGATGATGCAACGACTTCCGCGTTCCGGCGCATGGATGCAGTCCTTCAAAGTAACATTGGCTTTTCTCGAACTGGCATTGTCGCTCAAGTTCTTGAGTGTTGCGGACATGGCATACGGGTGGGGTATTCTTCCGCGTTGGCTTTTCATCGCTTTGTGGGTGATTGATTTTGCTGCCTTGGGTATTTATCTTTTGCGCAAGAGTTGGGTGGGCAAAGTGTTGGCATTGGCATCGTTTGCTTTTGCGGCTTATCTTGTGCCGGGCTTGTGGGGGGCACCGGTGAAAGCGGTTGCTGCTTTTGCTCCGCCTATGCCCATTGAAACGCAAGATGTGTTCTTTGATTATGAAACGGGTATGCAATATGCGCGTCAGGAAAATAAACCTGTATTACTTCAGTTTTCCGGCTATGGCTGTGTCAATTGCCGGAAGATGGAGCAATATATTCTGCATGACGAAAGGGTAAAAGAAGAAATGAAGCGTTTTGTTCAAATCGTTCTTTATGTCGATTCGCGGCAGGATATGAATGGAAACGGCATTTTGGACGGGGATGAATATTCCCGATTGCAGCAGGAGCGCTTCCAATCAAATGCCCAACCTTACTGGGTGGCACTTTCGCCCAATGGCAGTCAAATTGGCGTTCATTTGGCTTTTACCACCGATACTTCTATTTTCCTCCGTTGGTTGGATGAAATCGGAAAATAGGGACTCTTTCAGTGTCGGAATAGTTTGCTAAAGGTAAGTAGAAGAATTGTAAAGTATTCTTGTAAGGTCTGATGCTCTATATAACGCATGTTGAGTGCAATCTTTGCAGGCATAATTATCTCCACATACGTTTTGTCAGGATTGGATGATTGTTCCAGTTGTCGGTTTTCATCAATATATTCAATAGAGGCATAGTCTGTTATCCCCGGACGAATGGATAATACCTTGCGTTGTTCCTCGGTATATAAGTCTACATATTTTCTTACTTCAGGCCTTGGACCTACCAATGACATGTCTCCGATGAGAACGTTCCATAATTGCGGCAGTTCGTCTATCTTGTATTTCCGCAGATAATATCCCGCTTTCGTAACACGGGGATCTCGCTCTCCCACCGTAATCAAACTCATCTTATCTGCTCCTACGCGCATAGAACGGAATTTGAGCAGTAGGAAGTCGTTCCCGTTTTTGCCGACGCGTTGTTGGCGGTAGAATATCGGTCCATAATTGTCAAAAACAATCCATATGGCAACTATCAAAAACAACGGACTCAGTACAATCAGTCCCAATAGACTGAAAAGTATGTCAAACAAGCGTATCATCTATTGTGTATTATATCCGTGTATTGCGCGATGATATATTCTATTTCATCGTCTGTCAACCGCGTGTGTAAAGGTAGGGTAATCTCATTGGCAAAGTGAGCATAAGCATTGGGGAAATCTTTGATATCAAAACCCAATGCCTTGTAGGCTGTCATCATTGGTAACGGCTTGTAATGTACATTCGTTGCTATTCCACGTTCTGCCATTTTCACAATAATATCTTGGCGTTGGGTGGTAGTGATTCCGGGTATGCGTGTAAGATAGAGGTGTCCGGAGGAAATGTATTTAGGGGTATAATGATTCAGCACTTCAATTCCTATTGGTTGGAATGCCGCATTGTATTGTTCAATAATATTCCGGCGGCGTGTCAGCAGAGTGGGATAACGCTTCATTTGTACAAGTCCGATAGCCGCCATGATGTCCGTCATATTGCATTTATACCATGGTCCGACGATATCATATTCCCAAGAACCGAGTTGGGTTTTTGCAAGCGCATCTTTTGATTGTCCGTGCAAAGAAAAAAGTTGCAGTTGATGATAAATCAGTTCGTTGTCCACATCGGGAATGGTTCGCCATGTCAATGCACCGCCTTCTGCTGTTGTAAAGTTCTTTACGGCATGGAAACTGAAAGATGTAAAGTCGGCAATTGCTCCGACCATTTGATTCATGCGTTTTGCACCGAATGCGTGTGCAGCATCTGCACATATTGCGATGCGCCCGATGGAACGTTGTAACGCCGTCTTGGGGCAAAAGAGAGCCTTCTTTCGTTCAACAATGTCAAATAATTGTTCATAGTCGCATGGAATACCGGCCAAATCAACAGGAATAATGGCTTTTGTGTTTTTGTTGATAGCCGCTTCCACTGCCTCATAATTCATCTCCAGACTGTCTTTCTGACAATCAATCATCACAAGTTTTGCACCTACGTGGCAAACAACTGAAGCCGATGCTGTATAGGTGTATGCCGGCACAATCACTTCGTCACCTTCACCGATACCTAGCAGACGCAAAGACATTTCCAGACAGGCTGTAGCTGAATTGAGGCAGACTGCGCGTTCTGTTCCGACAAAGGCGGCTATTTGCCGCTCCAGTTCCTTGGTACGCGGACCGGTAGTAATCCAACCGGAAAGAATAGCATCTTTGACTTCGCTTACTTCCGCCTCCGTCATATCTGGCGGCGAGAAGGGTATGTTAAATCGTTTCATATCGTTTGACGTAAAAAAGTTTCTTATAACTATTTCCGATAATATTCATACACATCCAAAAAACAGATGCAAGGGGATTCATCTTCGCTCCTTCGTGAAATAAGATATAGTGCCATCCTATTTTTTGCCAAACAGATGTGGGAGTGATAGAGCCTGTGCGTCGTCTATACTTGGCCAGTTTTTCGGGTAATAAATAACAATCGGCTTTTTGAATGACTTGAAGCCATAGAGCAGAATCGTTATTCTTTTTTATATCGGGTATTTGGATCAATCCTATTTTTTGCGCATCATACATCACACTTAGGCAGCCCGGCCAGCAGCAACATTTCATATCGAAAGGACGGAGGCGTTTTTTTCCGCTCACATATCTTCCTATGGACTGTGACGCTTCATCTATTTCGATATAGTCGTGGTAGGTAAAAGCATAATTATTTGCCTGCATAAAGGCAATTTGCCGTTTAAACTTCTCTGGTGCCCATACATCATCGCTATCCAAGAATGCAATATATCGGCCTTTGGCATTTTTAAGAGCCTTGTTGCGTGTGAGTGCTGCACCAAGATTCTCCTCATTGCGTGTGTAGCGAATTCGTGAATCATTATATGAGCGCACAATGCTTTCTGTATCATCGGTTGAGCAATCATCCACAATGAGCAATTCCCAATCGGTATATGTCTGGGTTAGTACACTGTTGATGGATTCCCTGATAAATCTTCCGCAGTTATATGTTGGCATTATGACACTAACGAGTTCTGTCATGCAAAAAAATGCTTGTATATGGCGTGGAGACTCTCTCGACTCCATGCGGATTTCTGTTTCTGGTTAATCAAGGCCGTGTTGATATTACCGGTGTTGGCTATGCGCAGGATAGGCACGTAGATGGTCTTTAGCTGCGCAGCACGATGCAGTTCTGCCAAGTATATCTCCTCGCCGTACATAAAGCCGGGGAAATGGAGTTCGGGATATGACGTTACGAAATTTTTCGTAAACAGCATAAATGATCCGTGTCCGGCGTAAATATCCCGAGCGGTGTAGGTGAGTTGTTTTCGGTTCTTCCACAAGTATAGGCGATGATAGATGCGATATATCCATGTAGTGCTGTATATGATGCGCCAGATGAGGAAGTTGCGTTTGGTCGGACGAGTGAGCATAAATGGATTCTCGTGCCGATTGATTTTATCGGTATAGATATCTGGTGCCAACCAACCGATGCGTTTTGTGTCAATGGTCAATAATTGCTCGAAGAAATCTTCCGCCAGTTGCAGATCTACATTGGAGATAGACACATAATCATACGTGTGTGCTTTCTCGTTGTATATCGGTAGTGCGCCTCCTAAATAGCCTTTGTTATCTTGCCCATTGTCCACTACTTCTACATCCACTTGTAT
Source organism: Paludibacteraceae bacterium (assembly GCA_017650465.1). Taxonomy (GTDB): domain Bacteria; phylum Bacteroidota; class Bacteroidia; order Bacteroidales; family Paludibacteraceae; genus Colicola. The sequence continues at coordinate 8,396 of JAGCEW010000110.1, forward strand.
CAAGTTTTTTACTTTTTCTGCTGCACGACGCACGGACTCCAAAAAGGCTTGGAGTTCTTTATTGGAATGATATGTAACCGCTATGACCAGTATTTTCTTCATCTTATTTCTGTAGCAGTATTTCTACAATGCGTTCAGCTGTATGTCCATCCCAAAGAGATGGGATAGCGCCTTCCTTCCATTTTCCGGCGTATAAGGTCTTGAGTGCCGGAGCAATATTATCAGGGTTAGTGCCGATGAGTTCATTGGTGCCTATTGTGCACGTCTCCGGGCGTTCAGTATTGTCACGCAGCGTGATGCAAGGCACACCCATCACGGTGGTTTCTTCCGTGATGCCACCCGAATCGGTAACAACCGCGCGAGCATGTTTGACCAGATAATTGAATTCCAGATATCCGAGCGGATCGACAATATGCAAATTATCAGCATGAATGCCTAAATCATGGAATATGCGTGCTGTACGTGGGTGAATGGGGAACACAATAGGCTCATTTTCCACATTACTTGTTATTTGATTAACGAGGTTACGCAGTTTGTCTGCTTCATCTACGTTAGCCGGACGATGTAACGTCATTACGATATATCGCTTCTCTTGTAATTTTAACTCATCAAAGGCCTCTGGTTTGATAAATCGATGTTTGTTCGCATAGAGCGTATCAATCATTACATTACCTACGAAATGAATACGGTCTTCGCTGACACCGGCGTTACGCAAGTTCTCATTGGCTACTTCAGATGTTGTGAAATAGAAATCAGCCAAACAGTCTGTCACCATACGATTAATCTCCTCAGGCATTGTCAGATCCCAAGAACGGATACCAGCCTCGATATGTGTCAAGCGGGTATTCAGTTTCTTGGCAACAATGGAGCAAGCCATGGTAGAAGTGACATCACCTACCACCAATACCAAATCTGTTGGATGTGCCATTAATTCTTTCTCAAAAGCAATCATGATGGCAGCTGTTTGTTCGGCTTGTGTGCCTCCTCCGCATCCAAGGTTAGCATCCGGCATCGGAATGTTCAACTCATCGAAGAACATGTCCGACATGTTCTTGTCATAGTGTTGTCCGGTATGAACCAGACGATACCGGATATTTTTTCCTTCGGCTTGCGCCTTTTGGAGAGCGTGTATCAGGGGTGCAATTTTAATAAAGTTCGGCCGTGCGCCGGCAATCAGTGTGATATGCATATTGTACTATTTTAATGTCTTAAAGGAGTTGGCAATTGTTTCAATGGCATAGGGTGTAACATCTATTGGTGTGTTGGCTGTGTAATTGCCTGTCAGGTATTGCTCGAAGACTGGTTGGTTAAAGTGTGCTTTGTCGCAGTGGAATATAGGACGCTTGGTAATGCCATAATCAATCAATTTGGACGGCAGTTGCGTGTTGTTGTTGTTTCCTATATTTACCAGAAAATCGCATTGGCTTAATTCATAAATAAGTTGTTTGCGTTCTACGCCATACTGAATCTCCAAACGATTCCCTAATACGTCGTGATATGTGTTGAGTATAGCATCTGTATATGGATCCTTGTGCCGCAGATAAATACGGAATAGGAATGGTTTGCTTTCTTTCGCTAGATATTCCAATAAGAACTCCGGATTGCGGATGTCTTGATAGAAAACGCCAGCATACGCAAATGTGGGAATCGCATTCTTCTTATAGGTGGCGATTGGTGTGGCAGCGAAATTGAAACCTTGCGGAATAATGTGTATTTTATCGGTTTCAATCACCTTCATGTATGCCGGAATAGCCGCTTCCATAGGTAATGTCAGATAGTCATAATATTTATACACCCATTTCTCCAACCAATGCAAATAGACAGCCCTTGGGGTTTGCTGACTTCCAGAGAATGGATCGCCACTATCTGCAATAAAACGAGTATTTGGCAGTATGTGCTTCCTGCGGTACAAAGCTCCGGCCAAGATATCCATAAATGGGGTGGAGAGTGCTATGAACAAGTCTGTATCCGGCTCAATGATAAGTTGTTGTGCTATTCTTGGCGCGTAGCGCAATAGGTTTCCTGCCAGCAGATATTCCACTAAGAAACGATGAGCGCTGAATAACTTCTGCTTCCACTTCTTTGTGGATGTCAGGGACAGACCTGTTTGTTCGGTTTGGCCTGGTTGCCGCTGATATAAGTCAAGAATCTGAATTTGGAAACCATACTTTTCTTCCTTCGCCTTATAATCAAAGTCTTGCACGCGAGTGAGAACGCTCACTTGCACTGCATCTCCTTGTCGTGCCAGTTCACGAGCTAATTCAAAAGCCCTAAAGGCCCTTGGGTGCAACTCTGGATAAAAGCAAGATGTCAGAATATGAATCTTCATGCGATGGATTTTTCTTTAGAGTGGTAGATGATGACCAAAAACATCGACAGCCAGAATAGCGGAAGCATACTCAGCGTGCGAGAGAAGATACTATAACACAAATACTGAATAAACAGCAAACAGATAAACATGTAACGCTTATCCAGCATAGTTAGTTTTTTAACTGCATACAATGCATAGGTGATGATAATCAAGAATAGTACGCCTCCAACAATACCAAGCCCGATAAAGGATTCCAAGATGCTGTTGTGCGCATATTCGCCTTTAATAAAAAACGAATATCCGATAATGGGACTGTCGGTAAAATGCTCCCAAGCTTGTTGGTAAAGTATATCACGATTGCTTGTTACGCCTCCCGTCATGGCCTCTTGGTTGTATAAACTATTGTACAAGCGTTCCATTGAGTGATTGTTATATTGAACAAGTACATCATTTACAACAGGGAGTGTCAAATAAATTACCAATATCAATATTGGGATGCCAATAAAAAGTGTTCTTCTATGCCCTTGCAGATACATGTATGCCAATACGCAAACTATCAACGCAACAATTGCACCACGCGAACCCGCTGCGATTGATATAAATAACCCTGCCAGTATGGCAAAGATGCTCAGCAGTTTGTGCCATAATCGAATATCATCCTGATGCCACAGGGTTATTGCCAATATGGTGATACTTGTTCCCAAATGACCAAATGCAATCGTATCCATTGATTCATTTCCCATAAACCGTCCATCTGAACCCAGATATTCCAAAGCCTTGCCGGTAAAGATATAGTTCAGGCTTACTACGCCCATCGTCAAAAATATTAACAAGAGTCCCAAATTCAATCGTTTGGTATCTATTAGATCCCATCGGAAGAAGCGTAATCCGTAAAAAGGAATGATAGCCGCATTGGCATATAAAAACACAGCCGCAAACGGGTTCGTTACAATCTCTTGTTCTACGTTTGCAATCATAAAGTCATAAAACAGCCGTGCGAAATATAACCATACATACAATTGCACTATCCAGGAAATTCTTCCTATCTGTTGATACGGGATAATTCCTTTGTGCGATTGGAGAGCAATGACAAACAGAAAGGCCACAAATATCAATATGTAATATATACTTTTGAATAATGCAAAATTGCTACTTTGTGGCAAGTAAGAGAACCCGTCGTAAGCAAATAGAGCAAACAGAATGAACCATTGCAATCCAACCAATATGCGTTCTTTGTTAATCATCTCTTTAAGCATTTGCTCCATTTTTGACGTTGCTCCTCGCTGCGGATATAGGTGCCTGCCGGACGACCTTGTTTTTGCATCACGTATTCATTGGATTTTATACGCAATTGAAATGCTTTTTCCGAATAAGGACGATCTTCTGTCAAATGTAAATATACTGCCTGGCGAATATATTTGTCATGTGTGTGCGGACAAGCCTGATGTATTCGGTAATGGATGTCGTTTTCTTCGCCATATAAGAAAATGTTTTCGTCAAACAAACCGGCTTTTTCTATCATAGATTTACGCACACAGAAACAAGCGCCACAGAAATACATATGTCGCCAGCAGAATATATTCAGCCGATTAGCAAGAACGCCTCCGAATATGCGTAGAAAGCCATTATAATGATTCAGCAAGGAAAACGATGTGCCTCGTTTACCGCGTTCGTTAATGACTTGACGGAAACCGCAGAGTGCCAAATGTGAATCTTTATCATAAAGTTCTACAATGTGTCGTAATGAGATATCCACTAATCGTACGTCCGGATTCATAATCATAACGACGGGTGCCGTAGCATTGGAGATGCCGATATTATTTCCCTGTCCATATCCTCCGTTCAGTGTATTGGGAATGATGAGTACGCGATTGTTGTATAGAGAAACGAGTTTTGTTTGCATTTGGGTGAATTGGCGACTGTTATTATCTACGACAATAACTTCCAAAGCATCTCCCAAGTCATTATGTGCAAAAAGTGCTGCCAAACAGTTATAAATGTCCGGCTCGGAATTATAGGTAACAATGATAACGGATAATTTTTTCATAGTTGCCATAATTCTTTAATTACTACGCTTGGCCATTTCCAGTTTTGGTAGGCCAATTGTGCTAATCCCGGAGCCAATATCAACGCTACCACTCCCATAGAGCAAGGGCTTAGGAATATCCATAACAGCAATACTGTTGCAGCACCACTTATCAGAGAGGGGATGAAAAAAGGGATACGATTGTCTGCCATAATAAATCCAGCAGATTGTGCGTGATTGTGCTCTAAGAAAGCTACTACTAACGCCAATACCAATAGTGGAGTGGGTAAGAAAGATGTTTGGCTATTAATCAGATTTAATACCCAGTCGCCGATACCAATCCAAAAACACCCTCCTACTATGAAGATAAGTGTATATGTTAATGTGCAACGGATGTAATATGTACGGAGTTGCATAATGTCGTTCGCGGCTCGACATTGAGCCAGTCGTGGTGTATATGCGGTATACCAAACCATACTGCATCGTGCCAATACATCCATTACTTGCAGTGTGATTCCGTACATCGCTATTTCGTCCAGCGTGAGGAATGCTGCTCCAATAAGAATGGCAGATTTGTTGACTAAGAAGCCTCCCAAATATGTTAAACCGACCTTTGTGGCATTTGGGGAGATTGCTTTCAAGACGGATTGAGGATCCTGTGCTTCCGTTTGTGCTAATTTATTCTTTAATTCGGCTGTGAAAAATACTCGATATGCCAATACTCTTCTTATGATAGTTGCAACCAATTGGGAAGATACGACTGCTACTAATCCAAAACCTAAATAGATAAGTCCGATGGCCAAGCCGATATAAATCAATTGACTAAGAATGTTGATTTGCTGGATGCGTGTGATATAGCCTTTCCCTGTCAGTAAGGCATCGTAATAGAAAGTGTACAGATTGTAGCAGTTAATGGCAATTAACAATATCCATGCAATCAGTGCATCTTGACGGTCACCCGAATACTTTTGCAGAATATAATAGAAATACGCAGTACCGATTGTTGCAAGCAATATCCAGACCGCTAATGCCATCCAACGGTAAAAGTGCTGCATGGCTATCAGACAACCTTTCAACAGGCTATAATCCACCTCTGCTTCTTCTTTCGTATGCTCTACGCCATTACGTTGCAGAGTCTTTACTCCGGAGAAGATATAACTAATATTCCTTGCAAAAGTGGGGCGGAAACCAAAATCAAGCAATAAGACAAGTGCCGTAATGGTTTGGAATATATTCCAAATACCCACAGTCTCTTGTGGCATTTTGTTGAGAATGAATGGCAGCAGCAACACGCTTGCACCAATCATAAACACTGTGCCAGCATAGCTCCATGCAATCTCTTTTTTTCCAATATGTTCGACCTTCTCTTCCAATACTTGATTAGAATGTTGTTTTTAGGATGCAAGTTTCAGTTCTTTTCGGCAAATCCATACAGCGATGATGCAAGAAACAAAGAAACACATCCCTATAACAAATATCATCCGATGCGGACCTGCCGGACGTTCAGGGACACTCGCACTTTGAATGGTTGTATAGATAGGTGTGTTTTCCTGCAATTTCGTTTGGGCAGTCAGATATTGTTTTTGAAAAGAGGTGTAGGCTGTTTGACGAAGATTCATTTCATCTTCCAAATTTTTCGCTTGAATTTTGTATTGCTCAAGATGGAGATTACTATGACTATCTACGTAACTGATGTAATTACGGCTTGCCGTCAGATAGTCTTCGTGAGCTTTGGTGAGCAAGCCATCGTAATATTCCATATCGGATCGTGCCTTTTGCGTGTGATAGTCGGTCATAAATGCCTGCAAATGCACCCTGATAGAATCGGCTACAGCAGCACAAACAAAGGGATCTTGGTCTTGCACCGTGATGGAAATAACATTGGTTCGTCTGTCTACTGCACAACTGATTTTGTCACGCATGATTCCTATTGCACTCCATTGCCGTTTGTTCATCCAAAAAACATCCAACTCATTACCGGTAGCATTGGGATTTCCTCCTTGTTTCTTGAACGCACCAGGGGTGAGCAGTGATTTTGTTTTTCGCAATGCAACGGTCCAGAACGGATAACGTTGGTGTTTCGTCAAATAGGTGTAATAGTTACCGTAATCCTTTCCGTCTGAAGAGGTGATAGAGATATCAAACAGCCCCGTTAGAAAGTCGGTTGACTTTATTACATCCGGATACAAGGTTGGATAGATGGCATCTTCGGAAGGCGTGCCCAAATCAAATCCGAAATTGCTTGCCAATGAACCCAATGCTCCTGCGGTGCCCATGGATTGGGATTCCGGTGCCAAAACAATAGAACAACGATAATATCTTGGGACACAGAGAATCAGTAAAGCAGATACGACAAAAGTAATGGGTATCGCCCAATAGAAAATCTTTCGTTTTTCTCTGAGGCGTTGTGCCATCTCAATGAGATTGATGACATTTGCATTATCAGCCTGTTCCATAGGGATAAGATTATTTTGAGGAGTTGATTATGAGGGTTGTGATGGTGGCGGCGACGCTGGCGAGAGAGGCAGATGCAGATGCAATGCTGACCCACTGCGCGGCATTGGACGCTTGCCGTTCGGGTTTGCTGGGCACAACGATTTCGCAGCCCGGAGTAATCTTTGCCGAGCAGGCGGGAGCCACTTTACCATTGGCATAAATCACATAGGCTTTGCTACGGCGTGCCATGTTGCTGTAACCACCAGCCTGATTGATATAGTATCTTGCTTTCTTTCCGCTGATGTAACTAACGGTGTTGGGGTAGAGCACTTCGCCGTTAATCTTGACCGTGGTATTTTGAGTCGGGATGATCAATACATCTCCTTCACGCAAAACGATATCTTCGTTGCTGCCAGGATTCCTCAAAGCAGCATCAAGGTCGATACCGACAAAGTAAGTGTTACCGAGATCCAGTTTCTCTATATTGACAGAGTCTTTAGAACTGGCTGCTTTGTTGATTTTGAGCAGTTGTTGACGGCGAATACGTTCTTCCTCTGTGATAGTGCGTTGTAGGCGTGCTCCGTTGATATGAGCGTGCGAGGTGATCCCTCCAGCGGCTTTGACTAAGTCGCTCAATCGGTCATCCTGTGTCTTCATGGTATATGTTCCTTCGAAGAGGATTTCTCCGCGTACTTGCACATTCATCTGTTTGCCGAAAGCGGGACTTTGCCGAACAAACACTTCGTCGAAGGGTTTTAATTGGAAACCTTTGTCGGTGATGGCCATATCTTGTTCAATCGTTACAGTAAATGTTTCCGATTTTATTTGGCTCTCTTCGGTGGCAGACGGGTCAATAACACGACGGGATACATCCACTTTGCTGGTAGATGCGCGTTCGGTAAGTCCTCCAGCGCGAAGGATGAGGTCTTCGACCCGTTCGTTTTCTGCATAGGCAAAGGTGTCGGGATGAAAGACTTCCCCATGAATAACCACATACTGACGGCTGAGTTGCTCATGCTTGCTGGGGATGAAGAGTTCGTCTTCGTTCCGAAGTTCGATATCTTCCGCATTCCCGGCAAGAATATCTTCTAAATCCAAGGGAATGGCTTGGTAGGTGCGATCCAATTTCATGCGATAGAGCACGCCTCGTTCAAGGTATGCTTCTTCCATTGCTCCATCTGCCATGCCGATGAGTTGGCTAATGGTATGCAGTTCTTCGCTCAAGCCATATTGTCCGGGGCGGAAGACGGCACCTTGAATAGCCACCGTGTTTTGGAAACGCGGCAGAATGCTATCTACTGCCACAGAGTCTCCATCCATCAGGGCAAAGGATTCGAACTGTTCGTTTCTAACCGTGGAAACGCTCATTGCACCCTGGTTCTTGCGATTTACACGCACAGCCGCTGTGTAGGCATCGCCACTGAAACCACCCGCCAGTTGCAAAAGTGCGGCAATGGTTTCTCCCTGTCTCATTTCATACGACATAGGGCGTTTGACTTTGCCGGAAACGGTAACCAGTTCTTCATAGGCTCCGACAACGATGATATCTCCATCGTTCAGTCGTTCATTGGCAGAGGATGTACCTTGCGTCATATAGGCGTAGAGATCCGCTGTATTTGCCAATTGGTTGTTTCTAAAGATACGAATGGAGCGTAGTGTACCTGTTTCGGTGATGCCTCCTGCGGCATAGAGCGCAGAGAAGACATTGGCAAATGCACTGAGTTGGTAACTACCCGGCATATTCACTTCGCCCATTACTTGTACGGAGATGGAACGTGTTTGTCCGAGCGAGAGCATAATTTGGCTGCCTTGATAGCGTTTTCCGATGGTGTTTTTGAGGCGTCGTGTAGCATCCTGAATGGTAAGTCCACCGAGGTGAACGGGTCCGTATCCTTCGAGAGTGATTGTGCCATCCGGACTGATGGTGTTACGCACAGAGAGTTGCCCGGCTCCATAGATATCGATAATGACTTCATCACCAGCACCAAGTGTGTAGTTCTGCGGCGTAGCCTGATTCATAGAAGGTGAGAAGCCTTTTTCTGCGCGTCGGAAGATGTCGTGACCATAGATGGTGGAGGTTTTCTCCAGCGATTGTTCATTCCTTCCATCCCAATCAACGGTTTCACCGTTATCCTCACGAAGTGAGGAATTCCGATTGTCTTTGTTGGCAGATTGAGGATCATCGGCTGCGGCTTTCTGCCATTCTTTCTGGAGGCGTTGTAATTGCTCAATTGTTGCGCCACGGCGAACGAGTTCTTTTGCCATCTCAGAGGTGGAGAGTCCTTGCTCTTTGTAGGAGAGCGCAATCTTTATAACTTCCTGGTCGGAAAGGGACTGTGCCCAAAGAACGGCGGTAAAGGTGGTGATGAGTAATACGGAAATAAATCGTTTCATGTGTATCATGTTTAGTCGCGACGGAAGATGTCGCGGGTGTATACTTTCTGTTTCACATCGTCCAAAGATGTATCGTATCGGTTTGCGATAATGGCTTGTGCTTGCTGCTTGAATGCTGCGAGATTATTAACGACCAGCGAACCGAAAAAGGTTGTTCCGTCAGGCAGGGTGGGTTCGTAGATGATGACTTGCGCCCCCTTTGCTTTCACACGTTTCATGATTCCCTGAATGCTGGACTGGCGGAAGTTGTCGGAATTGGATTTCATGGTCAGTCGGTACACGCCGATGACACAAGGTTTCTGCTCCGCGCCAAACTGGTTATGCTCAGAATAACTATACCATCCCGCCATCTGCAAGACACGGTCGGCGATGAAATCCTTGCGCGTACGATTGCTTTCTACAATGGCACCAATCAGGTTTTCGGGTACATCCTGATAGTTTGCCAACAACTGCTTGGTATCTTTGGGCAGGCAATAACCTCCATAGCCGAACGAGGGATTGTTGTAGTGCGATCCGATACGTGGGTCGAGACAAACGCCTTGGATAATATCCTGCGTAGAAAGCCCTTTCATTTCGGCATAGGTATCCAATTCATTAAAATAACTTACGCGCAGTGCGAGGTAGGTGTTTGCAAACAGTTTGACCGCTTCGGCTTCGGTTGCTCCCATAAAAAGGGTAGGGATGTTGTTTGCGATAGCCCCTTGTTGCAAGAGTTCAGCAAATCGTGTTGCTTTTTGCCGAAGATGTTGGTTCTGTTGATTAAAGCCGACGATGATGCGCGAAGGGTATAGGTTGTCATACAAAGCCTTGGATTCGCGGAGGAATTCCGGTGCGAAAATGATATTGTGCGAGCCGGTTTTCTGACTGACCGTCTCGGTGAAGCCTACCGGAATGGTGGACTTGATGATCATCGTTGCATTAGGATTCACCTCGATGACTTGCCGAATGACGGATTCTACGGCAGAAGTGTCGAAATAGTTTTTCTGCGGGTCGTAATTGGTGGGTGCCGCAATAACGACCATTTCGGCTTCGCTGTAGGCTTTAGAGGCGTCTAATGTGGCGGACAGATCGAGGTGAACGGGTTTGCCGTTTTCATCTTTGCCTTGCTCCAGATACATTTCTATGTAGTCGTCCTGTATGGTGCTTTGGTGGCGGTTGATTTTATCCACCCGTTCGGGCACAATATCTACCGCAACTACATGATTGTGTTGCGCCAACAGTGTGGCGATGGAAAGTCCGACGTATCCAGTTCCTGCAACTGCGATTTTCATTATTTTGCTATTTTGATTTGTATTGATTGTGGCTCGATGATACCCCGATAATAACCGCTTTATCTATCGTATATCTATCGTATATCTAACGTATATCTATCGTGTATCTATCGTGTATCTATCGTATATCTATCGTGTATCTATCGTGTATCTAACGTATATCTATCGTGTTTAACTCGGAGAGAGTCGCTTACAAACGGCTATCTACAACGGAACGATCCACGAAATTCTTTACATCGAAGACAACGGCACCCTGATCGTGATACTTCTTGAAATCGAAGGTGCGGAACTGATCGTGGCTGACACATGCGATAACTGCCTGATAGGGTTTGTCAGGGTCAATGGCCGGAATAAGGTCTTTGCCATATTCGTGCTTAACAACAGCAGGCGATGCCCACGGGTCGTAAATATCCACGCGGCAGCCGAACTCCTCCAATTCAGTGGCAATGTCCACGACTTTGGTATTGCGGCAGTCGGGACAATTCTCTTTGAAGGTCACGCCGAGAATAAGGACATTGGCATCCTTTACTTTCTGATCCTTCTGAATCATGAGTTTCAGCACTTTATCGGCAATGAATTTGGAGATGGAGTTGTTGACAGCACGTCCGGAAAGGATGACATGCGGTTCGTAACCCAGCGACTTAGCTTTGTGCGCCAGATAATACGGATCGACGGAGATACAGTGCCCACCGACCAATCCGGGACGGTATTTGAGGAAGTTCCACTTGGTTCCCGCCGCCTCAATGACATCGTTGGTGTCAATGCCGACACGGTCGCAAATAAGTGCGAGTTCGTTCATAAACGAGATATTGACATCGCGCTGCGAGTTCTCTACCGCTTTTGCCGCTTCTGCCACCTTCATGTTCGGCGCGCGGTGCGTGCCATTGAGAAGGATAGAGTTGTAAAGCGCATCCACGAGGTCTGCCACTTCGGGGGTAGAACCAGAGGTGATTTTCTTGATTTTGGTAAGTGTATTGACTTTATCACCCGGATTGATGCGTTCGGGACTATAGCCACAGAAGAAGTCCTGATTAAACTTCAGGCCTGAATTCTTTTCCAGCACAGGTACGCAGTCTTCTTCGGTGCAACCCGGATAAACAGTGGATTCATAGATGACGATGTCGCCACGGTTGAGCGTTTTTCCGATGGTCTCGGAGGCTTTGAGCAGCGGCGTAAGGTCGGGGTTGTTGAAACGGTCAATGGGAGTAGGCACCGTGACGATGTATGTATTTGCCTGCTTCAACTCTTCGGGATCGGATGTGAATGTGAGACCGATTTTACCGGTAGATTTGAAAGCGTCGCATGCCTGCTTCATTCCAACAAGGTCTGCTTCCAAGGTGTGGTCTTTTCCTTCTTTCAGTTCGTCCACACGACCTTGGAAAACATCGAAGCCGATGACGCGGTATTTCTTACCATACTCAATTGCCAACGGGAGGCCCACATAGCCAAGGCCTATAACCGCAATAACTCTGTCGTTAAGTTTCATACTATAAGTGAATTAAATATCATTTTCTTCGTTTATTGAGCCTATTTTACCAAAAATAGCGCGCAAAGGTACAAAAAAGAAATGGTCCGTGCAAGTTTTTCAAAGAAAAAGTAGAAAAAAATGATAATAATTTGCACAGATAAAAAAAAGTTTGTATCTTTGCACGATAAATTGCGTAGTTTGTACTCAAACGAAAAGACAGATAATGAAAAGATTCAAATTATGGAACACGCTAACCGGATGGTTTGTATTCGCCATTGCGGCAGCGACTTACCTGCTGACCCTTGAGCCGACGGCTTCGTTTTGGGACTGCGGAGAGTTCATTTCGAGTGCTCATAAACTGGATGTGGGTCACCCTCCCGGAGCACCGTTTTTCATGTTGATGGGACATTTCTTCTCGCTGTTTGCGAGCGATGTGAGCCATGTTGCAATGTGCGTGAATGCGCTGTCGGCATTGGCAAGTGCGTTTACGATATTGTTCCTGTTCTGGACAATAACGGCTTTGGCGCGCAAGCTGGTGAATACGGATACGGTGGCACGCGGAATTGGCGTGCTCGGTGCCGGTGCAGTGGGCGCATTGGCCTATACGTTCAGCGACACATTCTGGTTCTCGGCCGTTGAAGGTGAAGTGTATGCTTCATCATCGCTGTTTACGGCGGTGGTGTTCTGGCTAATACTGAAATGGGATGAACATGCGGAAGAAGAGGGTTCGGACAAATGGCTGATACTGATTGCCTATCTGATGGGACTGAGTATAGGTGTACACTTGCTGAACCTGCTGACGATTCCGGCGATAGTGATGGTGTATTACTTCCGCAAATACGAGTTTTCGTGGAAAGGCATCTTCGGCGCTTTTGGTGCTGCGGTTGCGTTGCTGGCGTTCATCCTATATGGCATTATTCCCGGATTTCCGACCATAGCAGGCTGGTTTGAGTTATTGTTTGTCAATACGTTAGGTTGTCCGTTCAATACGGGTGTGTTTGTCTATATCGTGCTGACCATTGGAGCCATTGTGTGGGCAATCCATGAGACATTAGAGGATAAAAGCAAAGTGCGTGAGGCTTTGGCTTGCGTGCTTGTATTTGCGTTATCCGGTGCTGCGTTCCTGTTTGAGAAATGGTGGATTGGCGTGTTGCTTTCAGCGGCTGCATTGGCATTGCTGTTGAGCAAAAAAGACCTGCTTTCTGCCCGTTGGCTGAACACTATAACGATGATGATAGCGATGGTGCTGGTGGGTTACAGCAGTTATGCCGTGCTGGTAATCCGTTCGACGGACGACCCACCGATGGACCAGAACTCGCCGGATAATGTGTTCAGTCTGAAATACTATTTGAACCGCGAACAGTACGGCGACCGTCCGCTGTTCTACGGTCAGACATATAATGCTCCTGTGGAACTGGAAATACGCGGTAATATGTGTATTCCGGTGGAGAAAAAAGGACATGCCCAATATGCTCCTGCTCCGGCAGTGGAAGGCGAGAAAGACCACTATGTGATAACGGGCTACAAGACAAATTATGTCTTCATGAAACAATTCTGCATGTTGTTCCCGCGTATGTATTCTTCGGACGGGCGACATGTGCAAGCATACAAAGAGTGGGCCAACGTGAAGGGCAAACGAATCAAGTATGACTATTGCGGTCAACAGAAGACAGAATACTGCCCGACTTTCGCAGAAAATCTGCGATTCTTCTTCCGTTATCAAGTGAATTTCATGTATTGGCGCTACTTTATGTGGAACTTCTCCGGCAGGCAGAACGATTTGCAGAGTTACGGTGATGTCAGCAAAGGCAACTGGATTAGCGGTATTCCATTCATTGACAAGATGTTAGTGGGTGACCAATCGCTGTTGCCGACAGAACTGAAAGAGAATAAAGGACACAATGTATATTACATGCTTCCGCTGTTGCTGGGTATTATCGGTATCATTTGGCAAATAGGCAAAATGAAAGAAACGAACGGAAAAGTACAACAAGAAGGGTGGAAATCATTCACGCTGACATTCCTGTTGTTCTTCCTGACCGGTTTGGCAATTGTGGTTTATTTGAACCAAACGCCCTACCAGCCGCGTGAGCGTGACTACGCATACGCAGGCTCTTTCTATGCATTCTGTATCTGGATCGGCTTGGCCGTACTCGCCTTGACTGATGCTATTGAGCGAATGACGAAGAGTGAAACCATGCGTGCAGTCTTGACTTTTGTTGGCGTATTGGTTTGTTTGCTCGTACCGGCACAAATGGCATCGCAGAACTGGGATGACCATGATCGTTCTGACCGCTATTCGTGCAGAGATTTCGGAGCCAACTATTTGAAATCATGCGAAGAACAGGCGATATTGTTCTCGAACGGCGATAATGACACTTTCCCATTGTGGTACAATCAAGAAGTGGAAGAAGTGGGGCAGGATATACGTGTCTGCAACTTGAGTTATTTGCAGACAGACTGGTATATCAGCCAAATGAAACGTCCTTATTACGCGAGCAAGGGATTGCCAATCACTTGGGAATACAAGGACTTTATGCCTGGTGCGAATGAGGTGGTTTGGGTGGACGATAAGGTTCATTCGCCGATTTCTGTTGAGACGGCCTTTGAGTTCCTGAAGATGGATGATCCGCGTACAAAGAAAGATGGAGAAAACTATATTCCTTCGAAACAGTTATATGTGGATGGTCCAGTAGGGCAAAAGATAATGTTGAAAGAAGCAAGGCGTTTCACCCGTTCGGAGATGATGATTATGGAAATGCTTGAGCAAAACGACTTTGAGCGTCCGATGTATTTCGCGGTAACGGTGGGAGACGATTACTATCTCGGTCTTCGTCCCTATTTTGAACTGACAGGTTTGGCATATCAAGTGACTCCTAATCGTAGTTCGGATGGCCAGCCCCGCGTGAATACGGAGAAAATGTATGAGAACATGATGCATAAGTTCCAATATGGCAATATGAACAAACCCGGTATCTATATTGACGAGAACCTGATGCGAATGTGCCATACCCACCGCATGATGTTTGCAGAATTGGCAGAAGCATTGCTGCGCGAAGGTCAGAAAGAGAAAACAAAAGAGGTGTTGGATTATGCAGACGAAATGCTGCCTCCCTATAATATTCCGTATGATTACACTTCCGCATCCATGGCCTCCCTGTACTTTATGCTGGGTGAGTATGACAAAGGAAATGAAATTATGAAGGCTGTTGCAAAAAACAGCACAGAATATCTGGTTTGGGGTGACACCTTGCAAAAAGACCAAAAGAGGTCTGTACAAAATACACTGCAACAACATTTGGCAATTTTAGGTTCCGTGCTTCGTGCATGTGAAATATATGGTCAAATGGAAGTTGTGGACGAATTCTATCCAATCTATCAAACATATGCACAACGTTGATTCTATACCTGTACTGCTGCTGACAGGTTATCTGGGGAGCGGCAAAACGACACTGCTCAACCGAATACTGACAAACCAAAAAGGTATCCGATTTGCGGTGATTGTGAATGATTTGGGTGAAGTGAATATAGATGCCGAACTGATTCAAAAAGGCGGCGTTGTATCGCAAAAAGACGAGAACTTGGTTGCTCTGCAAAACGGCTGTATCTGCTGTACACTGAAGATGGATTTGATACAGCAATTGCATGATTTGTGCGTGGCACGGCAATTTGACTACATTGTGATAGAGGCAAGCGGGATATGTGAGCCTGCCCCGATTGCACAAACGATTTGTCAGTATCGTCGAATGGTTCCGTTCACGGAGGATCCGTATCCGAAACTGGACTGCATCGTTTCTGTGGTAGATGCACTGCGTTTGCGGGATGAATTTGATATGGGTAAGGCTTTAGAACAGAAGAACCTAGAAGAGGATGATCTTGCGTCGCTGGTGATTCAGCAAATTGAGTTCTGCAATTTGATACTATTGAATAAAGCGAGTGAGATATCTGTGACAGAAAGAGAAAAACTGAAGCAGATTATACGTGCTATTCAGCCCACAGCCGAAATCATAGAAACGGACTATTGCGATATTCCTTTCGAGAAATTGCTGAATACGGGATTGTTCCGTTTTGATGATGTGGCAGGTAGTGCGGCATGGATACAAGGTGTGGAAGGTGCTGTGGATGAAGATGAAGAAGACGAAGATGATGAACATGAACACCATCACCATCACGAGCATCATCATGACCATAATGAAGAGGAAGGTGAGGCGGACGAATATGGTGTGAGTACATTTGTCTATTATCGTCGCAGACCGATGAACTTGGGGCGTTTTGATGATTTCGTGGCCCGATTATGGCCGAAAAATGTTATCCGTTGTAAGGGAATGTGTTATTTTGCAGACGAATACGACATGTGTTATCTCTTTGAGCAAGCAGGCAGACAATTCAATCTCAAACAAGCTGGTGAGTTTTATGCGACAATGCCCAAAGAGGAACTAATGGAAATGATGGCACAGGATCCGATTCTGAGGCGTGACTGGGACGAACAATACGGTGACAGAATGCAAAAACTGGTGTTCATCGGTCAACATATGGATACGCAATTCATAGAAGAATCGTTGGACAATTGCTTGGAATAGAAACAAATAACAAGAGTAACAATCAAAAATCATTATTAATATGAAGGTTAATTATTTAAAGCAGAGACATATTGGTCTCAGCGAAGAAGAGAAACAGCAAATGCTTGCTGAAGTCGGAGTAAAATCAATGGAAGAGTTGATCGAGCAGACGATGCCGAAAGACATCCTACTGAAAGAACCGTTGGATTTGGATGAACCTCTTACGGAACAAGAACATCTGGACAGCATCTCGGATATGGCAGCAAGCAACCTGCCGTATAAAAGTCTGATTGGTCGTGGCTGGTATGGCACTATCACTCCTGCTGTGATTCAACGCAATGTGCTGGAGAATCCCGTTTGGTACACCAGTTACACTCCGTATCAGGCAGAGGTGAGTCAAGGTCGTTTGGAAGCATTATTTGTTTTCCAAACAATGGTTAGTGATTTGACAGGTCTTCCACTTGCCAACTGCTCGTTGCTGGATGAGGCGACCTCTGCTGCCGAGGCTGTGACAATGATGCGTAACCTGCGCTCGCGCGAACAAGTGAAAAATGGTGTGAAGAAAGTGTTTGTGGATGAAAAGATTTTCGAGAACACCTTGAGCGTAATGAATACTCGTGCCGCAGGTCAAGACATTGAATTGGTGCGTGGCAATTACGCAGCTTTCACCCCGACAAGTGAATATATGGGAGCTATTGTACAACTGCCTAATGCAGATGGCTCGATTGAGGATTATGAAGGCTTTATTGATGCTTGTCATCAGGCAGGGCTGAAGGTGACGGTGATTGCCGATTTGATGGCAATGGTACTGCTAAAACCATTGCAAGCAGATATCGTTTGCGGAACGGCACAACGCTTTGGTCTTCCGATGGGCTTTGGTGGTCCGACAGCAGGATATATGGCAACGAGAGACGAGTACAAACGTGAAATGCCTGGCCGTATTATCGGTTTGAGTAAGGATACGTATGAGCATCCGGCATTCCGCCTTGCACTGCAAACCCGTGAGCAGCATATCAAACGCGAAAAAGCGACATCGAACATTTGCACTGCTGAAGCCTTGTGTGCAATGATGGCAGGTTTCTATGGCGTATATCATGGGGCTGAAGGTGTCCGCGAGATAGCAGAAGGTATCCATGGAAAGGCCGTGTACCTGAATGAAATGCTACAGGCTTATGGTTTTGAGCAAGAAAATACCGAGTTTTTTGATACCTTGAAGATACGTGTGAAAGATGTGGATAAATTGCGCAAGGTGGCATTGGAGAAAGGTATCAATTTATATTACGGTAAAGATTTTGTTGGCTTGAGCATGGATGAGACTGTCACGTTGGACGATATGAACAACCTGATAGAGTTGTTTGCTGAAGTAAGTGGTAATATACCCCAATACGAAGACGATGAGAACGCGTTTGACGGTTTGTGGGCTATTGATGAGAAGAAAGTGCGTCAGATAGATTATATGCAGGCTGATGTGTTTAAAAACTACCACACAGAGACGGATATGATGCGTTATATCAAACGTTTGGATCGCAAAGATATTAGTCTTGCACACACAATGATCCCGTTGGGAAGTTGTACGATGAAGTTGAACCCTGCATCAGCAATGATTCCTATCACAATGCCGGGTTGGATGGCTGTTCATCCTATGGCTCCTGAAGATCAGGTGGATGGATACAAAGAAATGTTGGAGGAATTGCAACAACAGTTGAGTACCATTACCGGCTTTGCTGCTTGCAATCTGCAACCGACTTCAGGTGCCTCTGGAGAATACACAGGATTGGTAACTATTCGTGAATATCTGTGGCGAAAAGGTCAAAAACAACGCACTAAGTTATTGATTCCGGCTTCTGCACACGGAACGAATCCGGCATCATGTGTACAGGCTGGTTTCTCTCCCGTCATTGTAAAGTGCGATGAAAATGGTAACACAGATTTAGCAGATTGGAAGCAAAAAGCGGAAGAGAATAAGGAAGAGTTAGCCGGTTGTATGATTACTTATCCTTCAACTCATGGTATTTTTGAAATGGCTATTCGTGAAATGTGCGACATTATTCACAAGAATGGAGGTCAAGTCTATATGGACGGTGCTAACATGAATGCCCAAATCGGCTATACCAACCCTGGATTTATCGGCGCGGATGTATGTCACTTGAATCTGCATAAGTCATTTGCAAGTCCTCATGGTGGTGGTGGCCCTGGTGTTGGCGCAATCTGTTGTGCCAAACATTTGGTTGATTGTATGCCGACAGAGGATCATAATCGTGTATCCAGTGCGTTGTATGGAAATGCCAATATGGCACTGATTTCTTACGGCTATATCCGTATGATGGGCTATGAAGGATTACGTGAATCAACGGCCGCTGCAATTTTGAGTGCCAACTATATGGCAAAGAAACTGAAAGATGCATATGGTATTGTTTATACAGGTGTGACAGGTCGTGTTGGACACGAATTGATTTTGGATTGCCGCCAATTCCATGCTATTGGTATCACGGAAACTGATATTGCCAAACGTTTAATGGACTTTGGTTACCATGCACCGACATTGTCCTTCCCTGTACATGGCACCTTGATGGTTGAACCTACCGAAAGCGAATCGAAACATGAGATAGATCAGTTTATTGATGCATTGTTGGTTATCCGTGAGGAGATTCGTGAGGTTGAAACGGGTAAGGCAGATGCAAAAGACAATGTTCTGTTGAATGCTCCGCATCCGGAATATGAATTGGTAGCGGATGAATGGCATCATAGTTATAGCCGTCA
>JAGCEW010000111.1 GCA_017650465.1 Paludibacteraceae bacterium
CAAGAGGTTAGCCATCGTGTCGTCAACTCCACCACCGTTGAGGTACTTGTACCACATCTTTGCGTGTTCTTTCTCGTTATCAGCCGTTTCCTCGAAGATCTTGCTAATCTGCACGAACCCGTCCTTCTTGGCCTTCGACGCAAAATAGGTGTACTTGTTGCGTGCCATAGACTCTCCTGCAAACGCCTCCAGGAGGTTCTTTTCGGTTTTTGTTCCTTTCAATTCTTTACTCATAATTTTGATATTTATAAGGTTAATAAATCTTTCACTTTTCATTTTTCACCTTTCACTTCGCGAAGCGTTGTGCGATCTCCTCCCAATTGATAATCTGCCAGAGTGCTTGCAGATGTGCAGCTCGACGATTCTGGTAATCAATATAATACGCATGTTCCCAGACGTCCATCGTCAGCAGCGGTTTGAGTCCTTTGGTGATAGGATTGTTGGCATTTGTTTCTTGTGTGATTACGAGTTTTCCATCTTTGTCGGCACTCAACCAAACCCATCCTGAACCGAATAGGGTCACACCCTTTTGCTCAAACTCCGCTTTGAATGCCTCCAACGAACCAAAATCGCGGTTAATGGCGTCCAGCAAATCACCTTTCGGCGCATGATTATCTGCTGCGAGAGGCGAGAACTGCGCAAAGTAAAGGTTGTGGTTGAGGATCTGTCCGGCATTGTTGAAAATACCACCTTGCGACTTGCAGACGATCTCTTCGAGCGGCATATTTTCGAACTCCGTGCCGACAACGAGTTTGTTGAGGTTATCTACGTAGGTCTGCAGGTGCTTTCCGTAGTGGAACTCAATCGTCTGCCGACTAATCACCGGCTCCAGCGCATTTGGAGCGTAGGGAAGTGTAATCAAGGAAAAAAGTGCTGTTAACATAATGTTTTGATTTTTAATGGTTTTAAATGTACTTCTCTTTGTTTTTATCCAAAATCTTAAAGATCGTCCTATTTTGGGGGTTCTTTTACTCTGATTTTTTCATTTTATCCTCTCGTTATCGTCTCGTAACCGTCCCGTAAGTCGCTCGTAAAAAAAAATAAATAATTTAAAAATTGTTTTTGTCCTTTTTGTCTGTCCCGGCCTCGCCATATTTTTATCGCATCTTAGCAAAGGAGGCTTAAAATTTTTTTATTTATATATTTATATGTATGCAGATTTCGGACAAAAATGAACGGATTTCAAATATATATGCACAAATTCCGCACACAGGTGTTCGAAAATCGCTCATAAGTGGTACTCAGAAGGGCACTTCATCGCCTTTGAGGGGCGAAACACTGTCCGGATTTCGGACAGTGGGTGTTTTTGGCGTTGGCTCCCGATGTATCGTACTGACTATGTGGTCGTTATAAAAATGAATATATCCTTTTTCTTCCAAGCGATTGAGGATGTCATTCATGGTAGAAGGACTTGTATGCAGCACAGTCGCCAAGCGGCGTTTGGACCCATACCATCCTTTTCTTTCGAGTACATCGGAGGTGGTCAGCCCTTCCAAATACGCGTAAACGGCCGCTTCTGCCAATTTGAGATGCATTTCCTCCAGCATCCAAGATTGTATTACAAAATAAAAGGGTTTAGCCATAACATCAAATATTTTCTGCAAAGGTACAACAAAATTTTCGAACGTGCAAATTTTGGATTAGAAAATTTGAAGAAGGGAAGTTACTTGTTCGTCGGATGGTCGTCGGATGGTTGTCGGATGGTTATCGGATGGTTATCGGATGGTTATCGGAAGATGGTCCCGTGATGGTCAGGTTATTTGTACAAGAATACAAAGTGAGCTGGAATGTCGCCTGTACGCACCGACCACAGCAGAACGCCCTCCGGAGAATAACAATGAAGCGTACCGGGATTAACATACGTCTTGGCGTCCGTGACATAAATCTCCTTGGTCACAGGATGTACCATTATGCCATACGGAACCTTGATATTCTGCTCCGTCCCGTCGGTGATGAAGTTGCGGGTCACAATATCATGCGTACGCACGTTCACAATGCCATACGTGACTACATTCATCATTTCGATGTACGACCACTCCGTGGAATAAAGATAGAGCGAATCGCCATCCAGATGGAAACCGCTTACCGCAATATCTATCGTATCCACCGTGAGGTCTGTGCGCGTGTCAATGCAAAACAACTGCGAAGGCGTGCCGTAATAGTCCCCACGCGAAGACACCCACAACTGACCGTGCTTGTCCGCCCTCAGGCGATGGAGATTGATAGCGACCGGGATACGCTTAATTTCCGTAAAAGAGGCAAGGTCTATCACCGAGACCGTGTTTTCGTAGTTAGGCACCATATATCCGCCGGAGTTAGCAACATATATCTTATTACCCACTATCTCCAGTTCATCGGGCTGGAACCCCACCAGGCATTGGTCGGTGATCTGGAGCGTAGCGGTATCAAAACGCGCCACATAGCCAATCTGCTCATACTCCGGATTGATTTCCACCGGTCCGGCGTACGAAGTGACATAGGCATACTGACCGTGAAAACGGATATAGCGGCAGTTGGGTATATCCACCTGCCCGATACGCTTGCAGGTGCGCGCATCCATCACTTCCACCTTGTTCGAGCAGTTGATGACAGCATACATGCGGGAACCGTAAATCTGTATATCATTCCCCACATCGCCCAGTTCCTTCGGCACAGAGGGATTGGCCTCGGCATATATATTGCGGTGGTAGGTGGCGGTGGCATAGTCGTAGTAATCCAGCGTGGACTTGTTTGAGCCCATATTTCCCTCGTTGAGAAGATAAAAGCCGGCTATCTCGGTGTGCTGCGTCTCGCCGTGCTGTTCTTCCTCCGATTCAAAGATTGGCACCTCCTGACGGCATCCAACCAGCAGACAGCAGGCAAGGCAAAGAGAATACAGATGTATCTTACCGTTTCCTTTCATGGTTCAGATAATGATTTTGACAATGCCCTTCCCGTTGATGCCCGGCATCGGATAGTTAAGAATAACGTCGTACTGCTGGTTGAGCATATTGTTGATTTCCACCGCCAGATGCAAACGCGGCGAAATTTTGGCATTACGGACAAGAGGAAGTTCGCAAGAAATGCTGACATCGTGGGTGTACCACGGCTGCTCATGGTTGGCAAGGATGTTCGCGGAGTTATGATAGCGCTCCCCGACATAAATAAACGCATAGTTGAAGGAGAGTACACGATCGCCAAAGAACCATTGCAGATTGGCCGTACCGGAACCGCTGTGCCATGGTATATAGGCTATCTGTCCGCCATAGGTTATCTCCTTGGGGTCCGTGAAATCCTGCGCTTTCTGGTAAGTGTAAACCGCAGCAAGAGTGAGAAGCACTTGGTGCGCCGAAGCCGCGCGATTGCCATAAAGGCAAAGCGTCGTGGAGGCATTGACATCGCAGCCCCGAATCTCCACATAGCCGAGGTTCATCATCTGCCAGCGATACTGACCATTGCCTTTGGGGATGGCCACTATCTTGTTCTTGACCTGATTGAAATAGCCGTCCACCTTCAAATCAACAGCGCGGCAAATGCCCCGCAGCCAAGTTTTGGTGTATTCCGCACCGCCGTCATATTGTGTGGTATATTCGGGACGCAAAGATATGTTGCCTATGTCGGTATAATACAAGTCGTTGAAGGTTGGCATTCGGAATATGCGTTTGTAGAAAGCACGAAGGTAAAGGTCCTCCAGATAGGGATGTACCGTCAAGAAAACGGCAGGTGTAAACTGGGGAGACTGCTTGAAGGCAGTGGGCGTGGTGAGCGTAGGCTGATGGATCTTATCAAAGACAAAGGTCCCCAAGACACTGGCTTGCGCCTTGATATATTTCCAATCCAGTTGGGTGGCGGCCGCAGCAAGAACCGTGTTACGCTCCGGATAGACAAAGTTAACAAGGTTTCCGTCCAGGCTGTTCCACTGCCAGTCGGCAGAAAATGCGACATCCCAGTTAAGTTCGTTGTGCGGAACAAAGCCTTTTACCCCCACAATCGCCAACCGATGCGCCATGCTGAGATAGACCTCCTGCTGGGTGAAAGCATTGTCGATATACATAAGCGTGGTGTCCGGATTGAGGTAACGCATCCAGTCGTTGGAATACTTGGCATTGAACTGGAAATCATAGCCTCGTGTGATGCGCTGCGTGAAATTACCCTGCACAAAGGCATTGCGGTCCCACTGACGCTGGGAGTTCTTCCATACATTGTTGACAATGGCTCCGGGTATGCCCTTTTCGCTCGTGTAGAAGTAGCCCTTCACATGCCATTTCCCTTCGGGCAGATAGCCGAAGAAGCCCAGTTCGGCACGCCAAGCATTGACATCTCCGTTCTGCCGCACAGCAGTGGTATCCCATGCTACAGAGCCGTCCCGCATCAACTTGCGGTAACGGAAATGATACCGGCCGTGAGCATAGGTGTACTCGGCATTCGCAGAGAAGTGGATATTGTCGGTTATC
>JAGCEW010000112.1 GCA_017650465.1 Paludibacteraceae bacterium
GTTCCATATCATTTACCCAGCAGTTGGGCATCAAGACATCGATGTCGTATCTTTCATGGACGTGGTCAATCCATGTCAGGTCGGCCGTTCCCCATTGGTCGCCGGTGTGCGCGACTGTGCCTTCGTTGTGAAACTCCACCACATTTATATTGTTGTAGTCATTGCCTTGGTGACCCGGAAGGACATGAAGCGTGAGATCCAGTTCTTCAAATTCGATGTGCGTTTCCACATTCTCCACCTCCATAGGTTGAATAAGCGGATCCACGCCCACCCATAAGTTTTTAGGAGCGATGACACGTTTGCCACGTGCCGCAAACGACTTAGCTATATTGAGGTTGGCATGATCCGCGTGCAGGTGAGAGATGAACAGCGCATCGCATCTTCCGGCTATCTCATATACAACAGAGTCCGTGATAAAAGGCTTGGCGTTCGACCCACCGGGTATGAGGTCGATAGCAATGGTCGCTTTCGGAGACTTGACAATAAATCCGTCGTTGTAAAGTTTGTAGATACGTAGACCTTTGGTGACGGGTGTATCCAAATCCTTGAGCAACTGACGCATGCGGTTGTTGATGAAGGTGTAGAAAGGATCCGTCGCATCATTGTCGGTGTCGTGGAGCAACTGGTCGAGACTGACAAGCGCCAACTCACGGGGTAGGGAAATCACTTTTTGCGGAGGATTAGCATTCAACATCTCGTTGATGGCATCGAATGCTGTAGTAGCCTGTCCCTGTTTGTAATCCGCAAGATATCCCCAATAGATATATTTGTCTGCATTGGGATTCGCGTTGGATGACTGTGCTGAAGCAGAGACGGAAACGCTGAGGAGCAAAAGAGCGATGAAGATATGTTGTTTCATAATGATCTAAGCATTTAGAAGGTGATTCTAACGATTTTATTTCAATTTTCTACCTGTTGGGGAGTAGATAGAACCTTTGCGTTCGATGTAGAGGGCACCTTTCATCATCACTTTGGTAGCAGATGAAGAGATGTTGGGCGAGGATGTGTCCGCGTATTCGTACGACTCACCCCACGTCAAAATGACATTGGAAATACCGAGACTGGAGAGAGATTTCATTCGTTTTTGTGTGGTCCAGTAGGATTCACGTCTGTCAACGGCACTTTCTATGTCGTTCTCATGGCCTGTGATTACCATGCGTGGCCGGAAACCTGCAAGCATGGATTCCATGTTGATATTCTGGCTTTTGGTTAGGAGTATGTCTATATTATATCGGCTATGCACATTGTCAATCCATTCCCAATCGGCATCGTTATCCTGTGCGCCCGTATGCGCTACGACTCCACGTCCATGAAAGTTCATCACGTAGATGTTGTTCTTAGCGTTGTTTTTATGTCCGGGAAGCACATAAAGCGTCATTGCGCCCAGTTGAACTATTTCCGTAGTGTCTGCCCCTACAGGTGTGAGAAACTCCTCCATATCGGTCCACATTCCTTCCGGAAGGATCACTTTCTTGCCCATGTCCACAAAGGCATTTGCCACGTTGCGGTTAGCGTGTTTGCCATCCGCGTTGGTGATTAGCAGTGCATCACAGCGGGCTGCTACTTCGAAGATTACGGAATCGGTCAGGAATGGCTTATTATTGGTCGTGCCACCCGGAACGACATCTACTGCAATGGTCGTTTTCAGCGTTTGGAGAATAAATCCACTGTTATACAATTTGTATATACGCACGCCAGAAAGCACCGGTTGATCGATTCCCTCCAACATCTCCTCCATGCGGGAATTGATGAAAGGATAGAACGCGTCCCGTCTTTGGCAGTCGGCATCATGGAGAAACTGATCCAAGGTGATGAGTGCAAACTTGCGATGTTGGTTCATCTCCACAGCCGGTGGATTAGCTTGTAGCATCCTATTGATGAGAGGGAAACCTGTTTTGGACTGATAGTTCAGATAAGCATTGGGATAGCCCCAGAAGATATAATCATCCTCAAAGGAAGATGGCATTGTGCGTTGGGCTGCAACCGGAAGTATATTTCCAATTCCCAATAGACAGACAAGTCCTGCATAGAGCAACCTATTCGGGATAGAAAAGAGGTTTTTCATATTAGTCGGCATTTTTTTTGAAAAGATTACTTCATTCCACGTTTATCCATTTCCTGAACGATGAAACTGGCCACGTCATCGGCATAGGTATTCATTCCGAAGCCGGCATCAAATCCCAGTTCCTGTGCCAGTTCGTGCGTGATACGCGCACCTCCGCAACAGCAAATCATCTTGTCACGAAGTCCTTCCGCCTCCATTAGTTCAATGAAATTGGTCAGGTTTTGAATATGTACGTCTTTTTGCGTCACCGTTTGCGAGATAATCAAGGCATCGGCATGTAGTTCCAATCCTTTTTGAATAAACTCCTCGTTGGGAACCTGCGAACCGAGATTGTAAGCTTCAATCATGTCGTAACGTTCCAATCCGTAATGGCCGGCATAGCCTTTCATGTTCATAATGGCATCAATACCTACGGTGTGGGCATCCGTACCGGTGGAAGCACCGACAATGACAATCTTGCGCCCGAAATGCTCACGTATGTATTGGTCCGTATCCGGCATGGACATCACATTGGATTCCACTTTCGGAACATAGATAGACTCGTAATTGACGGTATGCGTACAACTTCCATAGCAATTGAAGAAGGTAAATCCGGGCGTTAACTCTTTGTAGTAAACAACGGATGGATTCTCCATTCCCATCTTCTTAATGAGTTGTTTTGCCGCTTCAATAGCCTCGGCTCCACAAGGAACGGGTAGGGTGAAACTCATTTGCACCTTTCCGTCATTCATGGTGTCGCCATAAGGTTTTATCTTTTTTAGGTCCAAGGTTTTGTCGTAATCCTTGGCCTCCATGCTATATAATCCTTCGCTCATAATAGTTGCTTTCTTTTGTCTATTAACGTTTCCCTTTCATCAGTTCTACAAAAGGATTCAGATAGTTGTCACCTTTCATTGTTACTCCTTGCAAACCTTTACCTCCATTCTTGGGACGTTTCACATCACCAAAGATACCTTTTTCAAGAGCGGTAAAGAGTCCTTCTTTCGTGATGTCCTCCAACAATTGGATGGTCTTGTCCAACACTTCAGCAGCACGTTTGCGACAGATTCCGCCTTCACGGAACTGCATTTCCTCACCGATGGAGTGCATGTTATTGAAAATATACTTGGCGTTCTCGATACTCAGATAGCGGTCGCTCATAAACGGCGTGTGGATGGCTTCAGTAGGCATACCCAACAACTGAATGCCCTGATGCGTCCAGATGCCTATCATATTAAACAAGGCGTCTTGAATATGTCCACGGAAGATGTTTCCGGTCATAAACTTGGTGGGAGGCATATATTTAAGTGTCGCTTTGGGGAAGATCTCACGCGTCATCTGTGCCTGTGCCAATTCCAACAGGAAACCATTTTCCAACATCGGATCCATCTCAAAGGCATGTCCCAAGCCCATTTGTTCGGCAGGAAGTCCCGCCATAAAAGCGAGTTGCTCGTTAATAAGGTCGGAAGCCAGGACTGTGTGTGCAGCCTCTACGGCATCGGCTGTGGTAAGATAGTTGTCCTCTCCCGTATTGATGATAACCCCTGCGAAACCGTTGATGATACGGCTCATATACTGGTCAACAAGCGTACGCTGCATATTGATATCGCGGAACAGTATGCCATAGAGCGCATCGTTGAGCATTACGTCCAATCCCTCAAATGCGCCCATGATGGCAATTTCCGGCATACAGAGTCCTGAACAATAGTTGCAAAGTCGGATATAACGTCCTTGCTCTTCACCCACTTCGTCCAGAGCCTTACGCATGATGCGGAAGTTCTCCTGGGTGGCAAAAGTTCCACCAAAGCCCTCTGTGGTAGCGCCATAGGGTACATAGTCCAGCAAAGACTGACCGGTGGTGCGAATTACGGCAATAATATCCGCCCCTTGACGTGCGCCGGCCTGTGCCTGAATAACATCTTCGTAGATATTACCTGTGGCAACAATGATATAGAGATAAGGCTTTGGACCTTCGCCGATGGTATCCAGATAATGTTCACGGCGCTGACGACGGGTTCGGATGCGTTCGATACTGCTGTCTATCACGGGCTGCAACGCCTCCATTATCTTACGTTGGTCGCGAGTAACCACCTTGGTTATATCCAATTCCTGTGTCGCCACTTTTTCCGCAATCTCTTGCGGGCAAAGTCCTGTTGCAATCATTGCATTACCAAGGAAGAACAGCGCACCTTCTTGTAGTACACCTTTGTCCTTGAGTGCATCCACAACAACGTTGGGCAGAGGTACTCCGTTGGCATCCACTCCGTCAATGCCCATCAGGCGGCAGAGTGTGCGTTCAACGGCTACCGTTGTGTACTGCTCTACAAATGACTGCACATCGGTGGCAATGCCTTTCGCCAATCCTCTGGCGTACTCCACCTTCTTGAAGTCTAATCCTAATTTACTTTCCATTTTTATTATATCGGTTTATATCTAAATTCTCTAATCTTCTTCCAATTCTTTCTTCGCTCTACGAATCCAATCGTTGTCAATGCCAAGCTGTTCGGCAATATGAAGTGCTTCGTGCGGAACTTCTCCTGCAAGGGCAGGAAGCAGTTCGTAGTTCATTTCCCCGTTTTCCAAGCCCCGTACGCGCAGGCACGGGCACCCGTACGCCCGAATGCAATAATGAGTCACCAACAGGGTAGTGCACGCTGTTTCCCGAAGAACGGCAATGAGGGCAGATACAAGAGCCGTTCCTTCTGTTGGATTGGTAGTGCGAGCCGGTTCGTCAATCAATGCAAGGATGTTTCTATTTTGGCGTGCAGCAGTGAGGATATTGTCTATACCTTTCATTTCTGCCGCAAACGAACTCAAGCCGCTTTCCATTGATTGTCCGTCGGCAATACAAGTGAAGACTGC
The DNA here is from genome assembly GCA_017650465.1 of Paludibacteraceae bacterium. Classification (GTDB taxonomy): domain Bacteria; phylum Bacteroidota; class Bacteroidia; order Bacteroidales; family Paludibacteraceae; genus Colicola. The sequence continues at coordinate 4,907 of JAGCEW010000112.1, forward strand.
TTCAAAGGGATGCATTTCCGCTTTTTCTGCAGGAATACCAAATCCCATTTGCATCAGGTATTGGCATAGTGCCACAGTCTTCAGTACGACTGTTTTTCCGCCCATGTTTGCACCAGTCAAGATAGTGGGACAGTCCCCCAACTGAATGGTGTTGCGCTGTACAGCTTTGCCTTTTTTCTCCAGAATAGCACTTAATTCCGGATTCCACATCTGAGTTAAACACCAGTCGTTTCCGAGAGTGGGGAAACAGAGCCCAAGCGCTCGTACTTGCAATGCCTTTGCTGTGCGAATGTCAACCTGTGCTATTTTTATAAGTGCTTCGCGCAAGGCAGATGCATAGCTACGCAGGTTGCGAGACAATTCTGTTCGGATACGGTTTTCCTCTTCTGCGATTTGTTCCGCAAGACGGATATTGTCTTTTTCTCTCTCTTGCTGACGGCGCAATTGTTGCAACAGTTCACTATACGCATCATAGACATAGAAGGTTGCAATATGCAGTCCTTCCGGATCCAGAATGCGGGTAATATCTTCCGTGCATTGCCAATCGGCCTCCAGTCCGACTTGTGTCATCTGACGTGCCACTTCTCCGGCAAGCATGGAAAGATGCTTGATTTCAAAGAGCTCAATATCATCCAGCACACGTCCTTCCTTGAGGTTGGAAAGGGTGGTGCGGATGTCTTTCAATCCTTGCAGACGGAATTGCAGTGTCTTTACTGCCATCAGATTGGCTGTGTCGTTGATTGCACGCACATAAGTGGCGAGAGCTGCATATTCCTTTTCTATATCTTGACAGGAAGTCATCATCTCCGTGTCCAACAGCATACGTCGAGCCACTCCCGATCGTATGTCGAGCGACTCTACCATATAGCGCAGACCGCATGGTTCGGATAAGATGTCTTTCAGTTTTGTCATTCTCTTTTTTTGTATTGTTTCACAGTTTCATAAGGTCGTAGGCCGGTATGCCCGTTTCTTCATTCAGACGCCGACAGAGCAAGTCGGAATCCAGTATCATACCATTTGGGGCTGTCGGATTAACCGTTATTCCGAGCAGGCGGCTTCGTTGGCGCACATATACAGGATGCCTGGTTGTGAAGCGATGCCATAGTGCTTCATCGGCAAATACTTTGGTAAAATCCTGTATTATGACCGTTTTCCCCTTTGCAGCAGAGTTATTGAGCGTTTGTTCCAACGTGTGATCGGTGACAGACCCCACAAGTTCTATTATCTCTTCATCGGCATTGCCCGTGCTGTCAGGCTGTGCCTGCCAAAGCGGTAACTGCATCAGTTCGACTACATGTTTTGTCTTCCGGACGAGTGTATCCATGTTGGTGGAGCAAGCAGCTCCTGTAGCGAGAATGGCCGTTTCGGTGATACTTGGCGATGCCAAACTCTTTCTGGATAATGCTCCGTCCACAATAATCAAATCTACATAGTCCTTTACCCAATCCATCCAGCGTTTGAGTCCTGCCGTGTGTCCGAGTCCGGAGAGCATTATTTTTCCTTCTTGCAACACACGTGCAGTAACCAATCGCCCAAGGGCTGTGCTTTCATCGCTTACATCCATCACCTCACTTCGTAGCAAGCGCTGACGATAATGCTTTTCAGATGTGGCGAATATAGTGCCGGAGTAGAGCAGTATCTCCGGTTTTTTAGTGCCGGTTACCTGGTCTTTTGTTTCTCCGTCCAACCCAATCGAGGTAACTGCTACGCGGTGTTCGCGTGGAAGGTGCTGCAACAAATAGTTGAGTGTGACGGTTTTACCCGTGTTTTTTTCCATCCCAACCAGCGAACAACTCGTTGTATGTAGCAGTTCCTTGATGAGGTCCATTGAGAAGCCGATTAGTCTTGTTTACGTGCTTCGTTGCGCTCGTGGCGTTTCAAATGAGCGGGTTCGATGTTCATGCGTTCGCCTTCCAGCAGTGAGATAACGCCATCCACAGCCTTATCGGCTGCCACTTTTTTCTTTCGCTCAGCTTCACAAGCGGGGCAATGGCAGTCGTTCTGGTAATCAAGAGGCTCTGTATAGGTGGTTATGACACCCTCAAAGTTGCGCAGCACAACGCGTCCGGGAGCCTGCGAGATGATATACTGTGGCATAACAGGCGTTTTTCCTCCGCCACCCGGAGCATCCACAACGAACGTGGGAACGCAATAGCCGGATGTATGTCCGCGCAAGCCTTCAATAATCTCAATACCTTTGCTGACCGGCGTACGGAAATGTTCCAGTCCGCGGCTCAGGTCACACTGATACAGATAGTAGGGGCGAACGCGCATCTTTACAAGTTCATGAACCAATTCGCGCTGGATATATACACAGTCATTCACACCGCGCAGCAATACGCTTTGGTTGCCCAAAGGAATACCGGCGTTAGCGAGAAGTTCGCAAGCACGGCGCGATTCCTCTGTAACTTCGGCAGGATGATTGAAGTGTGTATTGAGCCATACGGGATGGTACTTTGCCAGCATGGCGCACAATTCGGGTGTGATACGTTGCGGGCAAACCACGGGAACGCGGCTGCCGAGACGAACGATCTCAACGTGGTCAATCTTGCGCAGACGGCTGATAATATACTCCAGACGTTGGTCGCTTACCATGAGTGCATCACCACCGGAAAGGAGTACATCGCGTACGCTTTCGGTCTTTTCGATATACTCCAGGCATTTCTCAATGCGGTCGGATGAGCTCTCGCAGTCTTTCTGTCCCGCGAAGCGACGACGTGTGCAGTGACGGCAATACATGGAGCACATGTCCGTTATCAGGAACAATACGCGATCGGGATAACGGTGTGTGAGTCCGGGAGCCGGAGAATCTTCATCCTCATGCAACGGGTCCAGCAAATCGGCTTCTGCCAGATGGGTTTCTGCAGCAGTAGGGATGCACTGACGACGGATAGGGTCGTGCGGATCATCGGGATTGATAAGACTCAGGTAATAGGGAGTGATGGCCATACGCAGGGTGCTGAGCACTGAACGTACGCCTTCTTGTTCCGCCTCTGTAAGGTTGACATATTTCTTCAACTCTTCCAGAGTTTCTATTCTGTTCCTCACTTGCCATTTCCAGTCGTTCCACTGTTCGTCGGTCACTTGAGGGAATAGTTCTTTTCTTCTTGAAATGTTCATGGTTTTGAATATTTCAGGGATTTGTTATGCATAAAGTTCCTCAAAGATTTTGCGAAGTTCAGGGCTTTCGCGCAACTCTTGCAGGGTAAACTCGGCATGACCTTTAGTATAACCGTTACCCATAATCATATTCACATCGGCTCCGATACCTTCTGCACCCAGCGAAGCTTTGGTGAAACTGGTAGCCATGGAGAAGAAGTAAACAATACCATCGTCCTTTGTGCAAAGGATGGCAGTCATTTCCTGGTCGGGAACATTCACGCAGTTGATGGTGACGTCTGCCATTTTGCCATCGGTAAGTTTGGCAACCATTTCGTTCACCTGTACGGGAGTCATGCCGGCAGCACTGACAACGATGTCACAGAAGCCGAGATCCTGAATACGTTTGGTGGACTTGGGGCTGTTGGCAATACCGATAACCTTACCGGTTACGCCGACACGCTTTTTCGCCTCGTAGCAGCAGAGCATACCGCTCTTACCACCGGCACCGAGGATAACCACCGTTTGTCCATACTGACAAAGTTTAGCCGTTTGTGCAGGAGCACCGGCTACGTCCAATGCGCTCAATGCCAACTTTTCGGGCATGTCAGCAGGAATCTTGGCATAGATACCGCTTTCGAACAGGATAGCTTTACCTTTGATATCCACCTGGTCAACATCTGCACGGATTTCGAGAATCTCATCAATACGCAAAGGTGTCAGACTGAGCGAAACGAGGGTAGCGATGCGGTCGCCTTCCTGCAGGTCAATTTTACCTTTCAGGGCGTCACCGATTTTTTCCACTTTACCCAGCAACATGCCACCCGAACCGGTACGGCGGTTGCGATGTTTGCCTTGCAACTCTACATTGAGAAGCATTTCTTTTTTGATTTCCTCTTCAATCTGTGCCTGTGATGCACCTTCGCCGGCCTGCTGACGGGCATAGTTGCAAATGTCGGTGAAAGAAGCAGAGTCGATATTCAAGGTCTGGACATCAATCAAGATTTCGTTGTCATAGATCTCGTCCATGTTGTTATCGACTTTGTTGGCAGGCTGGGGAAGAACGCCCAGCGGTTCGATTACACGGTGTACACCGTACTTGTTTCCATGTTTTTGCATTGTTGTATGAATTTTGATAGTTATTATTTGCTATTATTTGCGGGGTTTAAGCCCAAGTATTTCGCGTGCTTCATCGGAAGTTGCGATTTCGCGTCCCAGTTCTTTTGCCAGACGAACCACTTTCTCCACCAATTCGGCATTGGACTTTGCCAACACGCCTTTGGAGAGATAGAGGTTATCTTCAAAGCCTACACGTACATTACCGCCCATAGCGATAGCTGCTGCTGCCATCGGGAATGCACTGCGACCGACACCGGTGACAGTCCATGTACTACCAGCAGGGATTTTATTCACCAGCCAGCAGAGATTGTCCACCGTAGCAGGTGTGCATCCCGGAACGCCGAGAACGAAATTGAACTGCATCGGTGCACCGGGGACTTGTCCTTTGCGCGCCATGGTGAGAATAGTGTCCAAATGCCCCATTTCAAAGCATTCGTACTCCGGCTTGATACCACGTTCCATCATTCGTTTGCCGAATGCCCGCATGGTGGGCATGGTGTTGTCGAAGATTTCATCACCAAAGTTGCATGTACCGCAGTCGAGCGTGGCCATCTCCGGAACCGGAGTGGTGTCGGTGGACTGCAAACGCTCTTCGGGTGTCATGCCCACTGCGCCACCGGTAGAGGGAATGAGAATAACGTCCGGACATTCCTTCAAGATAGCATCCGTGCACTCCTGAAAACGCGCCTGACTTTGCGTCGGCGTGCCATCATCAAAGCGAACATGCAGATGCACAATGGCCGCACCTGCTTCGTGCGCCAGTTTGGCTTCGCGAACGATTTCCTCAACGGTGTAGGGAACATTGGGATTTTGTTCCTTTGTTACCTCTGCGCCACAGATAGCGGCTGTGATAATCAGTTTTTCCATATTACTTGCGCTGACAATCTTTAGGCGTTACACATGTTCCGCTTGCGCGGCAAACAACGATGGGTTCTTCCAGTTCATCTGCAGCCGACGGCGAGATGTCAGGACGGGCTACAGCCACCTTTCTTGCTTCGAAAAGCATGTGGCGCGATGTGTTACCCTCCTTGTCAATCCATCCTTCCGCTTCGATATAGTCACCTGCATAAACAGGGGCAAGAAAATCGATTTGGTCATACGCGCGGAAGAGGCCTTCGTCTCCGTCACGCATAATAAGAAGTTCGGTTGCGACATCGCCAAAGAGATGCACCATGTGCGCACCGTCCACGAGGTTTCCTCCGTAATGAGCGTCCTTTGCGCTCATTCTCAGTCTGAGTTTTGTTCTGTATTCCATAGTTCTGTCTTATTTTTCCACATAAATTGCATTTACAAAGATACCGCTGGCATGAACCTGTTCGGGCGCAATTTCACCGCGCTTAACCAGTTTCTCCGCCTCAACGATTACATAATCGGCAGCCATAGCCATCAGCGGGTTGAAGTTTTGTGTTGTACCAAGGAAGACCATGTTTCCGTCTTCATCCACAATGTTGGCACGAAGGATAGCGATATCCGCCCCAAGGGGTTTCTCCAGCAAATAGGTCTTTCCGTCCACCTCGACTGTTTGTTTGCCATCGGCCATGATAGTACCAATGCCGGTGGGGGTGAGGACACCGCCCAGACCTGCACCTTTGGCGCGAATACGCTCGGCGAGAGTACCTTGCGGCACATAATCAACAATCAAAGTTCCTGCGTTCTTTTGCAGGGCTGTTTCCTTGTTGGTACCGGTGTGTGAAACGATGGCACGCTTCACCTGATGGTTAGCCACCAGTTTGCCATGTGCGATATTGTCAAACGCTGTGTCGTTGGCAATAATCGTGAGGTCTTTTACTCCTTTTTCCACCAGTGCATCCGTGATTTGTGCAGGGCTTCCGTTGCCCAAAAAACCACCGAACATCACAGTCATGCCGTCCTTTACTTTTTCGACAGCCTGCTCTAAGGTAATCAGTTTGTTCATTGCTTTGAATATTTATGTAAAGTTATGTTTGTTCTACTTACTCTGCGCCATAAACAGAAAATCGCGGCAAAGATACAAAAAAAAGAGCATATAGGCAAGAAAATCCTACTTATTTTTCTAAAAAAAGTTACTTTTTTAGGAAAAGTTTGTGTAGTTGACAAAAAATCAGTACCTTTGCACGCTAATTCTAATCAATGGATATTATGAGCCGTAAATTATCACTTTCTGTTTTTAGTCTTTTTTGTGCCGTTTTGACGGCCTTGTTTGGTATGTTTGTTGGCTGTGCAAAGCCTGTTCAGAAGGATATTCAAATCTTTTTCGACAACGATGTGCATTGTGCATGCAAACTATATCCCGCCATCGCCACGCTTCGGGACAGCGCACTGAAAGAGACGCCGCATGTGACCGTGGTGTCGGCAGGGGATTTCGTGCAAGGCGGTGCAGTAGGGACGCTTTCCAGAGGCGAATATGTGACGGAAATAATGAACCAGGTACCTTATAATATAGTGACGCTCGGAAACCATGAATTCGATTACGGCATGACGCAACTGAAACACCTTGTATCCGGTTTAAGCGCACAAGTGCTGGCATGTAATTTCTCGGCGACAAACGGGCGGCTGTTTTTCCCCGCCTATACGGTTTTGACATACGGAGAACTGAAAGTGGCATTCATCGGGGCACTGACACCCACCACCTTCACTTCTTCGACTCCTACCAACTTCACCGACTCAACCGGCAGAGTGATATACGATTTTCATGCTACTGACAGCCGTGAACTTATCCAGAATGCAGCAGATGAGGCGAGACAGAAAGGGGCGGATTATGTGGTTGTAGTCGGTCATTTGGGCGATGATAGTGCTATCGCTTCGAGTGTGGATATACTGAAAGAGACACGCGGTATTGATGTGTTTTTTGATGGTCACGCGCATCATGTACTGAACATGCGCCTGCCCAATGCAGACGGCGATTCCGTTCTGCTGGTTTCCACAGGCTCACAAGGCGAAAAGATAGGGCAACTAACGCTTGGTAAAAATGGTAAGATGGTTTTCCGATTCCACGAGACGGATTCTATTCCTGCATCGCCGCGTGTGATGGCTACGATAGAAACTATACAAAAGAGGATGGAGGAGGAGACGAGCCGCCCCGTAGGCTATAACGAACAAACCCTGCCAGACTATGATGAGAACGGAGTACGCCTGGTGCGGAACACAGAAACCGCGCTTGCCCAATTCGCAACAGATGCGATGCGGGAGATACTGGCAACCGATGTGGCAGTGCTTCACGGCGGCACACTCCGTTCGAAACTGCCGCAAGGAGATTTGACAATGGGCAATCTGATAGAAGTCTTTCCTTTCAACAACCGCGCAGCGCGTGTGGAGATGACCGGTCAGCAACTGCTGGATGCGATGGAAGTGGGCGTTGTGGATTATCCGAAAGAAAGCGGGGACTTCATGATAGGCAGCGGATTGCGATACACCATCAATCCAGACATACCATCATCGGTGGAACTGGACGAACAAGAACTGTTTGTGAGAGTGGGAGAGAGGCGCAGGATTGTTTCGATGGAAACATACGATTCCAGCAGCAAAACATGGAAAACGATAGACCCGGAGAAAACCTATACCGTAGGTGGACTGGATTATACTCTGGTGAAATACGGCGTGTCCGGTGCTTTCCGCTACGCCAAACCCATTGCCTGTCCTGACCTGAAAGACACAGAGATACTGGCACGCTATATTTCCCGCCTGGGCGATACAATCCCCTCAGCGATGTATCCGCAGAAGGTTGTGAACAATCGCTTCAGGGTGCTGAAATAATCCTTATTTGCTACTTTTCCGCCTGTTGCAATCGCGGCAAAGCATCTGGCAGTTGCTTGCAACGGTACGACCGCCTTCCACCCAAGGCGTGATGTGATCGGCTTCCATCATTTCGATGTCAAAAGGTTTGCCGCAGATGGCGCATCTGCCGCCCTGACGCTCATACACTTCGCGTCGGGTATTCGCATCAAAAGCGCGGATGCCAAGATGATGAATGTCTCCGTCAAGGATATAAGCAAAGATACCGCTTTTCTTCTGTACATCGCTATCTGCCATCAGTTTCGCCATCTGCTGCGCAATAGCAGTGGCAGTAAGATGGGTGTCTTTGTGTTTGTTGTACAGCAAACCCCATTCAACACCTTTCATCTCTTTCTTATATTTGCGCCCGAAGAGTTTGTCCACCCAATGAATGACATCCTGAAAATACTGCCACAGTTCATCGGCATCGGTATCATGCTGATGCTTTGCCATGTATTGTTCGACCGTCAAACCCTGCGCATCGCCAATCCATTCGAGAGCAGACTCAAAATAATCCTGCCGGATAGGCGTGCCGGACATAAAGTCAGAGGCTATCTTATATGCCACGCAACCCGTTTTTGAGAAACGGCGTTTGGCCTGCGTGACCCAAGAACCGGAATAGACGGCATTGCGGATTTCCTGATTGGTGAGTTTCTCGCCTGCGATATTGATGGTCCGGAACCATTTGAGTTTCTCCTCATCCGTTCCTTCACAGATATAGACTTGCAGTTTGTAGTCCAAGATACGATTCTGTTGTTCAAGGGTCATGTTGTTGAAACCAAGCAGATTGCCATCGAAAAGCATCATATACTCGCCTGCAATAAACGAACAGATTGAAATGGTGCGCTGCTGACCATCCAAAAGTTCGTACTGATTGTCACCAATACGCACCCAATACATGACATTCAGCGGGAAGTTCTGCCACACTGTTTCCATGACGGCATTCCGTTTTTTCTCGTCATAGACAAATTCGCGTTGATACTTTGGACGGATATTCAGCCGGCCGTTGTAACCGGTGATACCTTCCTCTTGAATGCTTAAATCTTCATAACTCGCGCAGAGTTCGCGGATTGTGATTTCGTGTAAATCTATTGTCATGGCTATATTATTTTTTGCGTCGGATGAGGATTCTAAAATATGGGCATTTACCATTGATAGATAAGTCTTTATCATCATCGCCCTTTCGGAACTTTATTATTTCAAATTGGTCGGGGTTGTACTTGTCCAAAAAAGTAATCGGCACTCCCATTATACCATCGTAGTTATAAGGAATATCTGTGTATGTATTCACATTGATTGCATCGTAATTGTCGTACTTGGGGTAATCCTCCGAAGTATAATGTTTATATAAAATCAAGTCCTCGTTATGCTTTGCAACGGGTAAGTTTGTAAACCAGCAAGAAGTGGAAACTCGTGCTATCTTTTTGCCGTTTTCCATATGATGGAATTTTTCAAATGTGTCTGGTACTTGAAAGAACATCCCTACATTGAAATTCGTGTATCCTGTACGGATTTTATCTTCTTGGAACATTTTGAATGTTTCTTTATATGTAAGTGCGTTTGTATTGCCTATTATAATAAATTGTTTTCCATATTTATCTAATAACGCCAGATACTCACGGAACA
>JAGCEW010000013.1 GCA_017650465.1 Paludibacteraceae bacterium
GTACAAAAAAAATCCCACAATTGCAAATTTTTCGAATATTATTTGCAAATATCATATTTTTTTCGTATCTTTGTGCGGATTTTTGTGCGACTATTGCAAACAAGCATAAAAGAAATATATAAAGTTTACAGACTATATGAAAATCAAACACATCTATTTCTTTGCAGCAGCCATGATGCTGACTGCCTGCGGTATAGACATGCCTCAGTCCGTACCTACCTCGTATCAAACGATGACCATCAGTAAAAGTAATGTCACCCTGCCACTGAAATACAGTGCCACCCTGACAGGTACATCGGACGTAACCATCAAACCCCAAGTAAGCGGTCAACTGATGGAAGTGTGCGTGAAAGAAGGTCAGCAAGTGAACAAAGGCGATGTACTGTTCCGCATCGACAGCCGTAACGCCGCACTGGAACTGGAAGCCGCAGAAGCCAATCTGCTTGCCGCACAAGCCAGAGAAAGCAGTGCCAAACTGGAGTTCGAAAGCAATCAGAACCTATACGAAAAGGGCATTGTAAGCCATTATATGCTTGAGAACTCGGAAAACACTTACCGCCAGGCTCAAGCCGCAGCCGCACAAGCCAAAGCATCGGCTGACCGTGCCCGCGTGAACCTCAGTTTCTGCACCATCACCGCCCCTGTGGCCGGTATCATCGGTTCGGTGCCCGTGTTTGCAGGTGACCAGGTATCTCCTGCCACCTACATGACAATGGTCAGCGGCAATGCAAAGATGTATGCCGAATTCTCGGTTAACGAGAGTATATTGGAAGACCGTGACAATTCGAGCGAAGACCAATCCTTAGACGCCTTTCCGGACATCACTTTCCTATTCAAGAGCGGCAAGGAATATTCCCAGAAAGGCCGTTTGACGAGCATCACGGGAACAGTGGACCGCGCCACCGGTACGATAGCCTGCAAAGCCACTTTCCCCAACCCTGACGGCATCCTTTATTCGGGCATCCAAGGTACAGTGGTTATTCCTATTCCTTTGGAAGATATGATGGTTGTGCCGCAGAACGCCGTTGTGCGTCTGCAAGACAAGTCACTGGTATATAAAGTAGGTGCAGACAGCTGCGCCCACAGTGCGATTGTTACGACATTCAATATCAGCAGCGAACGTGACCTGATTATCACATCGGGTCTGGAAGTAGGCGATGTAATCGTGACAGAAGGAGCAAACAATGTGCAGGAAGGCCAGCAAGTGCTTTTCCCTGAAGCAGCAAACTAATCCATAGGAACTATGAAAGGTAACATATTCATTTCCAAACATGTAATGGCATGTGCAATCGCCATCGTGATTACACTGGTGGGATTTATCTGCCTGAAGACCCTGTCCGTTGAACAGTATCCGAACATAGCTCCTCCGAGCGTGCGCGTTTCCACCACTTATACGGGTGCAGATGCCAATACTGTCATGAAATCCGTTATCCAGCCTTTGGAAGAGCAGATTAACGGTGTACAAGACATGACCTATATGACATCTACCGCCAGTGCGACAGGTGAAGCGTCCATCATGGTCTATTTCAAACAAGGTACAGACCCCGATATGGCTGCCGTGAACGTCCAGAACCGCGTGACACAGGCTTCGGCTTTGCTGCCGGCAGATGTGACAAAGGTGGGTGTGACCGTAGCCAAAACACAAAGCAGTATTTTGCAGATTGCAGGTCTGAAATCGACCGATGGCAAATATGACGACAACTTCATTGCCAACTATATCGACATCAACGTTAAACCCCGTTTGATGCGTATCACAGGTGTGGGTGAGGTTCAGAACCTTGGTAATACCTACGCACTGCGCGTATGGCTCAAACCGGATGTGATGGCGCAATACGGTCTGATGCCAAATGATATCGCCATGGCTATCAGTATGCAGAGTTTCGTATCGCCTGTCGGTACGCTCGGCCAGCAATCCGAAAACGCGTATCAATATCCGATGGAGTATAAAGGTACGCTCAAATCCGTTGAGGAATTCAACAACATCGTTCTGCGTACAGGCGAAGGCGGCCGAGTACTCTATCTGCGCGATGTGGCGGATATAGAAATAGGTGCAGTCAGCTACTCGATGACATCGTCTGTGGACGGTATGCCCGGTGTGTTCTATATCATCAACCAGGCTCCCGGAGCGAATGCTACAGAAGTCAATGAGAATATCGACAAACTGTACGAGCAACTCACTCCTACATTGCCTGCAGGATTGGAGTTCGTGGTGCTTGAGACATCCAACGACTTCCTTTATGCCGCTATGTATAATGTTATCGAGACGCTTGTCATAGCTATCTTGCTCGTTATCATTGTGGTGTATTTCTTCCTGCAGAACTTCAAGGCCACCCTCATCCCCTCCATCTCTATCATCGTATCGCTGATGGGTACATTCGCAGTGGTTATGGTCGCAGGGTTCTCCCTGAACATATTGACCCTTTTTGCGCTGGTACTCGCCATTGGTACAGTCGTCGATGATGCGATAGTGGTGGTGGAAGCGGTAATGGGTAAGATGGAGAACGGCGTGACCGATGCCGTTCAAGCCACACGCGAAGCCATGAGCGAAGTATCCACCGCCGTTATTTCCTGTACGCTGGTATTTATGGCAGTGTTTATTCCTGTGACCTTCATGCCCGGTACATCCGGTTCGTTCTTTACGCAATTCGGTATAACCATCGCATCGTCAGTGGGTCTGTCGTGTGTTTGCGCTTTGGTGCTTTGTCCGGCTCTGTGCGCCCTGATGATGCGTGCCGATGATTCAAAAGAGACACGCAAAGGTTTGAACTACTATACCAAGAAAGCCTATGAATCAGCCTATAA
>JAGCEW010000014.1 GCA_017650465.1 Paludibacteraceae bacterium
CCTCCGTAGTAGTTTATGCCGCAAAATTACTGCTTTTTTCTGACATGACCAAATATTTTCTTAAAAAAATCGCAAATCTCCGGTTTCCACCCCTCAAATTTCCACTTTCAAATCTCCAATCTCCAATCTAAAGTTTCCTTTCTTTTTCCTTTTTGCCTCGTGTTAGCCCGCTGTTTTCAATGTATGCTCAATGGATGCTCAATGGATGCTCAATGGATGCTCATCGGTTGCTCACCGAGAGATCACCTGTACTGACCCCCGTTTGGGGGACACTTTAATTACTTTATTATGAGAAAGAAAGTGCAGCCTCCTCATCAGAAAGCTGCACTTCTATATATATCGCCTTAAAAGAGCCTTTACTCCATCTTGGGCAATTTATCCAACGATCGCTTCAAATCCTCATCTGTCGGAATATAGTCCGTCATGGTATGGTCATTGTATTGGGCATAGGCATACAGGTCATAATAGCCCGTTCCTGTCAAACCAAAGAGGATATTCTTGCTCTCACCTGTCTCTTTGCATTTGAGTGCCTCATCTATCGCCGCCTTAATGGCGTGGCTGCTTTCAGGCGCAGGCAACGTACCTTCAGCGCGGGCGAAAAGAACGGCTGCATCAAAGACATCCGTTTGGATGACACTACGTGCTTCCATCAAACCTTGATGATAAAGTTCCGACAGAGCAGGACTCATTCCGTGGTAGCGCAAGCCGCCGGCATGGTTCGCAGAAGGAATAAAGTCACATCCCAACGTGTACATCTTTGCCAGCGGGCAAATCATACCGGTGTCACAGAAGTCGTATGCATATACACCGCGAGTGAAACTTGGACAAGATGCAGGCTCAATGGCAATAATCTGATAGTCAGCCTCTCCGCGCAACTTTTGTCCCATAAACGGAGCAATCAGTCCTCCGAGATTGGAGCCGCCTCCTGCGCAGCCGATAATAATATCAGGCACAATATTATATTTATCTAAAGCCGTTTTTGCCTCCAAACCGATAATACTCTGGTGCAGAAGTACTTGATTAAGTACGCTTCCTAATACGTAGCGATAGCCCTCATGAGAAACGGCGTATTCCACAGCCTCAGAGATAGCACAGCCAAGACTACCGGTTGTATTCGGATGTGCCGCGAGAATCTTACGCCCCACTTCGGTGGTATCCGATGGAGAAGGCGTTACGCTCGCTCCATAAGTCCGCATAACTTCCTTGCGGAAAGGCTTCTGCTCATAGGACGTCTTAACCATATAAACCCGACAATCTAAGCCAAGGTAGCCACAAGCCATCGAAAGGGCTGTGCCCCACTGGCCGGCACCCGTCTCAGTAGTAACACCTTTCAAACCTTGCTTCTTGGCATAATAGGCTTGTGCAATAGCGGAATTGAGTTTATGGCTTCCGCTGGTATTGTTTCCCTCGAACTTATAGTAGATGTGTGCCGGAGTCCCCAAAACACGCTCTAATTCGTAGGCCCGCACCACTGGTGACGGACGGTACATTTTGTAGAACTGACGAATTTCGGTCGGAATGTCAAAATAGGGAGTTTGGTCATCCAACTCTTGTTGCGCCAGTTCGCGACAGAAGACACCGGATAGTTCGTCCAATGTCATGGGCTGATGCGTAGCAGGATTGAGTAGCGGAGCCGGCTTTTGTTTCATGTCAGCACGCATATTGTAATACTGCGTCGGCATTTCATCCTCCGTAAGATAAATCTTGTACGGGATTTCTTGATTGTTTGTCATGGTAATAGTATAATTTAAAGTGATTTTATTGAGCTAATATAGAGAGATAACGTTCACCCGTATCAGGCAAGAGAGCAACTATCATTTTGCCTGCATTCTCTTGTTTACGTGCCAGTTTCAAGGCTGCCGTAAAGGCCGCACCAGATGAGATGCCTACCAACAGACCCCTTTCATGCGAAAGCAAGCGTTGACCTTCGAAAGCTTCTTCGTTGGTAATGGTCATTATACTGTCAACCACGTCCCCATTGTAGGTCTCCGGTACAAAACCGGCACCAATACCCTGAATCTTGTGAGCGCCTGCAGTTCCTTGACTTAATACAGGCGAAGAAGCCGGTTCTACTGCCACCACTTTCACAGCACTATTATGCTTCTTGAGCGCTTTCCCTGTACCACTTACGGTACCGCCTGTGCCTACGCCTGCCACAAAGATATCCACTTGACCTTCTGTGTCAGCCCAAATCTCTTCACCCGTCGTACGTTCGTGCATAGCTGGATTAGCGGGATTAACAAACTGTCCCAGAATAATAGAACCCGCAATCTCACGATTCAGTTCCTCTGCCTTAGCAATCGCTCCTTTCATTCCATTTGCACCGGGAGTCAGAACCAACTCTGCACCATATACCTTCAATAAGTTACGACGCTCTACCGACATCGTTTCCGGCATAGTGAGAATGACGCGATAGCCCTTAGCAGAACCAACCCACGCCAGACCCACGCCTGTATTTCCGCTGGTCGGTTCAATAATTGTAGCACCGGGCTTGAGTAAACCCTTCTGTTCCGCATCTTCAATCATCGATAGCGCAATACGGTCCTTGACGCTTCCTCCGGGATTGAAATACTC
>JAGCEW010000113.1 GCA_017650465.1 Paludibacteraceae bacterium
AAACGCAAATTCGACAAGACAGGTGTCATCAAAGAGCTCCGTCGTCGCCAGCAGTTCAACAAGCCCTGCACCGTGAGACGTGAGAAAATGATGCACGCTATCTATGTGCAGCAGTTGCATGCGCACGACGATATGTAATTCCAAAAATTACGCATCGGATATGCATAGTGAGCCATCCTCGTTCGGGTGGCTCACTTTTTTTTTGAAAAAAACTTGCATATATCAAGATTTTGTTGTACCTTTGCAGCCGTTTTTGGAAAATGGATTATTCCGCACCAAAAGACTAATGGAAGAAAATCAACTCATATTCAGATGTTTCTCCAGCGGAAGTAGCGGCAATTGCTACTATCTGGGCTCGCAGAAACGCGGCATTCTGATAGATGCCGGTATCTCTGCGCGCACTATCGCCAAGCACTTGAAGGAAATGGGGCTCGACTTCCAAAACATTATGGGTGTGTTCGTTACGCACGATCACGCTGACCATATCCGCGCTGTCGGCACACTGGGCGAACGGTTCCATATACCCATCTACACCACCCGCGAAATACACGAAGGCATAGACCGGAACTACGGCGTACAGGAGAAGTTGCGCACCTCAAGGCGCTACTTCGACAAAGGTGTCCCCTTCGAATTGGGAGATCTGCAGTTTAACACCTTCGGCATCAACCACGACTCGACCGACTGCTTAGGCTACGTGATTTACGCCTATGGGCAGTACTTCATGGTCGCTACCGACTGCGGAGAACCCAACCCTATCATGGAAAAAGCCATTCAGATGTCCAACCATATCGTCATTGAAGCCAATCACGACGAGCACATGCTGCTGAACGGTCCCTATCCCACCTACCTGAAAGAGCGCATCCTGTCCCCACGCGGACACCAGAGCAACGACACCTGTGCCAAACTCCTTGCGGACAATTTCCACGAAGGCATCCGAAACATCTTCCTCTGCCACCTCTCGCAGGAAAACAACGACCCCGTACTGGCATTCGAGACCGTAAAAAATCGCTTGGCAGAAGACCACTACAAAGTGGCGGGAGTGGATTATTTCCTGAAAGCGCTGGACCGCACAACGGCAAGTCCGACATATATTCTAGGCGACACAATGATAGACAACACAAGCAACAACAAGCAATAAGATATGGAACGACTGGTCATAATACCCACCTACAACGAGAAAGAGAACATCGAAGCCATCATTACGGCAGTGATGACACTACCGATTGAGTTTCACGTGCTGGTGATTGATGACGGTTCACCAGACGGCACCGCAGCCATCGTGCACCGCCTGATGGAAGGCACCTACAAGAACCGTCTGTTCATCGTAGAACGGCAAGGCAAACTGGGTCTCGGAACCGCTTACATCTGCGGTTTCCGTTGGGCGATTGAGCACCAATATGACTATATCTTCGAGATGGATGCCGACTTCTCGCACAACCCGAACGACCTGCTGAAACTATACGAAGCCTGCGCGAACGAAGGTGCAGACCTGGCTATCGGCAGCCGGTACATCAACGGCGTCAATGTCGTCAACTGGCCGATGGGACGGGTGCTGATGTCCTACTTCGCCAGTTTCTACGTCCGCACCGTGCTCGGCGTATCCATCCGCGACACCACAGCCGGATTTGTCTGCTACCGCCGCAAGGTGCTGGAGACACTGGAACTGGACAAAATCCGGTTCAAAGGCTATGCGTTCCAGATAGAAATGAAGTTCACCGCACACAAATGCGGATTCAACATCAAAGAAGTGCCCATCGTATTCGTTAACCGTGTATTGGGAACCAGCAAAATGTCAGGCGGCATCTTCTCCGAAGCCCTCTGGGGAGTGATGCGACTGAAAATCAGTTCATGGTTCCGCAAATACCCCAAAGCCAATGCTTAAACAAATGCATTCTTACAAAATCCACACCCTTGTGCTGTCCCTTACCGCACTGACGGTTTTAATGACCGGATGCGGCAATAAAACAGAGGAAGAGTACTCCGAAGAACCCGTGGAGGTTCGTTACGAATGGGGGCTTCCCATTGACTCGTTCCGTATTGACACCTGCACCGTGAAGGACGGTGAAACCCTTGGCGGTATTTTGAACCGCATGGGGGCAAGCCGTAAGATACAAAGTCAGGTCATCACGCTAAACCCGAAAGACTTTGACTACCGCAGTATCAAAAGCGGACGCACCTATTACGGCCTCTACCAGAAAGACAGCACAGGAGCCGAATATCTGCACCACTGGGTGTATGTCGCCACCATCTGCGATGCGGTCGTACTGCACACACACGACTCGCTGTACGTCGAAAGACACACCAAGCCCGTGGAAGTTAGGGAACGTCAGGCGGAAGCAACCATCCAATCCAGTCTGTGGAACGCCATGACAGGAAACAACCTGCCCGTGGAACTGGCACTCGAACTGAGTGAAATATACGCATGGACAATCGACTTCTTCGGTCTGCAGAAAGGTGACTCTATTCGCGTATTCTATGACGAAAAGTACGTAGATACCACACGCATCGGTATCGGACGCATCTATGCCGCCAATTTTTATCACGGAGGCAAGTGGCAGGAAGCCTATTGGTTTGACAGCAATGACACCACGATGGTCAAGAACGCCAAAGGCGGTCGCACCGTAGGTTATTTCGATGCCGATGGCAAGAGCCTGAAAAAAGCTTTTCTGAAAGCTCCGCTAAACTACAAACGCATCTCCAGCCGCTTTACCTATGCCCGCAAGCACCCCATTTACAAGGTGGTTCGTCCGCACACAGGCGTGGACTATGCCGCGCCGGCAGGAACGCCCGTGGTATCAATAGGTGACGGAACGGTCATCTTCAAAGCCTACAAGGGAGGCGGAGGAAACACCGTCAAGATTCGCCACAACAGCAGCTACACCACCGCCTATCTCCACTTACAGGGATACGCCAAGGGGCTGCAAGTGGGGCAGCATGTAAGACAGGGCGAAGTTATCGGATACGTAGGTTCGACCGGCAGTTCCACAGGTCCGCACCTGGATTTCCGTGTATGGAAAGACGGCACACCCGTAGACCCGCTGAAAATGATAAGTCCGCCAAGCGAACCTGTCGGCAAAAACTATCAGGCGGAGTTTGACAGTCTGGTCAACCGCATGAGACCCCAGATAACGAAGTAACTCCAATCATACCGTACAATAAAACAAATGTCGCACAGCTGTCAGGCAACTGTGCGACACTAAGCGCGACCACATCACGACCTGTCACTACCGTTCTACTCGGCCGGTACGTCAATCTGTATCGTGTCGGTATAGACACGTCCGGCACGGTCGGTGACCTCCACTTTGATTTCATGCCGCCCTGTAAGACGAGGCGTAGAGAAGAAATGGTTGTTGCGGAAAGGAATATAATCGTCCCAGACGCGGGCACCATTGACGTACTCACAATAGTCCGGGTCGAAGGAGTAGAACTGCTCCATATCGCCCATCAACTTGCCATCCTGATACCAACGTACACGCCAAGCATCATCCCAGTTCCATATTTTTGCCACCACCGAATGCGGGCGGTCCATCACACGCCCTACCTGATAGAGACGGAACTGATAGTCACGCGGATGTCCGGTAGCCTTGAAATACCATGTCGGGTACTCACGCCCTTTTCCTTCGAAGACCTGATAGCCGCAAGGAGTTCCATCACTGCTATAGTCATTGGTCCACCAGTTGCCGCACAGGGCACCGAGATTGTGCTCCATAATACCGCCACCGATATCGAAATTGTTATTATGGTGCATGTGACCGGTAAGCACAACTCCCTCGAACTTGTTATCCAACATATCTTTCAGATGCTGTCCGCCCCCAATAAGACCCGATTCGGACGAGAACTTAAGCGGTGAGTGCATACAGATATAGATGCGGTTACCCATATTCAGCGCACTATTGAGCAACTGTTCCAACCAGCGCATCTGGTCGGGCATTTCGTCCAAGCATACACGATAGCGTTTGTTCCCGAAATAATGTATATTGCTGAGCACTACATAATAGGCATCGCTCAACTGGAAAGCATAATAGACAGGTCCAAAGGAACGCTTATATTGGTTCTCATAATCCGCAGTGTCGGAAGGTGTGAGGAACTTGTCAAAGTCATGGTTGCCTATTACCGGATAAACGGGGAAAGGCAACTGGCGGGCAAAGGTCTTATAGGTCTCGTTATGGCTATACACATCCCATGATATGTCGCCCAATACGATACCTGCCAACTGCACATCTTTATACTGTGCGGCCGTCTCTTGGATATCACGGAGAGTGGCACCCATCAGCTTCTCGGCATCCTCGTTGGTGTCAATCTGCGGGTCAGTCATCGTGATCATCGTATAACGGTCAGGATCGCCGGACATTTGCTGCAGGGCGAAATGGTAAACCTGCTTCTTATCGTCTAAGCGCTGATAGAACTGGGGCACGCCGGAGGTGTAGTCCGCTACATAGCCTTTCGGGGTAACAATATACACAAACTCCGCTTTGGCATTGAGGTCGATGGTGTACGAGCCTGCAGGGTCGGTCTGGACAAAGGAATATCCGTCCGTGACCAGCACTCCGCCAAGAGGCTTGCCGGCACCTTTCACTGAACCGGAGATAGTACGGGCAGATGCAAACGGAACAGACAGTAACATGACTGCCGAAAAGAGGATAGATAGATAGTAACGGTTCTTCATAGATTCAAATATTTTAGTACTTCGGTAAAAGAGGTGCAGAACCCCGAATGTGAGGTCCTGCACCGATAATCAGATAAAGACTCCACCGAGTCAATTTGCCGGAAGAAGATTACTTCTTCTCAGCTTCCATGCTTGCTTTGAGGTCAGCCAATACGCTGAGGTCACCCAGAGTGGTTTTCTCCACCTTAGGCAGTTCCACTGTGTTCTCCTTCTTGGCAGCGTTACGACTTTCCTTTGCAGGAGCCTCTTTGCGCTCTTCCCAAGTACGGAGGTGGCTCAACAGAATGCGTTTAGCATCACGATTGAACTCGATTACGCGGAAGTTCATTACGTCACCCACCTTCGAAGCGGACTTATCCTCTTTCATCAGGTGATGGGTGGTGCAGAAACCTTCTACGCCGTCTTCCAGAGCAACCACTGCGCCCTTGTCGCCGAGCTCAACAATCTTGCCTTCCACAACAGAGTCAACACCGAACTTGGCCTCAAGTTCCGCCCAGGGATTTTCCTCAAGCTGTTTGTGGCCGAGGCTGAGACGACGGTTCTCCTTGTCAATGTCAAGAACAACAACCTCAATCTCCGCACCAATCTGCGTGAACTCGTTGGGGTGTTTGATTTTCTTGGTCCAGCTCAGATCGCTGATGTGGATTAAGCCATCTACGCCCTCTTCGATTTCCACAAATACACCGAAGTTGGTGAAGTTGCGAACCTTAGCGAAGTGGCGGCTGCCGACTGCGTACTTGAGGTCCACATTCTCCCATGGATCGGGTTTAAGCTGCTTGATACCGAGCGACATCTTACGCTCGTCGCGGTCGAGGGTGAGGATGACAGCATCCACTTCGTCGCCCACTTTGAGGAAATCGTTGGCACTGCGGAGGTGCTGGCTCCAGCTCATTTCACTAACGTGAACGAGACCTTCTACGCCATCAGCCACTTCTACGAATGCTCCGTAGTCAGCCATCACAACCACTTTACCATGTACTTTGTCGCCAACCTTCAGGTCTGCAGACAGCGCATCCCACGGATGCGGAGTGAGTTGCTTCAAGCCGAGAGCGATACGCTTTTTCTCCTCATCAAAGTCAAGGATAACGACATTGATTTTCTGGTCAAGTTGCACGAGCTCGTGCGGGTCGTTAACACGTCCCCAGCTGAGGTCGGTGATGTGGATAAGACCATCTACGCCACCCAGGTCGATGAATACGCCGTAGTTGGTGATGTTCTTAACGGTACCTTCAAGCACCTGACCCTTCTCCAATTTGGAGACGATCTCACGCTTTTGTGCTTCCAGTTCGGCCTCGATGAGTGCCTTGTGCGAAACAACGGCATTGCGGAATTCGGGATTAACCTTAACGATTTTGAATTCCATGGTCTTGCCGACAAATACATCGTAGTCGCGGATGGGCTTCACGTCAATCTGGCTACCGGGGAGGAAGGCCTCCATACCGAGAACGTCAACAATCATACCGCCCTTCGTACGGCACTTGATGTAACCGGTAACGATTTCGCCTTTCTCGCAGGCTTCACTGACACGGTCCCAAGCGCGGGTAGCGCGAGCTTCCTTGTGCGAGAGAACGAGCTGTCCTTTCTTATCCTCCTGACTTTGGATGTACACTTCTACGCGGTCACCCACCTTCAGGTCAGGATTGTAACGGAACTCGGTGGCAGGAACAATACCGTCGGACTTGTAGCCAACGTTTACTACCACTTCACGTTTGTTGATTGAGATGACGGTACCCTCAACGACTTCATTGTCCTTGATTGCATTCAGGGTTTGGTCATACTTGGCAAGAGTTTCTTCGTTTTGTGCGCCTTGTTGTGCTGATTCATAGGCATCCCAGTCGAAGTTCTGGAGCGAATTGTTTTCTACCATAATCTGATAGTGTGCCTGGTCCGTTGCAAGAGGTTGTTACACCCTGTCCAACTCCCAAGCGTTAAAAGGTTAAACATACAAGTGAACAGGCCTCCGCCTGCCACTACCTTTCCCTGCCGGAATCTCCATTCCGCGGAAAAAGCGTGCAAAGGTACTACAATTATTTGACTTGACCAAATGTTTTGTCAATTATTTTTCTTTATCCGGCAAAATTGTCCTATAACGAAGGAATGTATAAGCCATCGCCAGTACTGCCATAAAGCAATACACATCCCATCCGTCACCGACAGGGGCCTCCATAGGCGGCTCCCACGCACGGCGAGGACGAGGGGGCTGGTAGGAATCCATCGTTGTAACGCCTCCATACACCCCCGATACGGAGGAATGAAACGAAGAAGACGAGGACGCCAGGGATACCCTGTGGGAAGACATAGCCCCCGTATTGGGAGAAGCCAATACGGCCGTCGGAAAATCAGTGTGCGAAGTGTAATCCTCGAAACCATAACCCTGCAAAGAAAGGGCTATAGTGACAAGAACCGATATATAACGCAATTTACTCATTTCTTTACAAACTTACAAACAACATCGTCCACACGGGCACAATAGATACCAGGAGCGAGCGAACGGATGGAGAGGGCGGCCGTGCCGTTGCAGGATGCGGAAAGAACATGATTACCCTGCATATCCACGACAACCACTTTGGAGAAGGC
Organism: Paludibacteraceae bacterium; assembly: GCA_017650465.1. Taxonomy (GTDB): domain Bacteria; phylum Bacteroidota; class Bacteroidia; order Bacteroidales; family Paludibacteraceae; genus Colicola. Next base: position 7,244 of record JAGCEW010000113.1, read on the forward strand.
AGGAACACCTGTGACGTACAGCACATCATCCGCTACCCACATCTGTGCATCTCCGGAAGGAGTGAACAAGTCGGTGATTACCTCCGCTTCGGTTTCCTCTTCCGCTACGGGACGACGGACGATGCGGAAACGAAGGTCGTTCTGACTGAACGGTTCCGCCGAGAAGGTGTAACGCATAGTGTCGGTAAGCAGAACCGTGGTATCTTTTATCATATCCAGCAGGTAGAGCGAATCACCCATGATATGCGATGCTTTCAAAGTATAGATATTGTCCTCGCCTGCACGGAAGCCCACGAAAGTGCTGTCCATCTGATTGACGGCGGCAACAGAAAGGTGCTGTCCACTCGGGGCGGTGGCATAGAGATTGGCAATGCCCTCGGTCATCATCTTACGGGCATCGTATCCATCGTCATAGCCGGTGGTAAAGTCGCTCTCTTCGTAAAGGAAGGTGCAGTCATTACCACTATTCTCACCGCTAACCATGAGTCCGATGCGGGAAGTGATTACCGGTTCCGATTCCTGTTCCTGAGAATCGTCCAAGAGCTCCTCCTCCGCCACTCTCTTCATTCTCCGCGCAGGGGCACGGAGCGGGTCGGTCATTGCCGAGTGAGCAGATGCGGAAGCGTTCCATACCAGACGTTCGTAACTGAAACGGATGGTTCCTTCGGAATTGGCCTTTACACAGATACCCTGCATAGAGGGGATGAGCGTCTGCCCCACAAAATCGCCCTTGGAAGCCAGAAGGACAGGTATTGCCACGAAGTGACCGGGCGTAGAGGTGGTATAGTCAGAGGCATTGAGTTCTCCTGCTGCGTTCCAGTCGTTCCAACTGCCCGAATTGTAGATGTAGAACACACGTTCCACTCCACCCGTGAAGTCGGTTTCCCGGAAGTTGCGGACATCAATAGGTGCCGCATAACTGTTGCAAATCATATTCTCGCCCTCCATGGCACCTCCGGCTGTGAGCGTGAGGGTGGTGTCACGGTTGGTCAGGCGACCAGACCAGTCGTAGGTGGGCTGTCCGTATTGTGTGATGGCATAACCGCGGAACGGATAGAGGGTCTGGGGTCCCTTGTTCTTAAGGTTGATCCAACCACTGGGCTCGCTCCACTCGTAGAGCCAAGTGATGTAATCCGGCTCATAGAGTGTCTCGACCGGCACACCTATATACTGCCACTTAGCATCCTTGTTGGCACCGCCATCCAGCGTGGACTGCGTAGCATATTCCACCGTAGCAGCCGGCATGGGAGTAGTAGCTTCCGGCGACATGCGGAAATAACTCTGATGTCCCGTTGTGGACTGGATGCGGAAGTTAGAGGCATTGAGTCCTTCCACACCACCGGCACCAACAGTCAGTCCACCGTCCGCCTGAATGGTGAGTGAACCTCCCTCAAGAACACTCAAGAGGAAGCACTCCACCTTACCCGTAATCTGCAAGGGTTGAGATACAATAACCTCGTTGGACATATCGGGAATTCTGCCATGATTTACGCCACCGCCAAGACTCCATTTATCCGATTCGCCCCATGTTCCGGCGTCCTGATTGAACCTAAAGGTCGCTCCCATATCGACTGTCAAGGCAATAGGTATCGTTACCTTATCGCCTGCAGAAGTAAAGAGTGTTATCGTATCCTTTATGTTTTTAACTGTTGACCACTTTCCCGAAAGGACGAAGGTATATGTTCCCCAGTTTCCACAGTCGTTAGAAACGGTTGTGGTAGGCCGTAAGCTCAAGTTTGAGCCATGGTTTGTAATGGAATATTGGAGCAGAGGTATATCCGAATATTGGACATCAAACGTGTCAGCATAGTTGGTATTCACATCCACCTTCTTATTGATAGCGGAGAGTTGGTCCTCCGAATTGTATTTCTTTACACGGAGATAGGTCTTTTGTGTGAGCGATACGTTCTTAATGTAACGCGAGCCATTCTCGAAGTTATCGCCCGTCCACCAACGTATGTAGCGATAGTTTTCGTTATCCAAAGAGACCGTATGGGTTATATCATCCGTATGATTAAGCTTATAGGTCTCACCGATGGTTGTCCAGTTCGTACCATTCACCGAAGCCTCAATATGAACATCCGAATTAAGTGTTCCCCATGCCAGTTTACGAATGGTATAGGTCAATTGGTCGCCCGGCACAGAGAAGGAATATTTGTATCCATTCTTGAAGTCTTGCATCTTTTTCTCCGCACTTGCTTCAAATGCCTTGGAGTTGCAGGCTTCTCCATAACGGCGAACCGTGATATTCTTAGATTCAGATACTATTGCATACTTATTATCTGCCGCAGTGGTAGCCGTAATGACTGCATTACCCACGCCGGAGACTGTGAGGACATTGCCTGATATAGATGCTATTGCATCTCCCGAAAGGGAGTAGTTCACCGCCACGTTCGTGCGTACACCCATAGAGTCAATAGCATAGGCATTAAGGGTGAAGGTACGGCTGATTTCTCCAGCAGCGGTAGCAATCAGTCCGGTGAAAGATTGGTCCCAAACAAGTTCATGTACACAAGGATCGACCCGCACATATTTTGTATTAGAAGCCACGTTGTAAGAGCAGTTTCCTTCCGATGATGCAGAGAGTGTTACCAGTCCATGGTTCTTTGTGACCAAGGTTGTTTGTTCGATGGTTGCGCCATTGGTTACCTTCAAGATGGTTGTATCTCCCGAGCCGTACGATACACGCGAATGGGATGTTGCAATACCATAAGGCAGGTTATTGTCCGCCCAAACGTGAATGGTATCATTCTCCATCTTGGCAGCGTGCCATGTGATGGCATCTGCGGAACGGGTGACAGTGATGTCATGATAGAACGTACCGCTATTGCTTGCAGCTGCATAATCATCATCACCGGCATAGGACGCGGTAATACGTACATTATCTGCGCCGCAAAGGAAGTCAATCGCCGTATTCGAACTAACCGTATTGATTGCACTCGTATTATTACTGCTCAGTGTAATTGCCGGACTTGCCACCAAGTCGCCATTCTGGTCACGAACACGGAACAGACTTGTCGCGTTAATATTAGCGTGGTCTACACTATAACTATCCGCGCCTATATACTCCAAGGTGGTGGATAATTTGCTCAAGGTCTGAGCGTTTACGGTCAAGGTCTTACGCTCATACGGCGTATAAACCGTTATCGTCGCTGCAATACTCTCCGCATCGCCAGAGGTATACGTTAATCCAATAGTTTTGCGAGTACCATTCTCTACATCAAAAGTATAAGTCGTCGAATTATTAGCTGAGAACTTAACGTGCTCATTATTACTAACCAACTTGATTGTGCCTGCACAAGTACTATAATCAATATAGAATGTACCTGTTGATGCTGCCCCTGTACGCGTTCTGCTTGGCAAGGTAATAGACGAAATCTCCGAACCTCCTGCGTTGACAAGTTTTATCCAATTTACACGAGTAATGGTAATATTCTGCACATAGTTTTGATAGGATCCGGCACTTTTAAATTTAATACCTGTAGCACCTTGACTAAGCTCATTCGTCTTCGTAGTATAACTTGTTGTAATACTACTTCCGTAGTCATCTACTTTTCTCCATCCACCATTAACATATTCCTGAACCTCAACATTCACCCCCACAGAAGCATCCGATCCTTTCTTAACCTCAAAACTCAGAACTCCAGCTACATTATTTTCGGTCCAAGTATGTTCATGCATTTCATTTCCAAGTTTCGCTCCTTGTTCTTCTGATACCTCAAGCAAATAACAGGACGGAGTTGCTTTTGCTACAGTTACAGACAAGGTTTTGGTTGTTGCTGCATAATACTTATAGTCCTCTGCTTGCGTTATACTCCAAGTGGCTGTACCCTCGTCGCACAAAGCAACAATCTTATTATTGGCCTTGTCGTATCTAGCTACAGTCGCTCCGGCTGTTTGTGTTACGGTAAGCGGAGCATATCCATCACTATTATTCGAACTAATAGTCGTTGCTATCTCTTCATCGAAACGGATATCGCTCTTGCTCCAACCGTCCCAGTTGCAAGTAATCGCATTCGCTATTTTATCTACCGTAAAGGTATATGTTGCACTATTTCCTGCGGCAATATTATTGGTAGCATCTTCTTGCTGATAGAATGTAATTTTCGCAGTACCTTTATTGATTGCGCGAATGGTGGTCACGCCTCCAGCAGTTTCAACGGCAATCACCTTTCCGCTATTTCCTTCTCCACAGCCGTCTGTATTGGCACTTGTCACATTCACATTTGATATTACATAATAGAATTTGTCGCTCGGATTAGATGAAGGAGCAGCTGTGGTTGTATTAGAAAACACAAACCCTGTATATCCTGCTCCCACACTCATATTTTGATTTGCGCCAGAGAAACCCGGTTGCTTAGTAAGCGTCCATTTGGCTTTAAGTGTCACATTTGCCGTCGGAGTATAAGTACCGCCACCGATACCGACTACTGTTTTAGTAGCTTCATCCGTAGAAAGATACCATCCCGCAAACGTATACTCTCCATCTCCGTCATACGCAGGTGCAGCAGAGGGAGTTGGAAGAGTTACCGCTTGTGTGCTACCCCATTGAGCAAACATATTTACCGTTGCGCCGTGTGTGGAAGTTAAATTTCGCACGGTAGCGTTATTGCTATATGTATCACCTGCATTGTTTACTTTCCAACCTGCAAACGCATAATAAGCGGTATCCGTAATTGTCGCACAAGTTCCTCCGTTAGCGTTATAATCAACGGAATAATGAGCCTTGTAGAAGCCATTCGTTGTTAGCGTAGCATCTTGGTCATACGTAGCTCCTACACTTGCTGTAGAACCATGTGTCGCTCCATTCTTATTAAAGGCGATTGTATAGGTGTTCGCTGTCTTAGTGTAAGTAAGTGTCACATAATTCAAATAAGTCTTTCCACTCAGACTATTTCTACCAGATGTAAACGTAAATGTATCTCCAAATCCAGCCGCCTTACTTATCGTTGCAGAGGCAGTTCCAGTACCTCCGTTCGTGTACATTTTGGCGGTATAGGAAGATTGATCTCCACTATAGATGCGACCATACACACCATATGCTTTCGTTGATATTTCTGTTTTGAAACCGGCAACTGCCTGTGTCACTTTTATGGTATATCCTGTTGCAATATTGCTCCATGTCATTGAGCCTTGCAATTTGTCTTTTTCATTCGATCCCGAGCCGGTACTTGCCAATTCAAAGCCATTACTATTTTTAGAAACATTAGAAAAGGATAGGCTGATATTACCATCGTTGTAAGACTTGGTATCGGTATTGGCCAAATTCACTCGATAGTCCGTTGCCCAAGTTTGGATGGTTGGGGCAAGGATGGAGATGAGGAGGATTATCCTGCGCAGGGGCGCAAGTATGTTGTTTTTTAGGGTTGGCATATTATTGTCGTATTTCATATTTAGCGTATTAAGAATGTTCGTTTTCATTTTTGCACAAATTTAGGAACATGCAAAATTACTACAATTATTCCAAACTGCCAAACTTTGGCGTCATTTTCCCAAGATTTGACTATATAATCTTAAAAATTGTCCTATTTTTTAGGGTATATATGGTACTTTTATTGTGCATTATCTTAAAATTTTGCAATCTATACATTGCAAAATGCGGCAAGTCATTCCGGTCGCATTCCCCCTCTCCTGCACCAAAACCCCTAAAACATTCGTGCGGCATACTAAAAGCCCGATAATGTCCCTGTTATCTATCGTATATCTATCGTATATCTATCGTGTATCTATCGTATATCTAACGTGTATCTATCGTGTATCTATCGTGTATCTATCGTATATCTATCGTGTTTAGCCTGAGAATTGTCCGAGAATTGTGGGATTTGGGGGAGAGAAAAGAGAAGGCTTCTTCTCTGTTAAAGAGGGGAAGCCTTCAAAAGGAATGTGCGATGAGCACTATCAAATTTGGTTTGTTTATCTTTTTCGAAGGAAATAACCTTCAAAAGGAATGTACGTATAAGCACTACCGAACTCGGTACATATCCCCTTTCGGAAGGAATAGTCTTCCAAAGGGATGGGCGTATATTACGAGAGGCGAGGTTATTTCTTCAGTCCATCGCGGCGAAGGAGTGCGTCCACCGTGGGTTCGCCGCCGCGGAAACGACGGTAGAGTTCCATCGGTTTCTCCGTACCTCCACGCTCCAAGATATTGGTGCGGAAGCTGTCTGCCGCCTTCTTATCGAAGATAGAGCCGCGTTTCTTCGCAGCATCCTGGAAGACAGAGAAAGCATCGGCATCAAGAAGTTCAGACCACTTATAGCTATAATAGCCTGCGGCATAACCACCGGAGAAGATATGCGTAAAGGCAGCTTCCATCTGCGTGCCAGGAACAAGCGGCATGAGCTGTACAGATGCCATCGCACGGTCGCCGAAATCAAGCACTGCCTGCTGCTCGGTCATACACTCAGAGGGAGCAAACGGTTCGGTAAGGGTATGCCACGCCATATCCAGATAGCCGAACGAGAGTTGGCGAACGCAAGCATAGGCTGCATGGTAGTTCGCCGCCGCCTTAATCTTATCAATAAGGTCCTGCGGCATGGGTTCGCCGGTCTGATAGTGTTTGGCAAAGGTATCAAGGAACTCTTTTTCGCCAAGGAAATTCTCATTGAACTGGCTAGGCAGTTCGACAAAGTCGCGCGGCACAGCCGTACCGCTCTGTGCGGCATAGCGGCACTTGGTGAGCATACCGTGCAAGCCATGTCCAAACTCGTGCAAGAAAGTCTCCACTTCGCCGTATGTAAGCAGAGCAGGCTTGTCTTGTGTAGAGCGTGTGAAGTTCATGACATTCACAATATGCGGGCGATGGTCCTTCTTTCCAATCATATATTGAGACTGGAAATCGTTCATCCACGCTCCACCGCGCTTGCCCTCTCTGGGATGGAAGTCGGCATAATAAACGGCAATGAAACGTCCCTTGGCATCGCGCACCTCGTACGCACAGACTTCGGGATGATAGACCTGAATGTTCTTGTTCTCGGTGAAGGTGAGGCCGTACAGGCGTTTGGCGAGTCCGAAGACGCCCTGTTTGACGTTCTCCAACTCAAAATACGGGCGAAGGAGGTCGTCAGAAATGCTGTATTTAGCGTCTTTGAGCTGCTTGCTGTAGAAACTCCAGTCCCATGGCTGCAGGGTGGCATAGAAGCCCTTGGAGCGTGCGAACTCCTGCAGTTCCTGCACCTCGTTCTTTGCCAAAGGCAGATAGGCCTCGCGCAGTTGGTCAAGGAAAGCGAGGACATTCTCCTGCGTTTCGGCACAGGTCTTATAGAGCGACTTTTCGGCATAGTTACGTTTGCCGAAGAGGCGTGCAATAGCCAAACGAGTGTTGACGATGTCAGCAATGATATGCGTGTTATCGAACTCTCCGCCGATGCAACGTCCGTTGTATGCCATATAGATTTCGCGGCGGATGTCACGGTTGGCGCAGTCCTCCATAACAGGGATATAAGTGGTGGGCTTGAGGTCCAGCACCCAGCCTTCGAGGTTGCGCTTCTCGGCATTGGCCCGAAGGATGGCCTTGGTGTCATCGTTCAGTCCGAGCAAGTCCTCCTCACGGGTGACCTGCATGGTCCATGCGTTGGTAGCCTGAAGGGCGTTCTGGCCGTATAAGGTGGTCAGTTCGGAGAGGTGCATTGTGAGTTTTCTGTATTCCTCTTTCTGCTCCGGCGAGAGGTTGGCACCGTTGTTGGCAAAGCCTTCATAGATATCCTCCAAGAGTTTGCGCTGTTCGGGCGTCAATTTGAGGGCGTCACGGCGATCGTACACCGCCTTGATGCGGGCAAAGAGCTTCTCGTTCAGCAAGATAGAAGACGAGTACTCGGACAGCATGGGCACGAGCTTCATCTCCAATTCGCGCAGTTCGTCATTGGTCTCGGCATTGGTGAGGTTGAAGAAGCAGCCCTCCACGATGGTGAGCAGTTCGCCGGAACGCTCATACGCCTCGATGGTATTGGCAAAGTCAGGTGCGGCAGGATTGTTGACGATATCGTCAATATCCTTCAATCCCTGACGGATACCTTCCTCAAAAGCGGGCATATAGTGCTCGTTGCGAATGTCGTTGAAAGGATACGTGCCGTGAGGCGTTTTCCAAGATTTATACTCAATAAGCGGATTGGCAGTAGCCAGTGCGGCTACAGACACAGCAGTAAGTGCCATAGTGGTAAATAGATTTTTCTTCATATACTGTTTAACGTTTAGCGTTTAGGGTTTAGCGATTAGGGGTTTATTCTCCACCGCGGAGGAGATTGACAGCGCCTTTTTTCTTATACTTCACGCCGTCGGAGCCTTTGGCCTCAATGATGTAATAGTACGCTCCTTCCGGCGCTTTGCGTCCGTTGATGCGTCCGTTCCATCCGCGCGAAGGGTCGGAAGACTCGTAAACGAGATGCTGCCAACGATTGTACACCAACATACTGAATGAGGAAAGGGAACGATAGACCACGCGGAACTCATCATTCACGCCATCGCCATTGGGGGTGAAGACATTGGGGACAGCAAGGAGAGACTCCTTAATATCTATCTGGAACGTGGTGTCCAGCGAACAATCGTGTTTGTTCCAGACACGGAGAGAGACCGTGTATTTGCCGGACTCCTCAAAGATATAGCGTGTTTCGGGTTCGGTGCGGGTAGAAAGCGTCTCGGGCGAACGTTTGATTTCCCACAAGAAGAAGTCAGCTCCCGGTGTGGCATTCGCACGGAAGAGTACGTTCAGGGGTGCGGAGCCCGTGAGGCCATCCTCTTTGGTGACACGCTGGTTCTCATTCTCCGGTTTATCGCCCCGCAGGACGGTGTAAGAAACAGGGATATAGCCTATTGCGACAGGGTGTACTTCCGTTTCTTCCAAGACCAGGTGATCGGGAAGGTCATAGAGTTGTTCCTCCAAGGGATCGCCATAGAGTTCGATGGAGGTGGGGATATATAACTTTGCATTCAAGTCAATGATGCGCGGGCGCATGACTTGGACGGAATCTTCTATTTCAGCCTGCTGCCATTGTGTAGAATCTTTTGCGAGATTGCGATAATGCACAGGGAAAGTGCGCTCCAAAATACGACTTGCACCTGAAAGGAGGCGGTACGCCATCGGCTCGATATCCAACGAAAGGATGGAACTTTCGCAATCGAGAGCGAGCGTCAATTCATGGCCGGCTATACGATAGCGGCGATAGTCGAAAACGACAAAGGTATCCTTCACTCCCCCCATATCAACGAGATAGGTGCCTCCATCCTGCAGGTCGGAGAACATATTGGACGAGGAAGCGACAGGAACGGAAAGGTTCGGGTATTCGTACCAATTGGCAAGTGCGGCAGTCTGCATGTACGCATCGCCAAGGTCGGAGAATATATAGATGCGAGAAACACCCTCCTGCCCATCAAGCGGGCAAAAGCGTGTTCCCGTAACCGTTCCGGGCAATGCAATCTTCTCCGCCCAGCCGCCGAGTGGCAGCAGGGCGAGAAGAAGCAAAGCGGAGATGTGTCTTAAAAGACGCATTGAGGATTATTTATTCACCTGGAAACGAGTGTTACCGTTTTCGATGAAGTCAACAATCTGATTAGCGGCAGCAATACCTGCATTGATGTTAGCTTCTGCAGTCTGTGCGCCCATCTTCTTCGGAGTAGCGAAGTAGCGTCCTTCGAACTGACGGAAGTCAGCATCAGCAGCGGGCATGATGTCGGTAACATACTTGAAGTCGGGACGATCCTGCATCAACTTGATAAGCTCTGCCTCGTTGATAACTTCCTTACGGGCAGTGTTCACCAAGATAGCGCCTTTCGGCATCTGGTTGAGCAGAGCATAGTTGATGGAGTTCTTCGTCTCGGCCGTTGCAGGGATATGCAGGCTGACAACATCGCAAGTCTGATAGAGTTCGTTGGCACTGTGAACGGGGGTCACTTTCGCTGCTGTCATAGCCTCATCGGGGCAGTAAGCGTCGTAAGCATATACCTCCATGCCAAAGCCTTGTGCAACACGGGCAACGTTACGGCCCACATTACCAAAGGCGTGGATACCCAGTTTCTTGCCTTTCAGTTCGGTTCCGCTGGTTCCGTTGTAGAAATTACGAACGGCAAACACCATGAGACCGAGTGCCAATTCCGCAACAGCGTTGGAGTTCTGGCCAGGTGTATTCATAGCCACTACATTGTGAGCGGTAGCCGCAGCGAGGTCGATGTTATCGAAACCTGCGCCGGCGCGAACGACAATGCGCAGTTTCTTGGCCGCATCGAGCACTTCAGCATCCACAACATCGGAGCGGATGATGATAGCTTCTGCGTCAGCCACTGCGTCGAGCAACTGCTGTTTGCTTGTATATTTCTCCAGGAGCACCAGCTCATAGCCAGCTTTCTCCACCACTTCGCGGATGCCGTCTACGGCAACCTTTGCGAAGGGCTTTTCGGTAGCAACTAAAACTTTCATGATTGTTTTCATTTACGGTATTCGACAATTAGTGCATAGCCTCAAACTCCTTGATGCAATCAACGAGAGCCTGAACGCCTTCTACATCCATTGCGTTGTAGCAGCTTGCGCGGAAGCCACCAACAAGGCGGTGACCCTTCAAGCCAACCATACCCTTAGAGGTAGCGAACTTGAAGAATTCGTCGAAGAGACCTTCATATTCAGGTTTGAGAACGAAGCAGATATTCATGCGGCTGCGGTCTTCTTTCTCCTGGATAGTAGCGGTGAAGAGTTTGCTGTTGTCGATGCAGTTGTAGAGCAAGTCAGCTTTCTTCTGGTTGCGTTCGTCAATCCATTTAACGCCACCGTGTGCCTTGAGCCAACGCATGTTGAGGAGTGCGGTGTAGATAGGCAGTACGGGAGGTGTGTTGAACATAGAACCACCTTCAACGTGTGTGCGATAATCCAGCATGGTAGGGATATAGCGGTCAACGTGGCCGAGGCACTCTTCTTTGATGATGACGAAGGTAACACCGGCAGGAGCGATATTCTTCTGTGCACCACCATAGATGATGTCGTATTTGCTAACGTCGATAGGACGGCTCAGAATGTCGGAAGACATGTCAGCAACGAGACGGACATTGCCTTTCTTCTTATAGATTTCCTGCAGCTTGCGCTCGGAGATCTCCGTACCATAGATGGTGTTGTTGGTAGTGATGTGGATGTAGTCGCAGTCCTGAGGAACTTCAAAGTCCATAGGAATGGAATTGGTGGAAGCAGCGAGTTCGATAGCTTCTGCGCCAAATACGCCAGCCAGACCTTTTGCCTCTTTGAGGGCTTTCTTGGACCAAACACCGGTGTTGAGATAAGCCGCTTTCTTGCCCATCATGTTGTAGGGCACCATGCAGAACTGCAAGCTGGCACCACCACCGATGAAGATAACGCGGTATCCTTCGGGTACGCCAAGCAATTCCTTCATCAAAGCTTCCGCTTCGTCAACAACGGGCTGGAAATACTTTGCGCGGTGCGAGATCTCAAGGATGGAAAGTCCTTCTCCCTGGAAATCGATAACGGCATCAGCAGTGTCTTTGATTACCTCCTGAGGCAGGATACTGGGTCCTGCATTGAAATTGTACTTTTTCATACAGAATTGTTTTTTTAATGATTTGATTGATTTTGATTGAACAAATATGATTGTTATGCGTAATTAGAGATTCCACATTCCGTAAATAGTCTTACGGTTCCAGTCGGAGCGTTGCGTGTGTACCGGTGCGTGGAAGGACATCGCCTTTGGAGCATCGGCCTCGGACGCCAACTGGAGCGACATGGCAACGGCAGCCATATCATCATCGCCCTTGGGCAACAAGTGTTCGGGCACGGGTTTGCCGGCTTTTCGGATACGCTCAACAAGGTCTTTGTTGAACTGCTCTTTCGCCAGTCCGGACTTATACTCACGGTACTGTTTCTCGTGCATAGCGAACTCGAAGAGCTCTTCATCATCCTGTCCGCGCTCCCAGCCTTCTTCCTGCATCATCTTCTCGAACTTAGGCAGTTCATCGGGATAGAGAGCCTGCGGGTCACCGGTATAGAACTCAAAGCCTTTTTCTTTCGCGAGTTCCACGATTTCAGGCGCCAGCGTTCCGGGCAGTTTACCCGACTTGCCCAAGATCATACCCCACATAGCGGGGTCCATACGGGTGAAGGGTTTTTCGCCCATGGAGCGTGAGAAGAGGTTCATCAGGGCAGCATTCTTCACGTACTGCGAGAAAGGTGTTACCAAGCACGGTGTACCCAACATCGGCCAGATGCGCTGTACTTCGTCGAAGAGCTCAACGAGCAGTTCGTCCTCGCTAAGTTCAGCCTTTCCGCTCTTCTTAAGGTTGGCATTGATGGCGGCATGCATACCTTTCAGGTCAGCCATAAGCGAACCCATCATACCACCGGGCAAGCCGCAGCCGACCAAGAGAGATGTCATGAGCGAGTTCTTCGGGTCGATCCAGTAACCCAAGAAGTCATCCATGAAGGACTGGGTGAGAGAACGTGCCTCCATGTAGGCTTTCATATTGATATCCTTTACGAGGAAGCCTGCATCGCGCAGCATTGCTTGGATGGTGATAACATCAGGATGCACCTTACCCCAGCTAAGCGGCTCCATAGCCACATCCAACACATCACCACCGGCTTTCGCCACCTCCAGCATACTTGCCACAGAGAAACCGGGACCTGTATGGCCGTGGTATTGGATGATGATGTCAGGGTGTTTCTCCTTGATGGCAGCGACGATAGTTCCCAGCATAGCGGGACGTCCGATACCTGCCATATCCTTGAGGCATATTTCCTGTGCGCCACCCTCAATGAGTTGTTCGGCAAGGTTGATGTAATACTCTGCGGTATGCACTTTAGAGTATGTGATACACATCGTTGCCTGTGCGGTCATGCCCGCCTCTTTCGCCCATTTGATGGATGGAATGATATTACGCGGGTCGTTCAAGCCACAGAAGATACGTGTGATATCCGTTCCCTGCGCATGTTTAACCTTGTACATAAGGCGCCGTACATCAGCGGGCACGGGATTCATGCGCAAGGCATTGAGACCGCGGTCAAGCATGTGGGTTTTGATACCGGCTTCGCGGAAAGGTTTTGTGAACGTACGAACTGCCAGATTGGGGTTTTCTCCATAAAGGAGGTTGACTTGCTCGGAAGCACCGCCGTTGGTTTCGACCCTATCAAAACAGCCCATGTCAATAATAACCGGCGCTATTTTCGCCAACTGGTCTCTACGGGGTACATACCTGCCACTTGATTGCCACATATCGCGGTAGACAAGTGAGAATTGAACTTCTTTCTTCATCGAAATTATCCTTTTAGTTTCTAACAATACATATAAAACGCCGCAAAGGTACTACATTTTTTTGATATGTGCAAATAAAAACGCACAAAAAGCATAGAAAATCATTTTGCCGTTATTTTTAGGCGTTTGTTGGGTGTTTTTGGTGTGTTATTCCGGAAATAGGGTATCCTGTTCAGATGGTTGCAGGTTTTTCATGCTTTCCTCTGCTTTTCGTTGGCTTAATAACCTACTAATAACCCAATAATCACCCAATAATAACCTAATAATAGCCTAATGGTTATACGGGAATTACTCGCGTTCGCGAGCGGTTTATTGCGCAAGGCGCGGTTATTGCGCTGAAGCGCGGTTTATTGCAAGGCGGTGTATATGCGCGGAGCGCAGGTTTATTGCGCAAGGCGCGGTGTATACTAAAAACAAAGGCCGGAGAAATCCGACCTTCTTTGTTATTGTACATCGTACAACAGCTTTAGGCTGTCCGTTACTTCTTGTTGGGGTTGGCAGCAACGAGGCGCAGGGCAAGTGGAGTGCATTTAGAGAACTCTTCTTCGTAGTTTTTATAATCGCTTTTGCTACCAATATAAGCCCAAGCATTGCCCTCGGAACTCCATTCTACTACTGTGGAAGACCAATAGAACGAGTATTCGCCCTTATGATAAACATCCGTTGTACCACATTCACCATTACCGTCGGTAGCAATCACGATATAATTAGTAGAATTTTTGCGGCTTCTTACTCTCCAAAATTTGTAGGTATCATCCCAAGACCAATCACAATTATTTATCAATTCCAGCCATTGCTCGTTGGTGGGAATAGAGGCATAAGAAGGCAATGAATACGCCATGGCTTCATCCCATGTCCACAAACCTCCCGTATGGTTGGGGTTTTTAACGTTATAAAAATTCCAAATTGTACCAGAAGGTAAGCCAAGGTCAAAATAGTTCTCCGGAAGGGTGTAGAAAGGTTCCGAAGCAGTCACATTACCGCTAATATTCAAATCCTTATCAATTTGGAACACCACAAGCACATATTGGGTATTGGCCGATAGACCATAAGGAGTTTCCGTACGAATTGTTTGATCCTTCGTAATACAGCCATCTGTTTTGTATTTCTCATAAGTATACTGATCTGAAGCGAGATAGTCCTTCATCGTTTTCACAAGATCGCTACCAAGGTCTGCCTTCTTCATGAACACCAACATATATTCCACCGTATTGTCCGAGGGAATAATAGTGAAGGAACAATTGCCATCAGTAATGTCACTAACTGCAATGGCAAACGTGGTTTTCGGCGCTTCGGGGTCGCCCTTACTTGACTTTTTGCACGATGCAGCACCGAAGATGATGAGCGCTGCCGCCAGAATTGAAAAAATTCTTTTCATTTTGTTTGTTGTTTTTGATTAATAATTTTGGTTAGTTGATATACAAAAAGGCAGCACATGGTTAATCCATGCACCGCCTGTGGTATTGCGAATAATAGAGACGACTATTCTACCCCCCCCCCATTCGTAGGGTTGTAAGAGTCTGATTATATGTGAATTGCAGGAGCATTAATAAACTTAATTATGATAAAGCAGACTATG
>JAGCEW010000114.1 GCA_017650465.1 Paludibacteraceae bacterium
ATTGTTGATCGTCTGCCCCAGATGTTCGCCACGCAGGAAGCAGGTCTGGAGGATGAAGTCGCCATTGAAGCGGCGGAGGTAAGATACGATCTTGTCCACCGTCAAATCGGGGTTCACGGGTTGGTCGATAAGGTGCATCGTGGCATCGATGGCCGAATCCAGTTTAAGAATTCTATTGTCTACTTGCATCAGCGCCTCTACCACATCGGTTCGGAAGAGTTGGGTGGAATTGGTCAAGACCGACACTTTGGCGCAAGGACAATAGCGGTCGCGCAAAGCACAAGTGTCGTGAATGATACCTTTGAACTCAGGATGCATCGTAGGTTCGCCGTTGCCCGAGAAAGTGATCACATCCGGCATAGGAGACGAACTGTCGGCCATGGCTTTCAGTTTGGTTTCCAATTGGGTGCACACCTCTTCGCGGGAAGGGAGTTGAGGGTGCGATACAGGCTGATTGAAGCCACACTCGCAATAGACACAGTCGAACGAACAGAGTTTGGCGGTGGTGGGCATCAGGTTCATTCCTAAGGACACTCCCAGTCGGCGCGAATGGATGGGACCATATACTATAGAATCAAAAAGCATATACGTTATATCGACTTAAGATCAAACAATAATCCTGTTGCCAAGAGCTTTGCATAGTTCGGCACGGATGGCAATGAGTTGTTTCTGGGTAGAGAGGAGTGTGATCATTAGGGCATCGTCGTGATTCTCCTCTGCTGTCTTTAGGTCGTTGGAAAGCGCATCTATACGCTCCTCTACGACGGTGAATTTGATTTCCAGCAGCAGTTTGCTTGTGAGTTCCGGCAAGATATCGGCATCGGTCTGCTGCTGCACCTCCTGCACCACATTCTCGGAGATAGACTGTCGCTGGAAGATACGGCTGAGTTGGTATCTATTCGCAATCAAGGCTATCGCCAATTGGCTTATTTCGGGGTCCTCGTGGAAGGAGAAAAACTTCTCCGCCACAAAGTCCGGCTCTTGGTAATGTGCCATATATTCATCCATCACGCGCTGGTGGAGCGGATGGCGTGGAGCTATCTCATCCTCGCGGAGATTGCAGATGATATATTCCCCTACGGGAACTGCCCGATGCTGTTCTTCGTCTTCATATAGCGTCCGTTCGCCGTAGCGCACGATAAGACGCAATATATTCAGCATATTACGGGTAAAGGTGTCGTTGTTCTTTGCTACAGGCTGTTGAACGACGGGTGCAGGAGCAGTTCTCACCTGTTGCGTCTCTTTGTCGGCGTCTTTACGACGAGCGCCTGCCACTTCACGCGCCAGAATAGCCTCCGTCATCGACAGCCGTTGCGCGGTGTCTTTGATATAGATCTGCCGCATAATAGCATCGGGAATGACCGAGATAGACTGCACGATGGAATGAATCACCTCGCTGCGCTGGGCAGGGTCTTGCGTGGCCTCTGCCAACAGGAGTTGCGTCTTAAAGCGGATGAAATCCACCTTATTGTTCTCCAGGAAATCGATCACATCCGAAGCGTTATGCGAGCGTGCAAACGAATCGGGGTCTTCTCCTTCCGGCAAGGACACGACACGCACATTAATGCCTTCCGACAACACCATATCTATTCCGCGGAGTGTGGCTTTGATACCAGCTTTGTCTCCGTCGTAGAGGATGGTAATGTTATCGGTGAAATGGTGCATGAGCCTAATCTGCTCGGCCGTAAGGGATGTTCCTCCACTGGCCACCACATTCTCAATGCCCGCCTGATGAAGGGAAATGACATCCATCTGCCCTTCGACCAAATAGCAGTAGTTAAGACGAGAGATAGCCTGCTTGGCCTGAAAGAGTCCGTAGAGTTGGTCGTGTTTCTCGAAGATGGGTGAAGTGGGCGAATTGACATATTTACCCACCTTTTCGTTCTGCTTCATGATTCGTCCGGCAAAGCCTACCACCTTGCCCGAACGAGAGAAGAAAGGAAACATAACGCGGGAGTGAAAACGGTCGAAGAACTTACCGTCCTGCGAGGAGGCACAGCAAAGACCTGTTCCCACAAAAGGTGCGTGTTCGGCATCGTTGAGCAGATACTTATCGTCAAATCCTTTCGCTTTGGCTGCCTTATAGAAGAGGGACTTGTCGGGCGAATAGCCCAGATGGAAACGGCGTATCATCTCATCGGTCAAACCGCGCTGGCGGAAATAAGCCAGTCCGATTGCCGTTCCTTCGCTGGTGTTCCACAACTGGTCCTCAAACCAGTGAAGCGCGAAGTCGTTGACCACAAACATCGATTCGCGGTCGTCTTGCTTCTGCTGCTCTTCGGGTGTGAGTTCGCGTTCCTCTATCTCGATGTGGTATTTCTTTGCCAGCCACCGCAATGCCTCCACGTAGGAGCATTGCTCTATCTCCATCACAAAGCCTGCCACATGTCCAGACTTGCCGCAGCCGAAACACTTGTAGATGCCTTTAGTGGGACTGACCGTAAACGAGCCTGTTTTCTCCTGATGGAACGGACACAAGCCGATGAGATTAGCACCACGCTTCTTCAGCGTGATGAAATCGCTTACCACCTCCTCGATACGTGCGGTGGAAAAGATACGTTCGACTGTGTCGCGCGGGATCATTTCTTATTTATCTGACTGCCAAAGATACATACCAATCTTGATCTGCCACTGGTCAAGGCGTCCACGCGTAAGGCGATTACCGTCATAACGGGTGTCGTCGGTATAGCCGAAATCAGAGAATGCCTGTTTGCTATAGGGATTGATTAGACCAAAGTCGTATCCGCCACGCAGAAAATAGCGTTTATACTGGAAACCAGCACCTATACCCCAAGTGACATTCAAACGCTGCACGTGACCATCTTTGCCTGTACGCAAATACGACTCCTCAGATGGTTTGAAATCCGTGATCTGTCCGGAAGCCGCAGCGGGACCCGTATAGCGGTGGCTGTCGGTGGCTTTCAGGTCGAACAGGCATTGGATGGTGGGACCTGTATAAAGGATGACATAAGTCTTTTTGGCTATCTCGAACTTATATTGCCAGTCCACAAAGATCTCTCCTTGATGGTAGTAGTACTCCGTCTTGTATTCGTAGAAGGGCAAGATAGTGGATGTGCCGTCGGAAGCGTATTCATAATCTTTCCACTTCGTTTTGTGGTAAGCAAAGGTGTAGTTCAGTCCCATCGAGAACCCAAAGCCCTTGATGAGCGAAGCGTCATATACCACGCCCACTTTCAGTCCATCCATCGGAGTGGCGTCCAGACGTGTGCGACTGAGCGACTGCAGGGGGCTGTTCAAACGATATATGGGCTCTGCAAAGCCTATCTGCACACCCAGAGAATGCTCTGCCATCGCAGCCAGAGAACCCAGCATCAAAATAGTTAAGATAAATACTTTCTTGTACATAGATAATATTATTTGCGTTTTTTGTTACGTTGTTTTTTCTGTTTCGGCATTGTTCCTTCTTCATCATCTTCGGTGGCCGATATGGATGTGGTCTTGGGTCGATGTGTGGCTTCGGGCATCAGGAAGATATCCTGTTGTGAAGCCGGACGTTCGCTTTCCGCCCAGAAAAAAGCAGGGAAGAAAGTGTCTTTGCGATCTATCTGGTCAAGAGGATAAAGCGTACCCGATGTCTCGGTGGTGAAAAGCACATGATGTATCTTACCCTCTTGCATAAAGACTTGCACGTGCGAACTACGGGTCTTGTTCACGCCCACATAAGTCACACTATCATCCTTCGGATAGAAAATAGTCTCTGCATTTCCGATCACATCTACTCGGTCCAATGCACCATTGCGAATATAGGCAAACATCTCCTTACCCACAATCTGGTTGAAATACTCATCCGTCTCTTTCTGAATTCCGATAGCAGAGCCCACACCATAGATATGGTCAAGCGTACCGTTCTTCAGATACATCGTAATACTATCGGCCGCCACCTGATTCGCATCGCTCCACAAAATTGGGTCATGGTGCAGGACAATGATGCTGTCGCGTCCGTCGTAGGTCATCGAATCGGCCACGATCTGATAGTCATCGTTGTACATCCTTACGTGATGGAAGGCACGCACTTGCCGCCAAATAGTGTCAGCACAAGTGGAATCTATACAAGGGAACTGCTCGGTAAACAATGTGTCGGCGTGCATAAATGTGGACTTAGGCTGTGACCAGTCCTCCAGCATGGCACTGTCGGTGACAAAGCCCCGGCGGTCTTTCTCCCATAACTCGGCATAGTGCCCTGTAAGGGTCATTTTCTGAACCGTATCTTTCGTTTCGATGTTGTACAGCAACTGACCCAGACCTTGTTTTTTGTCATAGTAGATAGTGTCACCGGTGAGGAACTTGCCGTCCGAGTGTTCGATCACGCTTCGGTCCAACAACATCGACTGTTCCGTGGAGGTGTTGTACCATCCGTTGGATGAATGGATGGTCGTTTCTCCCTCATATACAATCGTGGTGGGCGCAATGAGTTGGGCAGTATTGGTGGCTGTGTTGTATTTGAGGCGATCCGAATTCAGTGTAAACGAGTTGTTACCCAAGAAGACATCGTACTTGAAAATGGCGTCATTCGTAGACGGGCAGTATTCTCCCCAGCGGGATGTGAGCACATTCAGACTATCTTGAATCTTACCGCCTGTGAAATAGTACGCCGTGTTGGTGATACGGTCGTAGTTCAGCGAGTCGGTGGTAAGGATGGTGTTTTTGTGCTCCAGGCGCACGTTTCGGCACAAACGCGCCAATTTGCGGTCACCTTCGTAGTAAAGGATATCTCCGAAACCTCGCAGCGTATCGCCTTGTTCAAAACGTACGTGTCCGAACGCTGTGACCGAGTTGGTGCGTTCGAAGAAATACGCCGAGTCACAGAACATCAGCGCATCATCGTGTCGGAAGCGCACATCGCCTTTCAAGATCTGTGCATCCGGAAGGCGATTCTCATCAAAAGAGAGCGTCTGCGAGTTCTCCAGATACACGCGATTCTCCTGTGCCACCACAGCGAGACACAGGAATGAAAGAGCCAAGATGACAATTCTTCTTTTCACGGCGGTGGTTTATTGTTCTTTCACCCATCCCGGGTACTGCCAATCGCAGCCCTGCCATTCTGGAGATACCTGCGTGTAGGTTTCCTGTTGTTTTTTCTTAATCCACTTGTCCAACAATTCGCCGCTGAGTTTGTTCTTCAGCATCGATTTCACCAGTTGGAAATCGTCCACCAAATTGGCTTTGTGCACATCCTTTTTGGATTTGAGCCGCACGATAGCACATATCTCTTTGTTGCTGGTCTGGTCCATCATCACAAACGGGTCCGACACCTCACCTTCGTTCATCGTATAGACCAGTTTGGCTATCTCCGGAGGCAGGTCTTGATATTCAAAGCGCGAAGTACCTGTCTGCGGGTTCATCATTAGACCGGCATTGAGGGCGGTTTGTTTGTCTTCCGAGAAACGGATGACCGCGTTTTCAAACGATATACTGTCTGCGCGTACTTGTCGAGTGATCGAATCAAGGCGCTCCAGGGCACGCACTTTGTCCGAAGCGGACACACGCGGACGCATCAGGATATGACGGCAATTGATACGGTCACCTTTCTTCTCCAGCAGCTGGATGATATGATATCCATATTCCGTTTCCACAATACGGGATATCTTCTTCGGATCTGTGAGGTTGAAAGCCACATCGGCAAAGGCCTGAACCAATTGTCCTTTACCCAGGAAGCCTAATTCCCCACCGTGCTTGGCACTCTCGGTATCTTCGGAGTAAAGTCGGGCAAGCATGGCAAAGTCCGCTTCGCCCTTGTTCACACGCTCGGCGAACTCACGCAGACGCGACTTGATGCGCTCGGTTTCTTCTATCGGCACTTGCGGCGCAAAACTAAGGATCTGCACCTCCACTTGCGCAGTAACAACAGGAATAGAGTCCTGAGGAAGGGAATTGTAATAACGATGTATCTCTGCCGGCGTGGGATTGATGTTATCCGTCAGTTTCTGTTGCAACTGCTGGATGATCATCTGGTTTCGAACGGTGGTCATCATCTCCTCACGTATTTCGGAAGTGGTTTTTCGGAAATACTCTTCCATCTTTTCCTTCGAACCGATTTGGTTGATATAGTAATTCAAGCGGATATCCACCTGATGACTTACGGTAGATTCGTTGGCTACCACCGAGTCCAATTCCGCCTGATGGAGAAAGAGTTTCTGGATGGCTATTTGTTCAGGAATAACACAATACGGGTCGCCTTGTATTTCCTGACCCTCGTATTGCGAACGCAAGCGCTCTTCTTCCACTTCGCTGCGGAGAATAGCCTCATCGCCCACAATCCATATCACTTCATCAATCACGTTGTCCGCCATTGCCAGACAGCTTGTCAGCAACAGCAGCAGGACCATTTTACTTTTCATTTTGCACATTGTATAGTTTCAGTTTTTTGTGCCTCAGGGCATCACCATATAGTTTTTCTCGCTGCGCACGGAGGAAATCGGCTTGTCGTTCGGTCAGCACAATCTGTTTGATTTCGTCGGCCGCATAGTCAAAGGGCATATAGTCTCCGGCGAGATGTTTGTCGGTCACTTGCAGGAGATAAATCATTGTCGAGTCTTTCACCTCAATGAGCGAACGGCTGCGCAGGTCTTTTTGCAATATATCCCGTTCCACCGGAAGGCGGAGCAGAATTTCGTTGGCGGTACGCCACTGAGAGGTGAACAGTTCATAGCCTGCTGAATACTGATAGGCGTATTTCTCTATCTTCTCCAAGTTATCCTCTGTAGGATTTGCCAGCAGTTTGCGCAGATTCGCCTGTTTAGGACTCTTCTCCGGGATCACCAGTAATATGCCGCGAAGGATACTCTCGCGCAAGACAAACTGGTTCTGATGCGCGTTGTAGAACTGAAGCAAGACGGAGTCTTCCACTTCTTTAGGCATCTTACGCGCAATAAGCGCTTGCTCGTAGGCATAGATATAAAGCGACTGACGGTAGTCACTCACCATCGCTTCGATACGATCATCCACACGCCCCATAACCTGATCATATTGCAAGATATTGATCGCCCAACTACGGATATAATCCGACACTACTTGCAGACTATCTTCCGTAGAAAGACCCACAGTGAGCGGAAGCAAATCCTGTTCAGTAAGCGTGTGACCGTTCAGTTCCGCCACCACCCCTTCGTGACTATGCTGGCGGAACGAATCGCAGCCCGGCAAGGCGAAGAGAAGGAGCAACAATACATATATTTCAGACAGATATTTCATAATCGGCTGCAAAGATACGGAAAAAATGCTGAATTACCAAATATTAGCGTACATTTTTATATATTTTATGATTCTCCACGCACATTACCTCTTCCAACGGGCAAGAAAGAGCGGGTGCTTTCACGCCGGAACCCACTTTTTCGGGGGAGACCTCAAGATGTATCTCATCCCATATACCGGATTCCAGAATCGTGGTCAGCAACTGCGCACCGCCCTCCACCATCAGCGAGTGTATCCCTCTTTCCGCAAGGTCGGAAAGGATATGCCGGTAGTCGGTGTCGGTATAAACAATCGTTTGCGCGTCTTCAGAGAACAATTTGCTGTCATGTGGAATGACTCCGTGTCGGTCCAACACCACCCGAATAGGATTTCTCCCAGACCAACGCGTGGTGCATAGCCGAGGATTGTCCAGCAACGCCGTGCGCGTACCCACCATGATGGCCATGTTCTCCGCACGCATCTGATGCACCAGCTGTTTTGTCACCGAATTGCTGATAACTAAAGGCTTCCCACGCAACGAAGGGTCATTCATATCACGCAGCACATCCATATATCCGTCAGCCGTCTGTGCCCATTTCAGCACCACGTAAGGACGATGTTTCTCATGCAGACACAGGAAACGCCGGTTCAGTTCGCGACAAGCGGCTTCTTCTACGCCTGTTACGACTTCTATACCTGCTTCACGGAGCATACGGACACCATTTCCTGCCACTTGGGGATTCGGATCCAGCGTGCCAACGACCACTTTGCGGACGCCTTTTTCGATGATGAGTTTGGCACAAGGCGGCGTTTTGCCATAATGACTACAGGGTTCGAGTGAGACAAAAAGCGTGCAGTCCGAAAATTCGGTGATACCTGCCTTTTCCGCGTGACGGAAACAGTTCACTTCCGCGTGACCTTCCCCGAAGCGTTCGTGCCAACCCTCTGCCAGCACTTCTTCGCCGTTTTCAGGCGTTTCGCGCAATAGCACAGCACCCACCATCGGATTAGGCGCCACATAGTAACAACCCAACCGAGCCAACTGTAGGCAACGACGCATATATTTGGAATAATCCATAGTGCGGTCCTTTTTTAGAGCGTGCAAAGATAGTGTTTTTTTTTGAGATTAGCAAAAAAACGCATAAAAAGCAGTAAATTTATCACTTTTTTCTCAAAATATTTGGTCAGTTCAAAAAAAAGCAGTACTTTTGCAGCCGCTTTCGTTGAAAGGGCGTTATTTCATTACGAAAGTTTGGCGGGATAGCTCAGCTGGTTAGAGCGCATGATTCATAATCATGAGGTCCCCAGTTCAATCCTGGGTCCCGCTACTTCAATTAAGGGGGCTACGCCCCCTATTTTATTACCCCTACCGCTTAGCGCTTGCATC
>JAGCEW010000115.1 GCA_017650465.1 Paludibacteraceae bacterium
ATAAGCCTGCCTTCTGAAGTGCTGTCAGCCTGCTTGCAACCGGACGATAACAGCCCGATGGCAGTCATTATGAACGGCTTTCACCGTGTCTCACCACCCGTTATGGTAGCCATCGATAGTCTGATGGGAGGTATTCTTCCGTACGGGCATGCCATTCCCTACAAGGAAAACATATCCTATATCGGTGAACAGATTGACTTCGACCGCAGTCATCCATGGCGGGACGATGACGATTGCGGATTTGGCTTTTGCAACAACGATTTCGCCCGCCGGGTTACCCAGGGAAACACCTTCGATTATGTTTCTCTGCACGGACAATGGCTCAAAGCCCTTGGTTATAGTTATGTCAGCCGCAGCATATACTCTGAAGAAAAACCGGATAACTGCCATTTGCTTGACCTTATACTTGGCAAGCAACAATCCCCTGACGGTTGCATACCAACCTCAATGCAACAGACACTTTCCACCATCCTCTCACAAGGCGGAAAAGTTCTGATAAGTGGATCGTATGTGGGCTCCAATATGCAAAGTAAGGCAGCGATGCTGTTCACGGAAAGTGTGCTGCACTACCGTTTCCATGCCCCAAATGCATCTCATAGCGGAGAAATAGCCATCACTCACCCCTCGCTTACAAATCGGGAATATACACTTCACACCGCACCTAATGAAGAGGTTATTGAATGTGAAGCACCCGATGGCATCGAGCCGGTTCACGGAGCACAACGTCTGGGTTGGTACACCGATAGCGGCATCTCGCTCGGTGTCGCCTTTGACCATCAGATGGTAGTACTTCCTTTCATGTTAGAAAGTCTCCAAGATAGACAGACCTTGTACAATGATTGTATCCACTATTTGCAATAGATATGAAGAAAAAGAACTTGCCCATACTTGAAAATATCCTTATCACAGACGTAGCAGCCGAAGGAAAAGCATTGACGCGCATTGACGATCAGGTGGTGTTTGTGCCTTACTGCGTACCGGGTGACATCGTAAACCTGCAGGTGACACGTAAGAAACACAGTTTCATGGAAGCGCGCGTATTGGATATTGTCAAGCCTTCCGATAAACGATGTGAAACCGTCTGTAAGCACTATGGAACCTGTGGCGGGTGCAAATGGCAGATATTACCGTATGAAGAGCAGTTACGATGGAAACAGCAGCAGGTCACTGACAATCTCACACGCATAGGGAAAGTGGAACTACCGGAGATCAGCCCAATCATTGGCAGTCGCCATATATATGCCTATCGAAACAAATTGGAATTTACTTTCGCAGATCATCAGTGGCTTACCACCGAAGAAATGAAACAGGGAGTTCCTTTCACACCGGGACTGGGATTCCATATACCCAACTGTTTCGATAAAGTTCTTAATATCGAGGAATGTCATCTCATGCCCGATATCAATAACCGCCTGCGCAACACCATTCGCACATTTGCCATTGAGCATAATCTTACTTTCTACAACGAACGGACACATATCGGGCAATTGCGCAACTTGATGATACGCACCAACAGGGAAGGCGAAGTGATGTTAGTCCTCGTCTTTGGCGAACCTATCACAGAAGAAGGCAAGGCTTTACTGCAGTTTATCCATGAGCAATTCCCTGAGATAGTTAGTTTGATGTATTGTGTCAATTTGAAGCAGAACGATACAATCGGGGATCAGGAAGTACTCACCTTCTGGGGAAAAGACCATATCATCGAAACAATGGAAGACCTGCACTTTAAGGTCGGTCCAAAGTCATTCTATCAAACCAATACTGAACAAGCGTATGAACTCTACAAAGTCGCCCGTGACAGTGCGCAATTGACAGGAAAAGAACTTGTCTATGACCTATACACCGGCACAGGAACGATTGCCCAATTCGTCGCACGGAAAGCACAGCAAGTTATCGGTATTGAGTACGTGCCGGAAGCTATTGAAGATGCAAAAGAGAATGCCCGCTTCAATCACTTGGACAACACCCTTTTCTTCGCAGGAGATATGAAGGACATTCTCAATGAAGAATTTATAGCGCAGCATGGTCGTCCAGATGTGATCATCACCGATCCCCCTCGTGCAGGTATGCATCCAGATGTGGTAGAGGTTATTCTCAAAGCAGCACCACAACGCATCGTCTATGTCAGTTGCAATCCCGCAACGCAAGCACGAGATCTTAATCTCCTGGATATATCCTACCGCATAACGAAGGTACAACCCGTTGATATGTTTCCGCACACACAGCATGTGGAGAATGTTGTCGTATTGGAAAAGAAAAACTGATATCCCCTAAATTGCTATGCTCCTCACACTTCTAACATCACTCATATTAGGGCTGCAAAGCCTTCACGAACAAGGGTTTCGTGGAGAGGGCATCACGATTGCCGTCATCGACTGCGGTTTCTATAGGGCCAACAATCCCGAATATATCCGACAAGACAAGATTCTGCACGTATACGACCTCTTGAAACAGGACTCTATCAACCGCTCGGACATATTTTCCGATCCAACCAACATACACGGCGCCAATTGTTTGAGCATCATAGCCGCAGATCTCCCTAACTTTACAGGAACAGCACCCGATGCCAATTTTATCATCATTCGAACCGAAGACTTATCTTACGAGTATTACGGTGAAGTGGAACGGCTGGCAAAAGGTATGCTTATCGCAGACTCCTTAGGAGCGGACATATTGACCATCTCACTCGGATATGCCACATTCGATGGGGGGATCCGCAACTTCACTTATGCAGACATGACCGGCAAAGCAAATATCGCCTCACAAACAGCCACCGAACTCGCACGACGAGGGAAACTGGTTTGTATTGCTGCCGGAAATTATGGAGAGATTGACTGGCACTATATCACATGCCCTTCCGATGCAGATAGCATCCTTACGGTCGGGTCATGTCGTGTTGATAGTACCCACACTCCCTCTTCCGGCTATGGACCTACTGCCGACGGAAGGATTAAACCGGATGTATCCGCGTGGGGAGATCGTACCCACTACCTTGATCTAAATACAGGCGAAGTACGCACAGGAAGTGGCACCTCTTACGCTTGTCCGGAAATAGCCGGAATGGCAGCGTGCCTCTGGCAAGCACTCCCTGACAAAACAGCTATGCAAATACGAGACCTTATTATACGTTCTTCCCACCAGTATGAGCATCCCGACAACTTATTGGGATACGGTATTCCGGATGCTTACCGTGCTTACCTGATGGGAAAAGAAGATCCGACCGATTGCCACGACCCCCTTCAACCTACAATGGAAAATACAAAAAAGATACTCCATCAAGGACAATTGTACATTGTTCGTGACGGTATCTGGTACACCCTTTTAGGAACCGTATTACAATAGTAAAACAATGCATCACTCAGTATAAAACATAAAAAAAGGGTAAGCTATCTATATCGCACCGCTACAACCTCCTACCCTTGCTTCGGTCAAGACCTGGGGGAATTCGGAGGGAGCTGGTCGTATAGGACTTACCCAAATCGGCTGCAAAGGTACTACATTTTTTTGAACTGACCAAATAATTTTGATAGAAAATTTCCTAATAGCGCAGATTTGTGGGCAATTACCCTTCAAAGCCAATAACGGACAGTTAGAAACCATTCAAAAACTGGCTGCCTTTCTCACATCCACTGCCGAACGGAAAGCGTTCTTACTACGCGGCTATGCAGGCACAGGAAAAACATCTCTGGTCTCCGCCCTTGTTCGTGCAATGAAGCAAGTTCAACTCAATTGTATCCTTCTCGCACCGACAGGACGAGCGGCGAAAGTGATGAGCCACTACGCAGGTACACCTGCCTATACCATTCACAAATGGATCTATCGGCAGGGAAGTGGAGGTAAATTCACTTTAGCGGACAACCGGCTTCAACATACTCTATTTATTGTAGATGAGGCAAGTATGATCTCTGTCGAACGAGACAACCCTGTTTTTGGTTCAGGGTCGCTTATGGATGACCTCATCCGCTATATCTACATGACCTTTGACCTGAACGCTTCAACCAATTCCCTATTGCTCTTGGGGGATGAAGGACAGTTACCTCCTGTTGGACAGACACAGTCCAAAGCGATGGATCTGGACTACCTTCAAGGATACGGGCTGAACCTGTCGTATTCTACATTAACAGAAGTAGCGCGACAAGCCTTGGACAGTGGTATCCTGAAAAACGCCACCCATATTCGCCTTTCGCAACAGATCTCCATCACGGAAGAAAACGATGTGCATCTCATGCCCCCGCAGAACTTTATCGAAGAGTTAGAGCGCGCATATCAAGAAGTAGGACTGGCCGAAACGGTTATTCTCACACGCAGCAACCGCCGTGCTAATTTATATAACAGAGGAGTAAGAGCACAGATTCTCTTTCGGGAAGAAGAACTTTCCACAGGCGATAGACTGATGGTTAGCCGTAATAACTATTTCTGGAATCAACCCTATGAAGGACTACCCTTTCTTGCCAACGGAGACACACTGGAAATCATCCGCTTGCGTAACGAACGCGAACTCTACGGCTTTCGTTTCATAGACGCTTCCGTGCGTTTGCTTGACTATGATTGGGAAATAGATGCCACCTTGTGGATGGACACTCTTACCACCGCATCGCCCGAAGATAACAATGCCCTCTCGCAAACGCTCTACAACCGTATCGCAGAAGATTATCCGGAAATACGCAATCGCAAGGAACTGGATGAACAAATCCGCAAATCGCCTTATTTCAATGCTTTACAAGTGCGTTTCGCCTATGCCGTAACCTGTCACAAAGCGCAAGGAGGGCAATGGGAACGCGTTTTCATCGATCCGGGACAACCTCTTCCTAACGAAGACGAACAAAATCGCCTTCGTTGGTATTACACAGCACTCACACGAGCAAAATCTGAGGTGTATATTCTCAATACACCCCACAAAGAGTAACTACTCCCACCCTTTGAACACTTCCGAACCATAGACATTATCTTCGTCAGCATCGTGTAGCGGAGTCCATAGTTGCGCAAAGAACGGATTGCGTTTGCTCTCTTTGTCCCATTGCCAAGGACGCTCTTCAAGCGAACCAAGCACCTCTAAACGCTCTTCTATAGAAATAGCATCCCCTTCCGATTTCGTCTGCGTCAACTGCTTTTTTAGACCCGCAATCGCTTTCTCATCATATGGGAATGGGAAACATTCGGGGCACCAATGGCCGCCAAGAAGAATCAAGCGAGGAGTGGCCACAAACTCATGTCCCTCCGCACACTGCCATTTCATTGGAGTATCTATCAATGCAACTCCTTCTCTCACTTCCTCGGTGGCTCCCAAACACTTGCCCCCACGGAAAGCAGCGGCATGCTGAAAGTCATCCATCGTCAGCATATCAAGAGGCTTCTGCTCGTCATACCCATGGTCCATCCGTACCGCATACTCGGAATTGTGGCTTAGGTCCATCTCCTTCCAGTCGGGAATTGCCTTGTATTTTTCCACCGAGCCATAATAGGCGTGAATCCGTTGCTCTTTCCCGTGCTTTATCCACCATTGTGTACCATGCTCTTTGCTCGTTGCCATGGCATACATAGCCAACTTGACAATATGGGGAACAAGATAGGACGCATATACTAGTTTAGAACGGACTGCATATTTAAGCCCTGCCGGCAAACTATCCGACTGAGCAAGTTGCTTGAAGTATTCCTTTATCGGAACATTGGCACGGAAATGCAGATACTCTTCCAATTGGTCGCCGTCACTATACCACATCCCGTGGAAATTGCGGGTGGTAAACCAATGAGAAGCAAATATCTTTTCTGGCTTGGGGCAACCGATTGCACCAAGCAGCAGACACTCAAATTCGTAATTAGATATGCGATACTCCTTGCCGGAACCGATATTGTAGTATCGATTCCAGAATTCCTCCGGTACTTCCTCACGGCACACGCGCTCCAGCAAGCGTCCGCTGTCTTCTACAGTTGCCCACTCCAATACACCGCGAATCGGCACATGGAACATAATCGGGTCATAGTTCTTCAATATAGCCGGATACAAAATGCCCGACTGACGGAGACTCACCCATTTTTTTATCTTTGAACCGGTAATAATACGCTCTGCCATCGCTTTTGTCAGGCCGTAGTGGTCGTATGCCGACACACAGATTGGGTCTCCGGCACGTCCCCAGTGCAACGGCTCACGACGATCACCCATTTGGGCAACAGATCCGATATACACCACCTTAGGCTGTTGGTCCTCCGGCTGTGCCAACACAGCATCCCGCACATACACCGCAGCAGAGATATTCGTGCGCAATGTGGCAGCAGGACGATAGTCAGCCTGAGGAGAAACCATTCCACCTACATGCAGCACCACATCGGCACCTGTCACACCCTTCAGCACATCCTCATAACGTGTCAAGTCGCCCCACACTACCTCCAATTGGTTCATATACGGCGCCAACAAACGCTTGTTCTTCTCGCTCGGACGAGCCAGAATACGCAACTTGTATTGCTCCGGATAGCGCAATATCTCCTGCAAACCGGCAAAACCCATCGTACCGGTAGCACCTGTTAAAAAGATTGTCTTCATATATTGTTCTTGTTTTTCTCTCTCGCTTAAAACAAATATCCCATCTTTACATAAAAGTTAGTCAGGTCGCGGGAATCTTGCTTGTCAAACGCAGCAGCCCAGTCCACAGAAACCACAAAGTTTTCATTCATGGCGGCTTTCAAACCTATTCCCGCCGACATATGAGGACGATAAATATCCGACTTCTTGAAAGAGAAGAAATCGTTTATATCTATGTTCGTCTCATCCTCTGCGTTACATCGATCTATCGTTCGTCTCAGTTCTTCCTCATCCAATTTATACGGTTGTGTCACTATTCCCATATCGAAGAACGGAGTCAGTCCGATATAGAAATGTTGCCGCTTTATATCAAAATCCACAATCCGAAAACGCCATTCGATGTTGCTGTACGCATAGCCGTTCGCCAGAATGCGGTTCCGTAGAACACCACGCACCGAGTTACCTCCGCCCAAACCTTCATAGAACACACGTTTGATAAATTGTGTATTCAGCATCGTATTCAGATAATAAGGACTTTTGCCCGCCAGCAAGTTCTGCAATCCCACTCGGTAAGCGAAGATAACACGGTTTTTATACACCGACACATAATGCCGGAAATTAAAGTTCAATTGCAGGTGATTATAGCCCACATCCGCTTGTCGTCCGTAATGCGGAGAGTTAAACGCCGCAGTATAAGTAAAGAACACCTCCGCATGAATACCTCGTGTCGGACAAGCCAACTGGTCTCGTGTGTCATACGTCACTCCCAAACGCAGATATGGATGCCAACCGCCTTTTTGCTCGGCTTCATCCAATAGACCCCACCGCACATATTTGTCGTACAACCCCTCCACGGTCGGATCCAGATACATCGTGCTGTCTTTCTTTATTGTGGAGTTCAGCATCTGGAAGTTACACCTGCCAATCAGGTATCCCAACACACCTATTCCCATCGTGGCGCGTACGTTATGCGGCAACTCACGCTCCACATCCATTGATACACGGAAAAAGTCCCTGCGATACTTGTAGTACGCGCGCGACATATAAGCCGAATCGCGTTTCTGCGGATCTTTGTTCCAATACTGCCACTCGTGCTGATACCTACTCTGATAACCGTTAAAACCATAGAAATCGCACATCGCTTCCGGCAGATAAGTCGCATCCAACATCAATCGGTGGCGCGGAATAACGTATTTGGAGTCATAGTTAAAACGAA
The DNA here is from genome assembly GCA_017650465.1 of Paludibacteraceae bacterium. Classification (GTDB taxonomy): domain Bacteria; phylum Bacteroidota; class Bacteroidia; order Bacteroidales; family Paludibacteraceae; genus Colicola. Next base: position 7,734 of record JAGCEW010000115.1, read on the forward strand.
CCATACCATAGTGCTTGGTCGAATAACTTGCCTCTAAGTACAGCGAATGAATATAGTCTGGATACTGCGTACCATCGCCGTAGAAATACACATTGCCTAACAATCCGCCCTGAAAACCCAAATCAGCATCGTATGCAATCGACGGAAGCACACCAAAGTTCCAGCCGGTCTTCACTTTCCGCGTCTCAGCTGTCACTGAATCAGAAGGAACACCTATATCTTTCTTATGGGCGGCGTTCATCGACGTCACACCCACCACAAACCCTATGAGAAGTATCCATTTCCTCATAAAGCGCCAAGAAGCCACGCAACGCTAACGCCAAGATAAGTACCTATCGCATAGCCGATCAGGCCGATCACAATACCCGATATCAGCACTTTCTTATTTCCCATCGCACCAACCACAGGCGGAACGAACGGAGGTGAACAGAACAAAGCAGTAACGCTTATCGTATATAGGTCGCCACTTACTTTCAGAAGACGGCAGAACAGCAGTTGCAGCACCAACGCCACCAGTAGCACCCACACAATAAACAGCCCTATGCTCCACGTATTGGCTTGTACGCTATGCCAGTCGAAAAGCGACGACAGACTCACGCTGAAAATCAGGATAAAGAACATTCCCAACTCAAACGTCTTCGGCAACTCGCGTATACTGCGGAAGAAACTGGCACCTATCGACAACGTCGTGATCACCATAATTATAATCAACTCATTCATCACAGGCCGTTCGGGATTTTCCATATCGGGAGGAATAACACCCGCTTGCCAACAGAGATACGACACACCCGCACCAACCAGCAGAAATAGCACGCTCAGGCCCAAACCGCAAAGCATTCCCCACACATTCTCAGGGCTGAACATATTGTCATAGTCTTCCACATCTTGCACGGGCGGAACAAACTGCTTGAACTGTCTTCGCATTTTCGGAGTCGTCTCGTCCGTGTAAGGCAACAGACGGCGGAACAAGCGGAAACCGCCACCTAACACAAAGAACAGGAACACCACAGTGATCAGCATCTCAAACGCCAGTACAACAGCCATCAGACTGTTATCCACACTCAGCGCAGCACCTAAAGCATTGAAATTCATCGTCCCACCGGTGTACATACCGGTCATCAAAGCTGCAATCTTCTCAAACGCTGGTATATGCAAACCTTTCAGTACATAGTAACCGCTCACCACCGCGCCTATCACAGCCAACAGACCGGCCAACAGCGCCAATATGGTCTTCGGCAACGCTTTCGTCCATAACTTGAAATCGCAGTTAAACAGCATCAGCGGGATAGCAAGCGGAATAGACAAATTCATGATCCAGCGATGCCAGTCCTGAAACAGCATCTCCTCCATGCTATCAGGCGTGAAATGCGTCACACCCGTCAACGCCAACAACAATCCAACCGCATAAGCGGCTATCACAGTTCCGCAACGCTGCATCCACTGCTTGCGGCGGAAAATGGCAATGATCACCACAGGGGCTATCACATACAACGCAAGCGTCACATACACGCGCAAACGAAGCGGATCAAACAGTAGTTCTTCGCTAAACATTTTGTGTCAAGTTCATATTTTCGCGCAAAGGTACAACTTTTTTGGGATATATCCAAATATTTTGTGCACAAATGGTCATTTTCTTCCACAAACGCGCTTTTTCTACCAAAAACAGAGCATCTTTCCCCTTTAGAGGGAAAGACACTCACTCGTTTTATAGCTCAATCGAACGCTTATCCGTTCACTTTTGCCATGTGAGCAATCAGCTCCAGAACTTTGTTCGAGTAGCCGATTTCGTTGTCATACCAGCTGACAACTTTCACGAATTTGTCGGTCAAATATACACCGGCATTCGCATCAAAGATGGAGGTCAGCGTGCAACCCAGGAAGTCGCTCGATACAACAGCATCTTCCGTGTAGCCCAGTACGCCTTTCAGTTCGCCTTCGGAAGCCTCTTTCATTGCTGCGCAGATAGCCTCTTTCGTGGCGGGTTTCTCCAGGTTTACGGTCAGGTCAACAACTGATACATCCAAGGTCGGAACGCGCATCGAGATACCCGTCAGTTTGCCGTTCAACTCAGGAATAACTTTGCCCACTGCTTTCGCTGCACCGGTGGTCGAAGGAATGATGTTGCCTGCTGCTGCACGGCCGCCGCGCCAGTCTTTCATCGAAGGACCGTCAACGGTCTTCTGAGTAGCAGTTGTCGAGTGAACGGTTGTCATCAAACCGTTAACAATACCGAATTTGTCATTCAGCACTTTGGCGATAGGAGCCAGGCAGTTCGTTGTGCAGGACGCGTTCGACACGATTTCCATACCTTTCTGATATTTGTCGAAGTTCACACCGCATACAAACATCGGGGTGTCGTCTTTCGAAGGAGCCGACATCACTACATATTTCGCACCTGCCTCAATGTGGGCATGGGCTTTCTCTTTGGTCAGGAACAGACCGGTGGACTCTACCACGTATTCTGCACCTACCTCGTTCCATTTCAGGTCTGCGGGATTCTTGCAGGCGGTCACGCGGATTTCCTTGCCATTCACCACCAGTTTGCCACCGTTCACGTTACCTTCGGCATCCTTGTAGTCTTCTGCCTCGATAGTACCGTTGAAACGGCCGTGCATCGTGTCGTATTTCAGCATGTATGCCAGATACGTTGCAGGGCACAAGTCATTGATTCCTACGATTTCAATGTCATTACGGGTTTGTGCGGCGCGGAATACAAAGCGTCCGATACGGCCGAAGCCGTTAATACCTACTTTTGTCATAACGATTTTGTTTTTTAGGTTGATATTATTGTTGTTTGTTTTGGTTTTCTTCTATTTGCGACCGAAGTCAGCGGGTATCTCACCCCATTGGGTCGTCTCCCATTTTAATATAGGCGTTGTCCATGTGTTTTGGCGAAGCCACAGTTCACCTTTGCGCACCATTTCCAGCAGTTCCAGGTTCTCTTGCCCGAACTCCAGCTTGGTCTTGCAACGCTTGGCGCGAACCCAGGCCTGAGCGGTCACGCTGTCTGTATAGATAGGCCATGGCAGATTGTATTTCTTCAAATACGCCAAACCTAACACCAGCGCCAGGAACTCACCTATATTGTTCGTACCTTGACGGAACGGACCGCGACGGAACACCTCTGTCCCTGTATCGGCTATCACACCGCGAAACTCCAGCAGTCCGGGGTTGCCGCTGCACGCCGCATCCACTGCCAGCGCCGGTAATATCGGTTTTATCTGTCCTTTCGCCATATCCTTTCTGTACTTTTGCCCCTCGCCCACTGGTACTCCTGCCGAGAATCGAACTCGGATCTAAGGTTTAGGAAACCCGTATTCTATCCATTGAACTACAAGAGCCGATGCAATTCACAAAAGCCTGTTTGTGAAAATTCGCGGCAAAGGTACAACAAATTTTGCACATACACAAATATTTTGATGATTTTTTTCGTTCACTCGGATTTTTTCGAGTTTGTTTACGCTGTCTGTCGTCGGCTATGCTTGCATAAGCAGGCGATAGGCAGTGCAAACAAAGGGGTGCTTCGCACGAACAAAAAAGTCATCAAAATACCCTCGTGTATGTTCAGCAAACTGCGAACGTACCCCTAAATTCTCGCACGAATCTCGGACTCTGTACGATAGATACACGATAAGATATACGATAGATACACGATAGATCTACGATAGATATACGATAGATATACGATAGATGAGCGAGAGATGAACGAAAGAATAACGAACCTTTAACGAATGACTAAAACTGAAAAAGGTTGACTCGATAACTGAGGTGCTATCTTAAAAATCGTAAACTTTTGACTCGATACCTAAAAAGGTTGACCGGAGTACGAAAAAGGTTTACTGATCAAAAGACGCTGCAAAGATACTACAAAAA
>JAGCEW010000116.1 GCA_017650465.1 Paludibacteraceae bacterium
TTCTTTGAACTCAACAGACAGTTGGCACTCCTCTTGAAGCAATATGGCTATCGGCCTGATATCGAAGAGGTGCATCATATCCATAAAGTGGACCAACCCAGCGGAACGGCAAAGACTTTGCAGGAAGATATACTTTCCGTAGGAGGGAAGGAAGCAATGATTTGTAGTATCCGCGAAGGAGAGGTGCCTGGTACGCATACCGTTACATGGGATTCGCCGGAAGACACTATTCGTATTCAGCACATTGCCAAAGGACGGCAGGGCTTTGCGCTCGGAGCGATCTTAGAGGCAGAACAATTGGTAAAAACAAGAAAACAACAATGAATAAACTGTCAACGAATACACTGAAAGAAAAACTTTCTTCTGTCCCGCGTGGCGGATGGATTCGGGCCGCTGTTTGGGGCTTGCTCTATGTGCTCTTTGTGCTATGGGTGGCTTGGGGTGACTGGGCTTCACTGGGGTGGCTCGCTTTGCTGCCTCTGGTGTTGGATGCATTCACCACGAAGTTTATCCCTTGGTCGTGGTGGCGTAAGTACAAGGATACCAAGCCTATGCTGTACGTTCTGTATTCTTGGGTAGATGCCATTGTCTTTGCTTTGGTGGCGGTCTATTTCATCAATCTGTATTTCTTTCAGAACTATCAGATTCCTTCTTCCTCTCTGGAAAAAAGCCTCCGTGTGGGGGACTTCCTCTTTGTCAGTAAGATGAGTTATGGCGCACGTGTGCCGAATACCCCGCTTTCTATGCCGTTGGTGCAGCATACATTCCCTGCGTCGTTGGGAGGTGGAAAAAGTTATATCGATCGTCCGCAGTGGGCATACAAGCGTCTCCGGGGATGGGATCAGCCGAAAAAGGGGGACATCGTCGTCTTCAATTTCCCCGCCGGTGATACGGTCTGCTCAAAAGTTCCTAATCCGGACTACTATACATTGTGCTATTACTATGGTAAACAACAAGTCTTGCAGCATAAGGAGGCGTTTGGCGATATCCTTGTTCGCCCTGTAGATCGTCGTGAAAATTATGTCAAGCGTTGTGTGGGGGAACCTGGTGATAGCCTAAAGGTGGTGAACAATGTGGTCTATACGCGTACCTTCACCACCGACTGGCAACAGGAACCCTCTCGTCCGGGGGTGCAACTCAATTACTTGGTGCAGACGGATGGATATGTATTCTCCGATCGTTACCTTACCAAACTGGGCATCAATCGTGACGACCGTCAGCGCGTGGGTGACTGCGTATGGCATTTCCCGCTTACAGAGGCAATGCGTCTTGAACTCTCAGCCAATCCACATGTTGTGCAAATGGAAGTGGAGTCTCCCGAAGCTGCTGGCGCTGTCTATCCTCTTGGATACAACGATTGGTCGCGCGACAATTACGGACCCATCTATCTTCCTCGCAAAGGGGAAACATTGCAAATAACGGAGGATAACTATCATATCTACAAACGCATCGCTTGGGCGTACGAACATCTGCCAATCGCAGTAAACCAACCTTATACGTTTCAAATGGACTATTTCTGGATGATGGGTGACAATCGGCACAACTCTGCAGACTCCCGTGCTTGGGGATTTGTGCCGGAGGATCACATAGTCGGACGACCGGTTTTCATCTGGCTCAGCTTGGAAAAAGATATGCCGTGGTTTGGCGGACGCATTCGTTGGAATCGTTTGGGTAAACCCGCTGCAAAATAAATGGAAATGAATACGAACAGCGTCATATTACCTACTGCCTATCTGGGACCTCTTGCCTACTACCGCCGTTGGTGGCAGGCAGATACGGTTGCTATAGAGCAATGGGAGACGTTCCCGAAACGAACCTATAGAAACCGCTGTCGTATAGCAGGTGTCAACGGACCACAGCTGCTCACCATACCTGTGGAGAAGTGTGACCACCATCAATACACTAAGGATGTTCGCATTTCTTACCAAACGCCTTGGCAACAGCAGCATTGGATGGCACTTCGCAGTGCCTACGAGCATACACCTTATTTCGAGTATTTCGAAGACGCATTTCGTCCGTGCTACGAGACGCAAATGGACTATCTGCTGGATTGGAACGAATGCCTGCAAGAAAAGGTGCAACAAGTGTTGTCTTTATCTCGTTGGCCTATCGATGACCTACCGTCGGTTACCCGTACCTGCACTTGGACATCTCCTATTTTGGAAACTGTCTGGGGAGATAGCGCAGAGGAGTTTGAACCCTACTATCAAGTGTTTTCCGATCGTCATGGCTTTCAGCCTAATCTTAGTATCGTCGATTTGCTGTTCAATATGGGACCGGAAGGTCTGTTGTATTTGACAAAACAGGGACAAATAGAAAAATGAAACATATAGATTGGCATAGATTGGGTTTCCACCTCACCGAAACGGACTATATCGTTCGCTCTTCTTTCCATGGGAAATGGCAGAATGGACAATTGGTCGGAGAGTGGCAAGAACCTTACGCCACACGCGACAAACATATCCGCTTGCACCTTTCGGCAACCTGTTTGCAGTATGGGCAGGAAGCATTTGAGGGGCTCAAGGCTTTCCCCGGTGTTGACGGCAAAATCCGCATCTTCCGTTGGCAAGAGAACGCCAAACGTCTTCAACGTTCTGCCGAAGCACTCAAGATGGCGGTTCCGCCTATTGATTTATTTGGTCGCGCCGTCCGTTTGGCATTGGATAAGAATATAGCCTTTGTGCCGCCTTACGAGACGGGCGCAACGCTCTATTTCCGTCCTTTGCTCATCGGCACTACCCCGCGATTAGGGGTCGGACCGGGTACAGATTTCGAACTGGTTATTATTCCAAGTCCCATAGGCCCTTACTACCAATCGCCCGATGGAGATACACTCGCGATGGAACCAGCACATTGTACAACGTTCATCGTCAATCGCCATATTGACCGCGCTGCACCGCTTGGCACAGGCCAATTCAAGGTGGGTGGTAATTATGCGGCTTCGTTCCGTGCTACCGAGACTGCGCATCTTAGCGGGTATGATTGCCTATTCCTGGACAGTCGCTACCATCGATATATAGATGAATGCAGTGCTGCCAATTTCATTGCCATCCAAACGCACAGGAAATCCGATGGAACGCTTGAGACGTTCTATCTTACACCTCGCAGCACAGCCATCTTACCCAGTATAACAAACCATTCTCTTATGACCCTTGCGCGTGATATGGGTCTGCGTGTCGTCAGACGACGTATCCGACTGGAAGAACTGGCTTCTATGCAGGAGGCTGCAGCATGTGGAACAGCCTGCGTCATCTCGCCTATTGACAAAATCATAGACCCTGATAATAATCGTACCTATTGCTTTGCCGACCAACCGGGTCCTGTACTTAGTTCGCTTTACAAAGCCTTGCAGGATATTCAGTACGGACGTGCTCGCGATCGACATCGCTGGTGTACAGTTATTGACAATATAAAACCGAACAAACATCTTAATTAACCCTAATATTAACTCAAAAACATTTTCAACATGTTCAAAAGTCACCCTAAAGGACTAATTCCTGCCGCGCTGGCAAACATGGGCGAGCGCTTTGGTTATTACATCATGAACGCAGTACTGCTGTTGTTCCTCGTAAGTAAATTCGGCTTGCCGGATGGCGTTGCCGGAATCATCTACTCGGTATTCTATTTTGGTATCTACGTCCTCAGTCTTGTGGGAGGTATCATCGCCGACCGTACACAAAATTACAACAAAACCATTCAATGGGGATTGATTATTATGTCGTTGGGCTATGTGTGCCTTGCGTTGCCGCTGTTCTCCGATGACTTGAACGCCGGTGGAGAATGGTGGACCATTCTAATTTTCACATGCGTGGCCTTGTTGATGATTGCTTTCGGTAATGGATTGTTCAAAGGCAACTTGCAAGCTATCGTGGGCAAAATGTACGACGAATTGGAAGCAGAAGCTGCCAAAGAAGGACCTGAAGCCCTGAAAGTGGCCCAGGAAAAACGTGACTCTGGATTCCAGATCTTCTATGTCTTTATCAATATCGGTGGCCTGATTGCTCCCTTTGTGGCTCCGTTGCTCCGTCAGTGGTGGCTCAACAAGCATCATTTTATTTACAATGCCGATATGGCCTCTTTGGCACACCAGTACTTGTTGGATGGCCAAATGACGCAAAAGTTCCAGGAAACCATGCAGGCTGCTGTGCAAGCTGGTTACAATTTCACGGATCATATCACCTTCTGCCAAGACTATATCACGGTCTTCAATACAGGTATCCACTATTCCTTCATCGCTTCTGTATTGGCAATGGTTATCTCTTTGGTCATTTTCTTGATGACCAAACGTATGTTCCCGCAACCTGCAAAGAAAGAAACTGCACAAGTGCAAGAATATACTGCTGAGGAGAAAAAAGCAATGGCTACTGAAATCAAGCAGCGTATGGCTGCCCTCTTTGCTGTATTGGGTATTGCTATCTTCTTCTGGCTCTCATTCCACCAGAATGGTCAGTCTCTCAGTGTCTTCGCGCGTGATTTCATTAAGACCGATAGTATCGCTCCGGAAATATGGCAGGCCCTGAATCCGTTCTTTGTGATTGTTCTCACGCCCGTTATTATGTGGCTGTTCGGTTGGTTGGCTCGCAAAGGAAAGAGTATCTCCACGCCGCGTAAGATTGCCCTTGGTATGGCTATAGCTGGCTGTGCATATCTCTTCCTTATGATTGTCTCTGTGGTGGCCGGCTATCCTTCTGGCACCGAATTCCGTGCAATGGACGCTACCCAACTTGCAGCAGCAGGATTGAGCAAGTCAGGTCCTTGGGTACTGCTTGTTACCTATTTCTTCCTCACAGTGGCAGAGTTGTTCATCTCTCCGCTGGGCCTGTCTTTCGTATCCAAAGTGGCTCCACGTCACATGGTTGGTCTCTGCCAAGGCTTATGGTTGGGGGCAACCGCTATCGGTAATCTCTTTATCTGGGTGGGCCCCGTTATGTATAACGCTTGGCCTATTCAGTATTGTTGGTTGGTATTCCTTGTTATCTGCCTCATCAGTATGGGCGTTATGCTGGGTATGGTAAAATGGCTTGAAAAAGTGGCATGTTGATCATGAAAGACAGCTTGAATAAAATAGGTGATTACATCGAGTCTCTGGAGCAGCGTATTGCTGCTCTGGAGGCCCGTGTGGCAGAATTAGAGGCACGTCCTGCTTTTGCGACCGAAGAACCCGAAGTGGAGGTGGAATTGGTTATGAATGACGAGGAACAGCCTTCCGTAGAATCCCCTGCCGTAGAACAGGAATCTATCATCGAGGAACCTGCCGTTGAAGAGCCCGTCGTTGAACAGGAACCCGAACCGATCAAGGAGGAAGAACCGGAACCTGTTATGGAACCTTCCCAAGAGTCCATCCAAGAGTCGGTTGAACCCGCTCCGGAACCGGAACCCGCTCCTGCTATGCCCCATATACCGGTGCAGACTTCGTTGTTTGGCGCACCTGTGCAGGACATCAGAAAAGCTATCTCATTAGGCGACCGCTTTCTCTTCCAGCGTGAGCTCTTCGGGGGAAGTGCCGAACGTATGCAGAAGACTTTAGATACAATTAACGCCCTCGGTAGTTTTGCCGAAGCTGAGCAGTACGTTCATTCCAATTTCCATTGGGATCACGATAGCTCTTCCTACGAACTCTTTATCTCTGTCCTTAAACGACGCTTTGCCTGATGCTTTATGTCGTTCCCACACCGGTAGGTAATCTGGAGGACATCACCCTCCGTGCGCTGCGTATCCTCAAAGAGGTGTCCCTCATCTTGGCGGAGGATACGCGGACCACATCGATCCTCCTTCGTCATTACGACATCCACACGCCTTTGCGCTCGCATCATAAGTTCAACGAACACGCCACATCTTCTGCCTTAGCGCAGGAGATCGCTGCGGGACGCGATGTCGCACTCGTTTCCGATGCGGGCACGCCGGGCATCAGCGATCCGGGATTCCTCCTCGTTCGTGCCTGCGTGCAACTGGGCGTGGAGGTGCAGTGCCTACCTGGTGCCACAGCGTTTGTACCGGCACTCGTCGATTCCTCACTTCCCTGCGACCGATTCTATTTCGAAGGATTCCTGCCGCAGAAGAAAGGACGGCAGACGCGTTTGCAGTTCTTGGCGGAACAGGTGCATACGATGGTTATCTACGAATCCCCCTTCCGCTTGCTTCGCACCTTGCAGCAGTTGGCGGAGGTGTTGGGAGCGGATCGCCTGGCCTCTGTCAGCAGAGAAATATCCAAACTGTACGAGGACACGCAGCGGGGCACCCTGGATGAACTGATACAACATTTCTCGCAACAGCCTCCCAAAGGAGAAATAGTACTCATTGTCGATGGCAAACATGAATAACGCACTTCGGGGATTGGCGAAAGATACGGTCATCTATGGCCTTTCGTCCATCGTAGGCAAGTTCCTCAACTACTTGCTGGTGCCGCTCTATACCTACGTCCTTGCGCAGACATCCGACTATGGTATCGTCACCAATCTCTACGCTTGGACGGCTCTTCTCTTGGTCATCCTTACCTACGGACTCGAAACAGGTTTCTTCCGTTTTGCCAATAAGGAAGGGTACGACCCGCAGTCGGTCTACAAGACGTCTTTCTTCACCATCCTTGCCACATCGTCCCTATTTGCCTTGCTCTGTGTTGCTTTTCAGCAACCTTTGGCTTCTGCACTCGGATACACAACTCATCCGTCCTTTATCGCAATGATGGCGGTCACAGTGGCACTGGATGCCTTTGCTTCCATTCCATTCTCTTATCTGCGTTACCGCAATAGGTCGGTGCTCTTTGCGGTGATGAAGCTCCTTTTTGTGGTGCTTAACATCGCCTTCAATCTTCTTTTCTTGGTGGTGTTGGGCTATCGCGATGTTACCTACGTCTTCTTGAGCAACATCCTTGCAACGGCCCTTCAGACGCTCATCCTTGTGCCGCTTACCTTGCCACGGGGCGGACGTTATTCGTTCCCGTTGTTGGGTGAACTTCTGCGTTATTCGCTGCCTTTATTAGTTTTGGGTGTGGCGGGTATCATGAACCAGACGCTCGATCGTATCATCTTCCCTTACCTCTATACGGGCGCTGATGCCCATGAGCAGTTGGGTATCTATGGCGCTTGTTTCAAAGTAGCAATGGTGATGATGATGTTCACCCAGGCGTTTCGTTATGCCTACGAACCCTTTGTCTTTGCCAAGCATAAGGACAGACATTCGGTGGAGGCCTATGCAGATGCCATGAAGTATTACATCATCTTCTCTTACCTCATCCTTCTGGCTGTCGTATTCTATTTGGATATCTTCAAGTACATCATCGGCAGTGCTTATTGGAGCGGTCTTGCCATCGTACCTGTTGTGCTGTGGACTTATGTCTTCCAAGGCATCTACTTCAACCTCAGTTTCTGGTATAAACTTACTGATGAAACGCGTTGGGGAGCTTGGTTCTCGCTTATCGGACTGGTCATCACCGTTGCTTTGCAGGTCATTGGTGTTCCGCGTTTCGGTTATTGGGCATCGTGTGGCAGTAGTCTTATCTGCTATTTCGTTATCATGTTGCTCAGCTATTTTGTCGGCCGTAGCCGCCTCACTATTCCTTACGACTTGCGCCGCATAGGGGCTTACACACTCCTCACACTTCTTCTCCTGGCGGTGTATTACATCTTCCGTTATTGGGCGGACGCTATGTGGCTTTCCATGGCGTTTGGCACCGTCTTACTCCTTATATATATAGTTATACTTGTTAAATTCGATTTCAATGTTCTCAGGTATCGTAGAAGCAATGGCTCAGGTGGTCAGCATTGAGCAGGACCAGGGCAATAAGCATTTCACACTTCGAAATCCCTTCTCGGATAAGATGGGGATTGACCAATCCATCGCCCACAATGGCGTTTGTCTCACGGTCGTACGCAACGAGGGCGACCTTTACACCGTCACCGCTATGCAGGAGACTTTGCGTCTCACCAATCTGGATTCCCTTCAGGTGGGCGACTGGGTCAATCTCGAACGGGCGATGTCTATGGACCGCCTTCTGGACGGTCATATCGTGCAAGGACACGTCGATCAAACGGCCCGCTGTATAGATGTGCATGAGACGGACGGCAGTTGGTACTATCGTTTTCAGTATCAGTCTTCGCCCGATATGATTCAACGTGGCTATTTCTGTGTTGATAAGGGTAGTGTAGCCATCAATGGCGTCTCGCTTACCGTCTGCGAACCCGATGTACAAGGCGATCAGGGCTTCGTCTCGGTTTGTATCATCCCCTATACGCACGAAGTCACCAATTTCCGTTATATACAAGTGGGCTCGCTCGTCAATCTGGAGTTCGACATCATTGGCAAATATCTCGCTCGCATGAATCAATTGTTAAAATAATTATATCTTATGGACAAAATCAGTTATGCTATCGGTCTCTCAATGGGACAAAATCTTCGTGGCAGTGGTGTCACAAAGTTAGAATATACCGACCTTGCAAAAGGTGTTCAGGACGTGCTGGAAGGGCAGAAACCCCAAATATCCTACCAGGAGGCACAGACCATTCTCGGTCAGTTCTTCTCCGAACTCGAAAACCGCATTGCCGGCGAACAGAAAAAGGCAGGGGAAGAGTTCCTTGCTGCCAACGCCAAACGTGCCGAAGTAAAAACCACACCCTCTGGCTTGCAGTACGAAGTCTTGGAGGCAACCATCGGACAAAAACCCAAAGCCACTGACAAGGTGCGCGTTCACTACGAAGGTACCCTCATCGATGGCACGATTTTTGATAGTTCTTATAAGCGTGGAGAATCCATCTCTTTCGCCCTCAATCAGGTCATCAAAGGATGGACGGAAGGACTCCAACTTATGTCGGTCGGATCCAAGTACAAACTCTATATCCCTTACCAACTGGCGTACGGCGAACAAGGGGCAGGAGGGTCCATCCCTCCTTATGCAGCGCTGATCTTCACCGTCGAACTGCTCGGCATAGAATAATATCATATACTAACTAAAATATAACAAAACAAATTGAAAATGAAAAAGATTGGATTATTGGCTGTCATTGCTATGGCAATGATTTCCTGCGGTAACACCTATACCGCCAAACAGATCACGCTTAACGACCAAACTGACTCTGTCAACTACGCGCTGGGTCTTATGAACGGGTCTATGATTAAGATGCAGCAACTCGCCGAAGACAGCAGTGATGCGGTTATCAACGAGTTCCTTGAGGCTATGGAAAAGGCCTATAACGGCAAAAACGAAAAGCAAACCGAGGTGCAGGAAACGGCACGCAACATCGCTTTCGCTGTCAAAGAGTTTGAAACCAAAGGCTTGGCTGAGAACAAGTCTTTCCCCATTAACGAGAAGATTTTCTTCCAGGCTTTTGTCAACGGCCTCAATGAGGATACCACAATGATGACACAAGAGGCTGCTTCCGAGTATTTCCGCAACGCCTATATGGCTTCTATGGGCAAAGACTCTGTCCTGGCTGGCAAACCGGTGAAAGCCAAATGCCCCACTTCTACAGCACCGGTAGTGCTTGCTAATCAGATGGATAGTCTTAACTACGCCTTCGGTTTCCTCAATGGCTCCGAGGTGAAGATGTATGTACTCGCTTCCGATTCCACGGGCGATGACCGCAAGGAGTTCATCAAAACCATCAACCAAGCGCTCAAAATCAAATGCCACAATCCCCAACTTATGGGACTGGGGCGCAACATCGGTAACGCTATCCGTGAGCAGGAAGCCGAAGGTCTGGTGGGTGTTCCCGGTATGGAAACACGTTTCCAAGTCATCCTTCAAGGCTTCGTTAATGGCATGAAAGGTGCTGAAAAGAACTGGGACGCTAACGAAGCACAAGCCTATGTACAGCGCACCATAAATGATATCAAGTTCGGCGAAATACGTCGCGCTGGCGAAGAGTTCTTGGCTGCTAATGCTTTGGACGAAGATGTCACTGTCACCGAATCTGGTCTCCAGTACAAGGTCATCAAATTAGGTAAGGGTCAGAAACCTTCTGCCACCGACAAAGTGCGTGTTCACTACGAAGGAACACTCATCGACGGCACTGTTTTCGATAGCTCTTATCAGCGTGGCGAACCCACTACCTTCGGCGTTAATCAAGTCATCGCCGGTTGGACGGAAGGTCTCCAACTCATGCCTGTTGGCTCCACCTTTATGTTCTATATCCCGCAGAACCTCGCTTATGGAGAACGCGGCGCGGGTCAGCAGATTTCGCCGTACGCTACGCTTATCTTCAAGGTCGAACTGCTCGGCATTGAGAAGTAAAAGTACCATAAGTGCTTGACACTATGGGAATCATTGCCCGCCAAAGTATCAAGGGAACCATCGTCACCTATATCGGGGTGGCGGTGGGTTTCCTTACCACCTTCTTCGTCCTCACACGTTTTCTTACGGCGGAGGAGATTGGCTTGGCGCGTGTCTTATTGGACGCAGCCACACTCTTCATCGGGCTTGCCCAACTCGGCACCTCCTCTTCTATCATACGCTTCTTCCCTTATTTCCGAACACCGCAACAATCCGAGGCGCACGGATTCTTTTTCTGGACCACCGTCATTCCTTTGCTCGGATTCATCTGCTTCGCACTCCTTTATCACGCTTGCCATATACCGCTCGCAGCCTGGTTCTCCGAGAAATCACCTCTGTTTGTGGACTATTACTACGCCGTTCTGCCTATAGCCTTTTTTATGCTCTACCAGACGGTGTTTGAGACTTGCTCCAATGTCCTCATGCGTATTGTCGTGCCGCGTGCCGTGCGCGAGGTCTTGGTGCGCATAGGGCTCTTGGTCTGCTATCTGCTTTATGCCTTCCACGTCTTGTCGCTCGACGGATTTGTACTCGCTTTGTGCATCAATTATGCAGTCGCAGCGGTAGTGAATGTGGTATATGTCTTTGCGATCGGACATATTTCCTTGCGACCCGATTGGACCTTCTTGCGTACCAACCGTCCCTTGGTGCGTCGCTATCTGCTCTATACTGCCTTCTTGCTCGTCTCGGCATTAGCCTCTGTCGTCGCTCCTACGCTCTCTTCCTTCTTCCTTACGGCAAAAATGGGACTTGCTTACACAGGCGTCTTCGCTATCGCCACTTATATGGCGGTTATGGTCTCCATTCCTTATCGTTCGCTTACCGCCATCGCATCGCCTCAGTTGGCAGATGCCCTCAAACGCAACGAACACCACGAGGCGGAGTCGCTCTTGCAGCAAGTCACCGGCAATGCTTTCTTGGTCGGATGCCTCGTCTTCCTGCTCTTGTGGCTGAACATCGACCTCATATACGCGCTTCTCCCTAACGGCACTACCTACGCCGTCGCAAGGCGAGAAGTCTTCATCTTGGCGCTGAGTCAACTCTTGTTGGCAACGTTCTCTTTTTCGGTCATGTTGCTCAACTACAGCCGTTTCTATGGTTTCTCGCTCATTTTCTCTTTCGTCCTCACAGCCTTGGCTATTGTCTTTAACAATGCCCTTATTCCTCTTTATGGAATG
Organism: Paludibacteraceae bacterium; assembly: GCA_017650465.1. Classification (GTDB taxonomy): domain Bacteria; phylum Bacteroidota; class Bacteroidia; order Bacteroidales; family Paludibacteraceae; genus Colicola. The sequence continues at coordinate 11,443 of JAGCEW010000116.1, forward strand.
ACCGGCGCAGCGCTCAGCAACCTCTTGTCCTACGCCGTTTATTGTGGGCTGGTCGTCGTAACACTCCTCTGCTCGTGTCGCACCTCACCGTTCTCTCGCACCCAACTATGGACACTGGTCCTCTTCATAACTATTCTTGTGCTTAACCACCTCATCCTGTGGCTCTTGCCGTCTGCGGCAGGGTGGTGGGGTAGTCTCATTCGCACGCTTCTCTTTGGAGGCGGCTTTGCGGCTTTGGCTTATCGTTTCTCTTTCTCTCCTCAACTCAATGCGTTACTTCGTTCGCTTTTCGTATCGGGGCACTGATTTCCATGGCTCACAGTCGCAACCTAATGCCGTAACGGTGCAGCAGACCATGGAGGAAGCTTTCTCTCTCGTCTTACGCACACCTGTCGCACTCGTCTTTGCCGGACGAACCGATGCGGGGGTTCACGCACGTCTTATGTTCGCGCATTTTGATTTCCCTGAATCGCTGGACGAACGCTTGCCAAACCTTGCCGACAAACTCAATAGCCTTTTGCCGTCTGCCATCGCCATCCATCATATATGGCTGGTGCCGGACAGCCTTCACGCACGTTTCTCTGCACTTTCGCGAACCTACGAGTACATCGTCTGTCAGCGCAAAGATCCCTTCTTACAAGGGCGGGCCGCACGCGTCGCACCCGATTTGGATTTTGATGCAATGAACGAAGCGGCGCGCTTGTTGTTGGGGACGCACGATTTCTCTTCTTTTTGCCGCACGCAGACCGATGTGCAGACCAAAATCTGTACCCTTACCGAAGCCGAGTGGCATCCCGTAGGCGATATGTGGGTTTTCCGTATTACTGCCAATCGTTTTTTGCGCAATATGGTGCGTGCGGTGGTTGGCACGTTGTTTGAGGTGGGGCGTCATCGCATGACCCGGCAGCAGTTTGCCGCTGTCTTAGAGGCGCGTGACCGCACCTGTGCCGGACAGTCCGCTCCGCCCGAGGCCCTCTATCTCACGGACATCGCCTATCCCGCCCTCTAATTCCCCTTCCTCCTTTCACTTTTTACCTTTCATTTTTCACCTTTCTCTTTCCTTTTTGCCTGCTGTTACCCTGCTGTTTTCAATGTATGCTCAATGTATGCTCAATGTATGCTCATCGGATGCTCACCGAGAGATGACCGAGAGATGACCATAGGGATAGCATACCCTTACCGAAGGGTTAGCACTTGACTAAAACTGAAAAAGGTTGACTCGATAACTGAGGTGCTATCTTAAAAATCGTAAACTTTTGACTCGATACCTAAAAAGGTTGACCGGAGTACGAAAAAGGTTTACTGATCAAAAGACGCTGCAAAGATACTACAAAAA
>JAGCEW010000117.1 GCA_017650465.1 Paludibacteraceae bacterium
CGCCTGGATTGAAAATAGCACCTTATCATCCGTTTGAAGGCGCATTTGGCGTGTTTGCGGATGCATTGCCGGACGGATGGGGGCAATTAGTGCTCCATCGCTATTTGATGCAGAAAGGCATCAATAGCAATAATCTCAATATCTTGGAGCGACTCTGTCTCGTTGGGCAAAACGGACGAGGAGCATTAGAGTTCAGGCCGGACAAGAGTCTGCACAATACACCGGAGTACTTGGATTTTGAACGCCTGGCGGCGGAGGCGGATTCCATTCTGGCGGATGATGCTTATATGGGCGAACATCTGGAAGAGTTAGTACAACGCGGTGGTTCACCCGGCGGGGCGAGACCCAAAATCTTCCTGAAGCAGGATGGCGTCGAGTGGCTGGTTAAGTTCCGCGCCAGAGGCGATAAGGAAACCATCGGCCGGGAAGAGTACCGTTATTCGCAACTTGCCCGGCAGTGCGGAATAGAGATGCCGGAGACACGGCTCTTTGAAGATAGGTGGTTCGCCACCCGGCGCTTTGACCGTAAACAGGATGGCTCTAAAATCCATGTAGTCACAGCCGGAGGGTTGCTGCAGGCAGACTATACCATCCCTTGTATGGACTATCGGCATATATTCGCCATAGCGAATCAACTGACGCACTCTATAGAAGAAATCAAGAAGATATACCGCCTGATGTGTTTCAATGTTCTTATTGGAAACAGAGACGACCACGCACGAAATTTTGCCTTCATCTATGATAACGGATGGCGCTTCTCTCCGGCGTATGACTTGCTTCCTTGTGGCACTGCCGGTGATTATCATACCACCTCCGTGAACGATAATCCGCTCCCGCAACGTGAAGATTGTATCCGGCTGGCGGAGCAGGTGGGAATAGATACAAAACAGGCAACATTAATGTACAATGAGATTTTTTATAAGGTAAAAGAGACATAAATTTGCATATATCAAAAAAAAGTAGTACCTTTGCCGCCGAAACAAGAAAAAGAAATATAATAACCCCTAAAATATCCCGAATATGAACAAAATGCTTATTTCTCTCCTCGCGGTAGCCTTGTGCTTGCCGGCGATGGCAGGTATCCGTCAAAACAAAGCGGATAAAGACACCAAACAGTTCCGTTATGAAATCGAATGTGGCGGTAATGCCATTCAGGGTACCTACCTGGTCAAAGTTTGGACCTACAGCAAAAGTAAGAATGTGGCTGAAAACCAATGCCGCAAAAATGCCGTTCACGGTGTTATCTTTAAAGGATTCGGCGGCAGTCAAGGATGCGTCTCACAGCGCCCGATGGCCAATACGCCCGGAGTGGAAACACAGTTCGAAGAATATTTCAAAAGCTTCTTTGCCGAAGGAGGTGAGTTCCAGAAATATGCTTCCGTCATGGAAGGAACCAGGGAAGTGACCAAAGTCGGCAAAGAGTACAAAGTGGGTGTCGTAGTCAGCGTGCGAAAAGACGATTTGCGTAAGGCACTCGAAGCAGCAGGCGTCATACGCGGACTGAGTAGTGGATTTTAATAACAATGTAGATAAACAAGCCTTATGAAAAAGTATCTGTTTCTTGTAGCCATCGTGGCTGCAACAATGCTAACCGGCTGCGGCGCCAAACGCTCACAGGCCTATTACGACCAGCCCAGTCTGGTCTTGAGTGCCAATTTCGACGGTAGTTACGTCATTCGTGTACAGGTACGCGCCAAAGATGGGGTGGTGGCCTTTACCGATGCACAACGCAAAGCCGTACAGGAAGTGATCTTCGACGGCGTCAAAGCGGGTAATAGCGGTATCAGTGACCTCAAACCGCTTTGCTTCGACCGAAACGCACGGGAAAAATACGAAGACTATTGGAACGCTTTCTTTAGCGACAATGGACCTTGGAAAGACTACGCCAGCTACAAAGACCGCCGTGCTGTTACCACGCATTACGAGCGCGACGGACGTCAGATGATTGAGACCGGCACCGTCACCGTCGACCGCGCAGGACTGAAGAAAAAACTGATAGCCGATGGCATTATTCCTGCCGAAGGACGTTATTGATTACAATATCTGTAAAGAATAAATTACAATGCTATGAAAAAGACAATCTTTACCATGCTGTTCGTTTGTGTAGCCATCATTGCACACGCACAGATCAAGAAACCCGAACTGATGGTCATCCCCTCCGATGTATGGTGCATCAGCAACGGATATTACACCGAGGTGGAGAACATGGGAACAACCGTCAAAGTGCCTGATTACAAACAAGCACTCCAGGAGAATATGGGGCTTAAACTGGCCGTCGCCAAACTCAACGACCTGATGGCAGAACGCCAGTTCCCGCTGCAGAGCCTGGAGCAAACCATCAAATCCATTGAGCAACGCCGAATGGAAGACAACCTCACCACCAGCAAAGCAGGAAACGAACTGGCGGAATCCCTATTGGACGAGGTCGCACGCACTGCCAAATGTGATATCATCCTCGAACTTAGTTGGGAGATGAAGGACTTCGGACCCAAACACTCTCTGTCCTATATCCTCGAAGCACGCGATGCCTATACCAACAAGTCCATCGGCGCCTCCAGTGGAACAGGTGC
>JAGCEW010000118.1 GCA_017650465.1 Paludibacteraceae bacterium
GGTACTACTGCGATGCGGCGAATAGTCTGCTGCGGCTCTATAGTGCGGAAGCGAAGGATGAACTGATGCCGAACATGCTCATGCAAAAGATTCCTTCTGTTGCGTTTACGGCTACGGCACGTGTACGTTTCAGACCTTGTCCTGACAAGAAACTGGCAGGTACGGAACAAGCAGGAATGATTGTTTTCGGACGCAAGACTTTCACGCTTCAACCGCCCGTCTCTGATGAATGGATGTACTTGCGCCTAAGTATGAATGAACATCAGCAAGGACAGTTCTACACCTCTTCGGACGGCCAGCATTGGGCCAAATCCGGTGATGTTTTCCAAGCAGAGAAAGGATATTGGACAGGTGCACAGATTGGCCTCTTCTGCTCACGAACCAAATCCATCAACGATGCCGGTTGGCTCGATGTTGACTGGTTTGAAATTCAAAAAGAATGGAAATAGTGGATCTGTTGGAATATAGCGAACGGGCACAACTCAGGGAGTGGTTCGAACTTAATGCTGCATCAGCAAAATGCTGCTGGATTGCTATGTACCGGGGCAAGAAAAAACCGGAAGGTTTGTGCCTATCCTATCTCGATGTGGTAGAAGAATCGCTCTGTTTCGGATGGATAGACTCCACCCTCAAACGCCTTCCTGATGGTCGTTTGGCGCAACGTCTTTCTCCTCGGCAGAAAAAGAGTCATTGGACAGAATTGAATAAACAGCGTTGTGCCGACTTGGAAGCACGCGGTCTAATGACCGACCTTGGTCGCGCCGCATTACAAAGAGCACTATTATGAATCTCAAACATATATATTTAGCAGGAGGATGCTTCTGGGGTACGGAGCATTTCTTCAAACAGATTGACGGAGTAGTCGAGACGGAAGTGGGTTTTGCGAACGGACAGACGGACAATCCCACTTACGAGCAGGTCTATACGGACTCAACCGGCTATGCCGAGACCGTGCACGTGAGCTATGATCCGGACAAAGTGAGTCTGGACTTCTTGTTGCGCATGTTCTTTGTGGCGATAGACCCAACGAGCCTGAACAAACAAGGGCACGATGAAGGTACACGCTACCGCACAGGCATCTATTATACGGACGAGGGCGATCTGCCAATCATCGGGAAAGTCTATGCAGAAGAGCAGAGCAAGTGTGCTCAACCATTCGTGGTAGAGAAACTGCCTTTGCAGAACTTCTATTCCGCCGATGAGTACCATCAGGACTATCTGGACAAACATCCGGACGGATACTGCCACTTGCCCAAAGCCTTATTTGACTTCGCACGAAAAGCAAAAGATATGAAAAAAGAAATTACAACAACAGAACTCATCCGCACCTTGCAGAGTTGGGATGGCGAGCAGTTGCCGGACTTTCCGAAAGGCAAGCCGGAATTGACGGTATTGCGTATGACGTTCCCCGTAGGAGCCGTTACCGGCTGGCATCATCATACTGCCGTTAACTACGGCATCGTGGAGCAAGGCGATTTGACCATTGTCTGCCAAGACGGAAACGAACGCACGTTTCATGAAGGCGAACCTCTGGTAGAGGTGGTCGGTACGATTCATCGAGGCGAGAACCGCGGCACCAAACCCGTCATCCTCGATATGTTTTACTTCGCCGAACCAGGTCAAGTATTAACGATCCAACACCCCGAGATATAATAATGGATTACCTACCGCAAAATCCCGCCATCTTGGTCTCAAGCATCAATATGATGCTTAGGGACGAGGAATTTGACTCGCTCGAATCATTGTGCTATTATTTCAATACCGAACCTGAGAAGATCAAAGCCATCCTTCTCGAAGCAGGCTATGTATATAGTGAGGAACAAGAACAATTTCGACCGATTGGATATGAAAAAGTTTCGTGAAATAGCCGGCTATGTGCTCGGCGGAGTGCTATTCGTCGTGCTGCTGCCGACGATTATGTGGCTGGCATCCGGTATGCCGGCATTGGAGCACATCGGTGCTTTGCGTGCCTCCATAACAGGTATGTTGATCCTCGGAGGCTTGGCGCTAAGTATTTGGACCATCGTCTATATGAAACGGCGTGGCAAAGGAAATCCGATGGACGCGTTCGACCACGAGATAGGTCCCCGTACGCAACATTTAATGGTCGATGGACCGTACCGAATCAATCGCAATCCTATGCTCACCGGCACCTTCATCTATTTAGTTGGATACATCGTATGGCTCTGGACATGGCAAGCGCTGCTGGTATGGGGCATCTTTGTGGTTATTATGTTCGTGCAAGTGTTGACCGAAGAGAAACGTCTGCGCCGTGACTTCGGCGAAGAATACGAATCCTATTGTCGCCGTACCGGTCGGTTCTTACCATTTACATGTAAGCGATGAACTTTCGAACTTTTGGCAACGAAAAAGCCCCGACGTTATTGCTCATTCCCGGCTTGGGAGTTTCGTGCGAAATTTTCCTTCCGCTTATCCGACTGACGGAATACAAATTCCGTATCATTGCTGCCGAAGTGGATGGTTTCACCTTGGGCAAGCATACCCGCTTTACCTCTGTGGAAGACCAAGCGGCACA
>JAGCEW010000015.1 GCA_017650465.1 Paludibacteraceae bacterium
ATTTTATGCAGCAAGCCAAACGTTTCCAAGAGGAGATAAAGGATGTGCCGCTGATCTATGTGGGTGGTATTCAATCGGGCGATAACTGTCAGCAAATCATGGACGAAGGTTTCGAGTTGTTCCAGTTGGCACATGTGCTGATAAAAGATCCGGACTTTGTGAAACATGTGCAGGAAAATCCTCACTATCATGCCGGTTGCGGACGTTCGAACTACTGCGTAGGGCGTATGTACACGCTCAATATGAAATGTCATGAGTGCGTGGAACGTGACGGAGAAAAAATACCAAACAACATTAAAAAAGAAATAGCCCGACTGGAGGCAGATGCCCAAAAGTCGATGGCAAAAAAATAACGGATATGCTATCACTTGTTACCGGTGCTTCCAGCGGAATCGGGTTGCAATATGCAACTCAGTTGGCGCGCGATTATAAGAGCGATTTGTTGCTTGTATCCAATCAGGAAAAGGAACTGCAAAGCGTTGCAGACGATTTGGCGGCTATATATGGCGTGAAAACCATTGCGAAATATGCTGATCTAAGCAAACAAGACTCGGCCGAAGAACTTTATCAATATTGCAAGAATGAGAATTTGGAAGTGGATGTGTTGATAAACGATGCCGGTGTGTTCTTCTTCAATCCTTATGTGGAGACCAAGATGTCGCGCATCGAGTTGATGCTGAATTTGCATGTGGTGACTGTAGCTAAATTGTGCCGATTGTTCGGAGAAGATATGGCGCAACGAGGCAAGGGATATATCCTCAATATGTCATCTATGTCCGCTTGGATGGCAATGCCCGGTATACAGACCTATAATGCCACAAAAGCATTTATTTATAATTTCTCAAAGTCCCTTTGGTATGAACTGAAGCCGAAGGGTGTGAACGTGTTGGTGATGGCTCCGGGTGCTGTGGATACGGCATTGTTCGGTCTTGCGCCCAATCTGCGTAAGTTAGCCGTAGCATTAACGGTAAGTATACCTCCTGAGAAACTGGTGAAACGTGCCCTGAAAAAACTTTTCAAAGGCAAGAAGAAAGATACACCGGGATTCATCAACTGGCTTGCTACGCCAATTTTGAAACATACTCCTGATTGGATAGTGTTCCTGGCGATGAAGTATGTCGGGAAATATCAAAAGTAATTGTAAAAAGCACCCTGTTTTATAGGGCATCAACCCACTTTTGTAAACGCATCCAGAAAGCACTTTGCTCTATTTGCGTATGGCTGATGCATTGGCGAAGGCGTTTTGATACGCGATTTTTATGGCGTTCGTCATATTCCGTGCCATAATAAAAGCCAACAGTGGCAAGAACGGAAAGAAAGACAACAAGCCAGAATTGCAAGTCGATACTTCCGCCCAAACGATAGCAAACCCACCATAATGCAACGATAATCAGATTTTGGAAAAGGATGGTGAAGGATGTTCCCACATGGGAATAGCCTAATGCTATATAGCGATGGTGCAGATGTGTTTTATCCGGCAGCAGGGGTGACTGTCCACGAAAAATGCGTGCAAACATCACCCGAATAGTATCAAAAACGGGGATACTAAGAATAGCCAAAGCCAACGCTACAATACCTATTGAAGCGTCCGCAGCGAGCGTGTTTGGACTCTGCGAGAGCAAACTGAACACATCGCAAGCCATGATCATACCAATCAACAAACTTCCTCCATCGCCTAAATACATTTTTGTTTTCTTTCCAAATACATTGTGAAAAAAGAATGGAATCAATGCGGCGGCCGCAATTATGGAGAAGAGTCCCTGTGTAGGGCAATCTAACACCCAAAAGACAATCGCAAAAAGCAAATTTGCCATTATGCCATAGCCTGAAGAATAGCCATCAACGCCATCTATCAAGTTAATGGAATTGATGATTCCGACTCCGGCAATAATGGACAGAGGTAATGCCAGATACATGGAAATGGGTGTTGTGATTCCCCAAAGTCCATGAAAATTACTGATGAGCGCTTCCGTCCCCCATAGCAGAAGCCAGACGAGCAACATTTCTATTATGAACCGTAGCCATGCAGGGATATCATACAGGTCGTCTAACACGCCCAAGATGAGCATGGCTGCCATGGCAACCAACTGATATCCCATATCGGGAAGGTGAAAATAGAACTGGGCAATAATAAGTGGAACAAAAATACCAAAAGCAATTGCCACACCACCTAACATCGGAATGGGATGGTCTTGGAGTTTGCGAGTGTTGGGTTTGTCTTCCACATGATGATGTTGCGCCCAACGTAAAGTTGGACGGAATGCCATCCAAGAAAGGACGAAGGCAAGGGAAATTAGAACAATATAGGCTGTTGGTGTGATCATAATGTTTTATTTATGCCAGGAGACGGCTGATCCAGTTGTTCGTAAATGGTATTATGACTGATGTATTCAGGTACGATCTGCTTCATTTTCTTGACGGTTGGGAACACGGCACCGGTCCGAGCCTCCTGAATAAGATCGTTGATGGCAGGAAGGATACTATTGTAGTCTGATTCGCGCACTTTCGCTATTTTAATTTTCTCGTTAGGAGTCGGCAGCGTCGTTTCGCGCTGGTTGAGCAGTTCCTCATACAATTTCTCGCCAGGACGAAGACCTGTGTATTCTATTTTAATGTCTTTTCCCGGAACAAATCCTGCCAGGCGAATCATATTCTTTGCCAAATCAGCAATTTTAACGGGATGTCCCATATCAAAGCAGAAGATTTCACCACCAGCACCTAACGTAGCTGCTTCGAGCACCAAACACGAAGCTTCCGAAATCGTCATAAAATAGCGGATGATATCCGGGTGCGTTACCGTGACAGGGCCGCCTGCTGCAATTTGTTTCTTGAAATAGGGCACGACTGAACCATTAGAGCCCAAGACATTACCAAACCGCGTGGTGATAAACCGTGTTGTCGGTTCGGAGGGATGAAGTGCTTGTAAATGATTGTTGAGCGATTGAACATATATCTCTGCAATACGCTTGGATGCGCCCATTACGTTGGTGGGATTAACGGCTTTGTCGGTAGAAATCATCACGAAACGCTCTGCGTTGTACTTTACCGCCATATCTGCTACATTCTTAGTGCCTAATACATTTGCCAAAACGGCCTGAGATGGAAAGTCTTCCATCAAGGGTACATGCTTGTAGGCAGCTGCGTGGAATACAATTTGCGGGTGATATTCGCTAAATACCTGCTCTAAGATTTGGATGTTACGTACGTCGCCGATGATGCGTGTGAAATGCAATTGTGGGAACTCGGAGCGCAAATCCAGGCTAAGATTGTGGAGGGGAGATTCCGCGATCTCAAAGAGCACAATCAGCGATGGATTGTAATGCGCCACTTGCCGAACGATTTCACTTCCAATACTTCCTGCGGCTCCGGTGATGAGAATGACCTTGTTTTGCATCATCGCCTGGATATTTGCCGTGTTGATGGATATTACCGGACGCTCCAGTAGATCTTCCACGCGAATGGCCTCAATGGATGTGACTTTCGCAATATTGACATCTTTGGAATCCGATTCCTGCTGTAAATCAGTAATATTTGGTGCCGTTAGGAGCGTGATATTATGCTCCAAAAAGGTGTTCAATATGGTTAAGGGAACACCACTTCGCAGTATAGCTGGAGAGACGATCACATGACTGATGCCACGTTGGTCCATCAACTCAAAAAGATGTTCATCACGGTGATAAACAGGTAAACCTTGCAGATTGTGGTGAGTGTCGTTATTGTCGTCACTGATAAAACCTGCGGCACGATACTTGGCATCAAGAGACGTCTGTAACATCTTTGCTACAGCCAACCCCATAGACTGAACACCATAAATAAGGACAGGCGTACGAGTGATATTGTGCGACAGGAACTCGAATATCGTTTTGATAGAGATACGAGTAGTCGTTAATAAAACAATCGCTACGAAGAAATAAGCATATAGGATGGAATTGAAGAACAAATGTGTACCATTAGAAGCGACAATTAGATTTATTGATGCCCATATTGCAACAGTCAGGAAGACCGAGAAGATGACCTTGATAATATCGATAAAGGTAGAGAACCGCAGAATGCCGGAATATGTGTGGAATACCCAGAAGAAGATGATCTGTGTACATAGTATAATAAGCAATTGTTGCCACCAAGGGAACA
>JAGCEW010000016.1 GCA_017650465.1 Paludibacteraceae bacterium
ATATCGCGTATTTGTCCTGCAGAGAGGTAAAATTCATAGCCGATGGCCTCGTATGCTTCCATGAAAGGCATGTTTTCTTGAATGGTTAGATACTGAAATCGGGTTTTGATATCCCGTTCGCGCCTTGCGCGTCGTTCGGATGTGCTTTCTAAAACATAGTGTGTCATAAAAAAGAGACGGTAACCCATTTCGGATTACCGCCTCTTGCGATACAATTAGCCTAACGGCTGCTATTTACTTTACTTCCGCACCAGTGGCGTTGAAGAGTTTGCCGTTGCGGAGGATGAGGAGACGGCCATCTTTGATGACCTTATTTGTCATTGGTGATTGGTCATTGGTGATTTGGTTGAGGGCAGTAGACGCCGATGCGGCACGCACGAGACGAACCGAACGGCCACAAAAACGGTCGACGGTTAAATTAACCTGTGAATGCTCTTGGGTGACATGCAGAGCCGATGCATTTTCCTCTCCGTATGGAGTGGAAGCCCAATAGTAACAAGTATTCGAAACTTGTATTACATCTATCCCTACCAGAACCCCGCTCTGTGTATAATAAAGCCCGCGAATACCTGTAGCAGGCAGGAAAACCGCCCCTGCTTTCATCGCCTTTGAGTCAGGAGATAGCGAGTTGTCAGACCAACTCGTCGCATTGGCAGTAAATCCAAGTGTCTTCTTATCTGCACCATCCGGCAGCAAAATTAATCCGTTTATGTATTCGCTTACGCCGTCATAGACCCTTCCTATACCGCGCAAACCAAGAGCATTCTCGCGTCTATTCCATATATACTCCCACTCGTCGTAGGTCAGCGTACGCCAACCCTCTCCCATCAGATTTCCCCAATCCACAAATTCTCCCGAATAATCACTGTTCGAAGTGCTTAGATTGAGACCGTAATACGTTTGGTCCGTGCTCCATCCAAACAGGTCATAAACAGCACCCGGAAACCCGGCACTATTTGGTTTTAAAAGTATATTATTACGATTGTTTTCTTTGCCTGCATAATCCCATTGGTTTTCGGCAATTCGCCACGTCCATGAAGAAGGATCACCGGTACCAATTGCCTGCAAGTTACCACGTGCGAACTGCACTTGGTCGCCATCGGCGTTGATGGTGAACTTGCCGGGCACTACATCATCCGCGGCATGGATGGTTGCTGCGCAGCAGAGGGCTGCGAAAAGGAAGTAGATTCGTTTCATTGTGTTGTTTTGTTTTTGGTTAATAAATTGGTTATTATATGCGACAAACGGCACCTGACATACCTGTCAAGCACCGCCTATGACGTTGCAAATGTGTTGATTTTGTTTACCTTGCGCCCATTTGTAGGGGGGGGTAATTGTTTGATTATAAATGCGTTGCATTGTTGGTTTAATTTGTCGTTGTAATGTCCAAAGGATGCAATAACAAGCACAAGAACCTTATCGTCATGAATATAGCAAACGGTCTATAAATTGTTCAGGGGATTCATCTGCATGCATGGCGATTGTCTTGCCCTCTGCATATTGTGCGACTGACAACGGAAAAATGCGGCATCCACAACAGGAAGAGTCACTTGAAATGTTCTTGTCGCTGTTTCCATAACTATTGTGTTTTTCAATTCTGCCTGCAAAGGTAGTGCTTTTTTTTGATATACGCAAATTATTTTCAATAAAAATAGCATAAACATTTGCACAATTCAAAAAAAAACAGTACCTTTGCTGCTCCAATATATACAACATAGGAGATATGAGAAAAAAAATACTACTGTTTTTGCTCGCATTGTTATCCTGTCCTGTGGGGGCACAAACGGTCACGTTTACAGGGCAAGAAGATGAGGGCGGTCAGTTGAGATTGAACCGTGTGGTTGTTTCAAACCGGACACAAGGATGGCAAGGAATTGTGTTTGGTCCGGATACCCTGTTAACCTTGCAGAATATGACAGAGGTTGATTATTTGGGTAATGACGACGGCATCAGCCTTTCACCCAATAACCCGAATCCGTTTATGGCGACTACAGAAGTTTGTCTCACCATAGCGGAAGATGGCGAAGTAACGCTGCTGGCAGCGGATATGAGCGGGCAGATGGAAGCCGTACATACAACGTGTTTGGAGGCAGGTACCCATAAATTTCAGGTTTCGCTAGCCACCAAAGGTCTGCACGTGCTGGCAGCCCACAAAGGTGCGGCAAAAACCTCTATCGTAATGATGTGTAACGGCGGTGGAAGTGCCAATGCGATTGATTACCTGCGCATATTATCCCAAGAAACTCCTGAACAGCACGACCTTCTTAATGCGGGAGATATGATGGAATATGTAGGGTATGCCGACATGGATGGTGTGGAAGTGAAATCCCAGTCTGTTACACAGATGTTCGGGGCTTCAAAGGCAGTGACATTGCAGTTCGCAAAAGAGGCGAAAAAAACCGCTCTTTCGCCTTCCGACAAACCCAACAACGATTTCCGTGTGGCACTTTCGTTAAGCCCCTTTTCACTGAAGCAGTTCAGGAGAGGATATACTTTTTCTGTGGGTGACAGACTCGCGACAACGCCCGAAGAACTGCAGCAAATATATCACGACCTTGGTTCAACGGAAATGTATGTCCGCATAGCCACTAAACGTGATACGACCGCAGAAGATATCACCGACGGCAAAAAGGATGAAAACGCCAATGTGCATACTTTCACGCAAGCAATGGAACTATGCAGAATCGCAAAAAAAGTGGGTATGCCCATCAATCCAGAAATTATGTGCGCCTATACCTACATGGACATGGATGGTTTGCAGGCTCCGCGTTTTGAGGAATATCCGGAAATCTATGCACTGCAAAACGGAAAACAATGGTCAGAATTGTCGCTGAATGAAATTTGCACGGTCTTGGAGGCCTACGGAGAATTGGTGGCGGATTCCATTCTCTCCATCGGCTGTACCGTCCATAACTGGAATCTGGGTAATGAAGCCAATTTTGGATTTGCCGGTATCGGTATGGGTGCGAAAACGGCAGTAGACCCCAAACTGGCAAAAGCAACATCCATGCAAAGATATATGGCATCGGTTTTCTCTGTCTGGTGGCTGAAAAAACATGTGTGGTGTTATGAAGCAAAAGCGTTCGCTGCCGTTAGAAAAGGCGTTTTGAAAGCCTATGCCAAACATCCGGAGCATGATGCCTCAAAAGTCAAATTCTCTACGCATATAGCTACTGTTGTATTCACACCAAGATGCAGCGCCTCCTTCTTCCTCTGTATGCGGAAAAACGGATATGCGATGGAGACTGCCGGCATCAGTTATTATCCCAGTGCGCCTTCCATGACCTTGAATCGGGCAAAACTGCTGACGAAGACAGTGACAAGAATTAACAGGAAATGTAAAATACCTGTCTTTGTCGGCGAGTTCGCCTACCCATCAGGAAGCATGAGCGGTCCATTCTCCGGTTGGAACAAGACACTCGGACGATATGCGAAAAATCAGCAGGGGCAGGCAGATGTATATGCCGATTTGGTGGCTTGGGAAAAAACACATGGAATGGCAGGCATCCGTTATTGGGCACCCGATTATGAGGGGTGGTCTGCGATGGCAATGTTTACATTCTCTGACAAAAAAGGTACTTCAAAAATCATTCTTAACAATCACAAAGAAATAGTAAGTAAATAACATATCAACCAGACAAGAATACTATGAAAAAGACGCTTATATTGCTCATCTTGCTGACTATCAGTGTTGTATCTTTCGGTCAGAACGATTCCATCGCCGTAGCGCGCCCTTGGATGTCCGGACTAAACATCGGATTTGGCGTGCCGGCCGAATTTAAGGACTTGTATGCTGCCGGAGTAAACGGCCATGTGGGGTATGACTTTGCCTATCCGCTATCCGATAAATTCGCTATCGGATTTTATACCGGCATAGGTGGTGGTTTCCTGAAAGAAACGGAACCCTATGGCGCATTTGATGAAGGAGGCGAATATGGGGAATTCGGGGAAGATAACGGATACGATAGTTTCTATTATATGTTTAAATTCTCGGCCGGTCTGCTGATGGAAATAGGTGACTTGCACAAATCGCCCTTTGTGCTTGGTGTCAGTCCTTGTACCGGAGTGGGATTTTTGGATATGGATTTGTTCTTGCCTGTCGAACTGCGTTTAGGGCATGTATTCAACCGGCATTGGTATATCATGACAGATATCGTTTACGGGGTTTCATTGGCAGAAGAAACCATGTTTATTGAGCCGTCCATTCGTGTGGGCTATAATTTTGGACATAAGCCCCGTACGCGTAAAAAATAATCAAGGATTGGGGACTATAGGTCAAAAAAAAGACTGACACGCGTCAGTCTTCTTTCTTGCTTTTCTTCTTGAGAAGGGCAGGAAGATATTCGTCCCGCACATACGCAAAATGAGGATGCTCAGCAAGTAATTTGCGGCATTGTTCTATTGCCTCGTCCAAATCTCCTTGTTTCTCATAGCACTGGGCAATACAGAGTTGCAGAGAAGGATAATTCCAATAGTAACGGTATTTGGCATCATTATGCATAATTTTCTCTGCCTTCAGAAACGCCCTCATCGCTCGTTTCTTACTGCCGCCGAACAGCTTTGGCGCATAGAAATCCACGTTGCCTTTCAGCGCAAGAGCCAGTGGGTTGTTCTCATCCGCTTCCACAGCCTCTTTGGCCACTTTGAATGACTTCATCCCATCCGAGAAGATACGTCCATGGTCCAGCAAATACTCATACGCATAAGCCGAACTGAGAAAAGTCTTGTACTCCGACTCGGTGAGTACATCCTGATGCCTCCGGATGAGTGCCCAATAGGTGTCAAGCAAGGCACGGCAGTCTTTCCCGCCATTGTCGTGGCGGAAAGGAATATAGCCATAATAATAGTTAATCAGCCTTGTCCGTCCCTCAGCGGACAATGTGTCCCACTTTGTGTGAGCGATATATTCACCCCACAAGGTGAGGTCGGATGACATGTAGGCTTCGTACAATTGCTCGTCCGAGTACTGACCGAAGCAAGTACCCGAAACGAACAATAGTGCCAGTATGGCTGTTTTACGCAATACGTTCAGCATGTATTAGCAGTGTCCTTCTTTTTCTAACAACAATGTTTTCGTGGGGCGGTTGCATACCTCGTCCGGACCATAGTACTGGATAGGACCGGGGAAGACGTAAGTAGGCGTGGTGTCTGCCCACTCGGCACGATGTGCATCCAGATAAAGGAACGGACGGCCGTTCAAGTCCACCAAGGCTTTTTGGATTACGGGTTTCATCTTTCCGTTTCGGCGTTCCATGTTCATCATCATCGTAATAGGCACACCGCCTGCTATCCATTCCTCCGCAGGATTGGTCAGGTTGCGCACCAAAGCCATATAGCCGGTCTTTCCTTCTGCAATCAGCATGATGGCCGTCTGGCCGATAGAGTAGCAGTAGTCTGCATCGAAATTAGAAGGTACGGCACAACGTCCCTCATAGCCGAAGAAATGATGCTGTGCAGAGAATTTACCGGTGTATTTGCCTTCTGCTTTCATCTCTGCCAAACGCTTGGATACCATCTCTATGAGCAGTTTCTCGGTCTCTATAAGGCTAACCTGTACATTTCCGTGCGGGTCGCGATCCATGGTCAGCTGTTTGGCAATTGCCTCCGGCAAGGATGCATAGAGTGCAGCGGAAGTAGGCGTAAGTCCGTCCAAACCTTTGCCTGCCGCCAGTAAGTCGTTCAACTCTTGAATAAGAACGCGCATCTCCGGAATGAACTCAATGATACCTTCCGGAATAAGTACTGTACCGAAATTGTAGCCGGCATTGCCGCGTGCGGCAATCACATCCGCCACTTGGGCGACAATCTGCTGCAGGGTCATCTTCTTCGCCTCTACCTCTTCGGAGATAAGGCAGATATTAGGTTGGGTCTGCAAGGCGCATTCCAATGCGATATGGCTGGCAGAACGACCCATCAGACGGATGAAGTGCCAGTATTTCTTGGCGGAATTGGCATCCCGCTGGATATTTCCGATAAGTTCGGAATATACCTTGCAGGCAGTATCGAAACCGAATGATGTTTCAATCATGGCATTCTTCAGGTCTCCGTCAATGGTTTTCGGACAGCCGATAACCTGGATACCGCACTGCTTTTGCAGGTAGTATTCTGCCAGTACACAGGCATTGGTGTTGGAATCATCTCCCCCGATAATGACGATGGCGGATATACCGAGTCGTTTGCAGACTTCGATACCGTTGTCAAAATGCCATGTCTCTTCCAGTTTGGTACGTCCGGAACCAATGATGTCGAAACCACCGGTATTGCGGTATTCATCAATGATATCTGCCGTCAGTTCAATGTACTTGCCGTCAATCAGTCCGCTGGGACCTCCCAGAAAACCATATAGGCGGTTCTTCGGGTTGAGACGCTTGAGACCGTCAAACAGACCGGAAATGACATTGTGTCCGCCGGGAGCCTGACCGCCGGAAAGGATGACACCCACAGCAATGGGTTCTGACTGTATAGCCGTTTCCTCTGCCTGCTCAAGCGTAATGACGGGCATACCGTATGTGTTGGGGAAGAGACGGCGAATTTCTTCCTGGTCGGCAACGGATTCGGTCTTGGCACCTTCTGCCAGACGGAGTGAAGAAGCAAGAGCCTTGGGCATCTTGGGTTGATAAGACTGACGTGCAATCTGTAAGGCTGATTTTTGCATATTGTTAGGTGTTTTTATGTTGGTATTATAGATGTGTTTATTTGTTTCAGTGGGTGTCTTGTTGTATAAGTTCCTTCAGTCGTGCAACGGCCTCCGCTTGAGGAATGTTCTTTAATACGCATTCTTTCTTGCGGTAAAGGCTTATCCTGTCGCGTCCGGCTCCCACATAGCCGTAATCGGCATCTGCCATCTCCCCTGGACCGTTTACGATACAACCCATTACGGCAATCTTCAGTCCGGCAAAGGCAGGGTCTTGGAACGCGGCTTTTATCGAATGTACGGTCTGCTGCAAGTCGAACATGGTGCGTCCGCATCCCGGACAGGAGACAAACTCGGTCTTGTATCGTACCAGTCCGGCTGCCTGCAGGATGTTGCGTGCAAGCTCGTCCAATTGTTCGCGGGAGAAAACAGGACTTTCCAGCCTCAGACTGCGTGAGCCGTACTGCCACAGTATGCGTCCGCACTCTGCAGCGGCAAATAATTGGTAGCGCGTCCAGTCGCTTTCCGCACATTGGTATATCGTTGTCTGGCTTGTCTCATCCAATCGGAGGGACGTGGTGGCAGCATAACGCTGTCCGGAAGGGTTGGTAAAGTAGGTAACCAAATCCTGTGCCACAGGAATTTCGGCTTCAGGTTCTTCGGACAGGCTGACACGGACGGTGTCACCGATTCCCTCTGCCAGCAAAGCGCCGATACCGACTGCGGACTTGATGCGGCCGTCTTCACCTTCACCGGCTTCTGTAACGCCCAGATGAAGCGGGAAATGCATATCTTCCTTGTCCATCGTTGCCACAAGCAGACGTACCGTTTCCACCATAACACGTGTGTTGGATGCTTTGATGCTGAGGATGATATTCCGGAAATCTTCTTCTACTGCAATACGCAGAAACTCCATACAACTTTCCACCATGCCTTCCGGCGTATCGCCGAAGCGGTCCATAATCCTTGGCGAAAGACTTCCGTGGTTCACGCCGATACGTATAGCCGTGTTGTATTGTTTGCAGATTTGCAGGAGATGAGTGAAACGAGTACGAATCTCTGCAGGCTCCTTGGCATAGTTACCGGGGTTGATACGCACTTTCTCTACTATCCGGGCAGCAGCATCAGCCACATCGCTGCGGAAATGAATGTCTGCCACTATCGGCATTGCGATGCCTTCATTGCGCAACTGTCGGCATATTTCACTGACACTCTCTACTTCGCGTATACCCTGTGTGGTAAAACGAAACAGGTCAGCCCCCGCATTGGCACACCGCCGCGCTTGCGCGACAGACAACGCCACATCATCGGTGGATACGTTGGCCATTGTCTGGATGCGGATAGGGTATTCAGAACCAAGAAAAAGCCCGCCAATTTGGGTGGTTGAAGTGTCTCTTCGGGTATATTTCAGTAAAATTGTCATTTTTTTGCAAAAAAATTTGGTCATATCAGAAAAAAGCAGTACCTTTGCACCCGCTTTTCGAAAAAAGCACGGGAATCAGTAGCTCAGCAGGTAGAGCACATCCCTTTTAAGGATGGGGTCCTGGGTTCGAGCCCCAGCTGGTTCACAAGAGGAGAGTTTTTCGCTCTCCTTTCTTGTTTTTCGGCGCGGTATGCATATCTCTGACAAACGGTCATAGGACGATATTTACTATTTTACCGGGTACAACAATAACACGCTTTGGCGTAGCCCCTGCCAGCACTTTCTGTGTGTCGGCATTCGACAGTACAGCCTGTTCCACCTCTTCTTTTGACATTGTTTTCGGAAGTGTAAGGACAAAACGCATCTTGCCGTTGAACTGTACAGGGTATTTCACACCGTCTTCTTCCAGATACGCTTCGTTACATACAGGCCATTCCGCATCTATCACGAAACCTTCTCCTCCACACTTGTGCCACATGGCTTCGGCAATATGAGGTGCATAGGGGGCAAGCAGCACTGCTATTTCACGCAAGACAGCCGCTTTGTTGCATTTGAGCGAACTCAGTTCGTTCTGTGCAATCATAAAGGCGGGAATGGAAGTGTTGAATGAGAAATTCTCAATATCCCAGGTGATTTTCTTTATAAGTTTGTGTAGCGAACGCAATTCTTCCCTTGTTGGCTCGGCATCTATAGGTGCTTCGTACATGTTCCAAAGTTTCTTCAGGAAACGGTGTACTCCGTCAATGCCGCTGGTATCCCAAGGTTTGGACATTTCAAGCGGACCAAGGAACATTTCGAACAGACGTAGCGAATCGGCGCCGTACTTGGCTATCACATCATCGGGATTAACAACATTGAACATGGATTTGGACATCTTCTCTACCGCCCAGCCGCAGATATACTGTTTTTCCGCCGGTGTTCCGATATACGGATTGTCCACATCGGTGGTACCATCGGCATAAACAAACTGTGCGTTTTTGTATTCCGGCATCCAGTTACGGAAAGCATCGATGTCCAGTATATCGTTGTGAACAATGTTCACATTTACATGAATAGGCTGCACCTTGTCTTTGTATTCAGGATTGTCAATCAGATTGTAACTGATGTACAGATTGCCTGTTGACCCTTCACCGATATAACGATAGACGAAATTGGAACGGCCTTGTATCATGCCTTGGTTGATAAGTTTGCTGAACGGTTCGTCTTCGCATACAACACCCATATCAAACAGGAACTTGTTCCAGAAACGGCTGTAAATCAAGTGTCCCGTTGCATGTTCGGTGCCGCCGATGTAGAGATTCACTTGGCGCCAATACTGATTGGCTTGAGGTGAAACCAGCGCATCCGTGTTCTTGTTATCCATATAGCGGAGATAGTATGCACTGGAACCGGCAAAGCCCGGCATTGTGCAGAGTTCAAGCGGGAATATGGTTTTCTCGTCAATGAGAGCTTTATCCACGACTTGCTGTGTCTCTGTGTTCCATGCCCAATATTGTGCGTGTCCTAATGGCGGCTGTCCGTCTTTGGTAGGTTTGAAGTCTGACACTTCAGGCAGTTCCAATGGCAAACATTCCTCCGGTAGCATATAGGGCATTCCGTCTTTGTAATAAACTGGGAACGGTTCTCCCCAATAACGCTGGCGTGAGAAAATGGCGTCACGCAGACGGTAGTTGACTTTGACACGGCCGATACCTTCCTTCTCGATATATTGCTTCATGGCGCGGATGGCATCCTTCACCTCCATACCGTTGAGGAAGCCAGAATTGACCATCTTTCCTTCCTTTGCATCAAACGACTGCTCCGATACGTCAGCACCTTCAATCAGCGGAATAATCGGCAGGTTGAAATGACGTGCAAAAGCGTAGTCGCGGCTGTCATGTGCCGGCACTGCCATAATGGCACCGGTTCCGTAACCGGCAAGCACATAATCCGATATATAAATGGGTATTTCGTTCTGAGTCAGCGGATTGATAGCATACGAACCTGTGAATACGCCTGTTACGCGTCGGTCGGCAATACGTTCCCGTTCCGTGCGGTGCTTGCAGCGGTCAAGATATGCCTCCACTTCCGCACGCTGTTCTTCTGTCACTACGCGGGCTACATATTCGCTTTCCGGTGCAAGTACCATAAACGTGACACCGAACACAGTGTCTGCACGGGTGGTAAAGATTGTAAACGGCTCATCCTGTCCTTTAATGCGGAATTGCATTTCTGCACCTTCACTACGACCTATCCAATTGCGCTGTGTCTCTTTGAGCGACTCCGTCCAGTCTATCTTGTCCAGTCCTTCCAACAGACGGGCTGCATAGGCGCTGACACGCAAACTCCACTGCCGCATAACGCGCTGTTCGACAGGGAAACCTCCACGTACAGATAGACCTTCGGACACTTCGTCATTGGCAAGAACGGTACCAAGTTCTGGACACCAGTTCACTTTCGTATCGGACAGATAGGCGATGCGATACTGCATCAGTCGCTCCTGCTGCTCTTTCTCTGAAAGGGTATTCCAAGTCGGGTCTTCTTTCTCAAAGCGTGCCACCAGTTCTTCAATCGGTCGCGCCTGCTGACGCGTTTCGTCGTAGTAACTGAGGAACATCTTCCTAAATGCCCACTGTGTCCAATGATAGAAATCGGGGTCGCATGTACGTACCATGCGGTCCCAGTCGTAACAGAAACCGATTTTCCGTAACTGTTCGATGTAGCGTGCTATATTCTGGTTGGTGGTTTTCTCCGGGTGTTGTCCTGTCTGAATGGCATATTGTTCCGCGGGCAGTCCATAGGCATCAAATCCCATCGGGTGGAGCACATTGAAACCCTGCAGGCGTTTGTAACGGCTGTATATATCCGATGCAATATATCCCAACGGATGCCCGACATGCAATCCTGCTCCGCTCGGATAGGGGAACATATCAAGCACATAGAAAGGCTTGCGTTCCGATTGGTTGGAAACACGATAGGCTTGGGCTTTCTCCCATTCTTCCTGCCAATGTTGTTCTATTTCCTGAAAATTGTATTCCATAATTGCGTTTTTGCTTTAATCATTTAAGAAGTGCCTTCACTTGGTTGTACACATTTTCGGCAGTGAAGCCGAGTTTCTCATCAAGCACTTTGTAAGGGGCGGAGAATCCGAAACTCTCCAGTCCCCATACCTTTCCGTTTTCGCCTACCAGTCCTTCCAAAGTGCATGGCAGACCGGCTGTAAGTCCGAAACGGCGGATGCCCTTGGGTAATACGCTGTTCTGATAATCCTCGCTCTGCTGACGGAATAAAGCTTCGCTCGGCACACTCACCACTTGCAGACGGATACCGTCTTTGCGCAGTAGTTCTGCTCCTGCCATTAAAGTGCCTACTTCGGAGCCGGAGGCAACCAGTACCACCTGCGGATTCTCATTCCGCGAAACAATATACCCACCTTTGCTGAAACCATCTTTCAGGGCTTCGGGCGTGAGGTCTGTTGTCACCATAGCCACATCCTGACGCGACAGGATGAGTGCTGTCGGCGTATCGTTGTTCTCCATCGCAAGACGCCATGCCAATGTGGTTTCTTCCGCATCGGCAGGACGAAGCACCAGCATAGACGGCTGTCCCGCATGGTTTTTCAGTTTCTCCATCAGGCGGATTTGTGCCTCATGCTCCACCGGCTCATGTGTCGGGCCGTCTTCGCCTACACGGAAAGCGTCATGGCTCCAGATGAACTTTACGGGCAATTGCATCAATGCTGCCAGACGGACGGCGGGTTTCATATAGTCGCTGAAGACAAAGAATGTGCCGCAAGCAGGGATGATACCTCCGTGGAGTGCCATACCCATCATCACGCAGGCCATGGTCAGTTCGCTCACACCTGCCTGCAGGAATTGTCCGGAGAAATCACTGCGTGTGATGGCATGTGTCTTTTTGAGGAAACCGTCTGTCTTGTCCGAGTTGCTCAGGTCGGCACTGGATACAATCATGTTTCCCACGTTTTCAGCCAGATAGCCTAATACGGTGGCACTGGCGTTACGGGTGGCTGCTCCGGGTTTCTGCTCTATGCGGCTCCAGTCAATAGCCGGGGTCTCACCGGAGAAGAACGCTTCGTATTCTTTAGCCAGTGTCGGATTTTCCTGCTGCCACCGGTAGAATTTTGCGTAATATTGGTTGCATAGTTCGCGCAGTGTCGTCGCGCGGTCGTCGTATAGTTGCTTTACGTCATCAAAGATAGCAAACGGGTCTTCAGGATTGCCGCCCAGATGGCGTACTGTCTCTTCGAACGATGCACCCGACTTGGACAATGGCTGTCCGTGAGTGGAGCATTTGCTTTCCCAACTCTGTCCGTCTGCGGTAAGGCATCCTTTACCCATGGTGGTATGACCGATAATCAGGCTTGGACGTCTCTTTTCTTCTTTGGCTTGCACCAGTGCCTGACGGATAGCATCGGGATCATTACCCGGTACTTCCTGTACAAACCAGCCCCATGCTTCATATTTCTTTGCCA
Organism: Paludibacteraceae bacterium; assembly: GCA_017650465.1. GTDB lineage: Bacteria > Bacteroidota > Bacteroidia > Bacteroidales > Paludibacteraceae > Colicola. The sequence goes on from JAGCEW010000016.1 coordinate 12,529, forward strand.
CATCTTCCGACGACACTTCTTCACAGCCGGTGGAGAGTTGGATACGGTTGCTGTCATAGAACATGATAAGGTTGTCCAATCCCAGATGTCCCGCCATGCGCCCTGCACCTTGCGAGATCTCTTCCTGGATACCTCCGTCGGAGATGAAGGCATAAATGGTAGGGTTGTGGATTTTTCCGAAACGATGATTCATCCATTTGGCAGCGATGGCGGCACCAACGGCAAAGGTATGTCCCTGCCCAAGAGGGCCGGAGGTGTTTTCTATGCCTCGCTCCGGGCACAATTCAGGATGCCCTGGCGTTACGCTTCCCCATTGGCGGAGTTGTTGCAATTCATCTATTGTGAATTTGCCTGCAAGACAAAGGGTACTGTATAGCATAGGGGCCATGTGCCCGGGATCCAGGAAGAAGCGATCGCGTGCTTCCCATGTGGGATTTTCGGGGTCATATACCAGAAACTCTGAATATAACACATTGATAAAATCGGCACCGCCCATAGCACCGCCTGGATGGCCGCTCTTGGCTTTCTCTACCATTGCTGCAGACAGAATGCGGATGTTGTCTGCTGCGTGATTCATCAGTTTTGTCGTGTTCATTATAGTGTGTTTATATATTGTATCTTTCTTTCGCTTAGATTCTCCATCCGATGTAGTAGTTTACCCCCCAATTGGTGTTGTCTCGGAACCCGAATCCGGGTATATAGTAGGCTTCGGGGCGTTGGTTCTTGTTCTTGGATGTGAACAGCAATTTGAATCGCACCGCCCAGCCCATATAGAATCCGCTGGCTATATTCACATTGCATCCGGCTACCACTTCGCCCCACCAATCCATTGCCCTGCGGTTGGAGAAATCCACCCGGGCATCGGTATCCCAATAGGGCGTATTCTGTTTTACGTTGCACAGGTCATAGCGTTGCAGGGCAGAGCAGACACGTAATCCCACCAACAGGGCATGGGGCGACTCAATGCGCTTGCGTAGTCCGTTGAAGTCCAGTCCCAGACGGACAAAACCGCCCTGGCCTTTGTACAATCCTCCTTCGGCATCACGTTTTCCGAAAGAGTAACCGCCTTCCAGGGTGGGATAGTAGCGGTTCTTGAGCCGCACGCTGAGTGCACCCTCATAGGTCTGCAGGTTTCCCTTCGAACGGATGGCCTCGATGGTGGTTGTGGCAAGGTCCAGTTTGATGAACAAACCCTGGTAGATGGCACTATCACCGTAAACGCGGGCACGTGCAGAAACGGAAAGGAACAACAGAAGCAATATGGTGGTCAGTCTATTCACGGTGTGTCGGTGTCAGGGGTGAAACCATAGTTGCAGGTGATTTTCTTTTGCCGTTGTCACCACTGCGTTAAGGATGGCGGAACTATCAATGCGATGATGCGTCGTTTGCACGCTGTCGATGATGTGCCGCACCATGCAACCGCAGGCCAGTGAGACGTATCTCTGCTCATTGGTATGGAATACGGTCAGCGTGTCTGCTTCTTCGTGATAGATCACTACCACTTTTGTCAGCGTTGTGTCTGCCCGCAGTTCCACTCCTACTGTTTGTTCCGAATGGGCGTTTTCAAGCACCAGTGAATCGCTTCCCACCAATCCGATGGTGATGCTGTCAGGCGCGGCTTCCATCCGACTGTCGTCGGACAATACGGTTACAGCACTCAGGTTGATACGTGCATGCGCCGTCATCTCCTGTCGGCAGGTGCGGTCCTTTTCGCAAGAGGCGAACAGCAGGCACAGCAGCATCGGAGTGCAGAGGGCAATATGTCGGAACAGGCGAATCATTATTAGAGTAATTGTCTCACTTCTTCTTTCAGGGCTTCCATGGCTGCCTCATGCGGGGTGGCACCATTGCTGCGGTAGGCTTTCATCATCATCTGTGCATACTCCAGCGCATTGGTCTCTTTTGGCATCTGGTTGGCTGCGGCTATTACGAAAGTGGCCATTTGGTCGCGCGCCTGCATAATCTTGTCCCAGGTCTCATCGCTGACATAAATCTGCTGGCTCATATTGTGGTCAAACTCCATACGGATGGTGCGGAGCAGATACTGCTGCAGCGATTCTACGGTCATGGTAGCAAAGTCCAAGTCCATGAGCAGATGTTCGGGCTGGGTGCGTTCCAGCAAGAGAATAAGGCGTTCGTACGCACGCAGGCGCACCGGCGAAATCTCTTTCTGTGCCAGTTTCTTCAGTTCCCACAGACGCTTCTGTTCTTCGTTTTTGAACATCTTGTGCATTATCAGCCATGCGCAGGCCAGCACAACGAGCGAAGGGATGGTATATGCCAGTATCTCCATGATTGTCAGTGCTTCGTGTTTATCGTATCATATCGGCTCCGAAATAGGGCTGCAGCGCAGCGGGGATGCGGATGCCGTTTTCGGTCTGGTTGTTCTCCAGCAGTGCCGCCACGATGCGCGGAAGGGCCAGAGCCGAACCGTTCAGCGTATGGCAGAGTACCACTTTCTTGTCTTCCGCACGGCGGTAGCGGCAGTGCAAACGATTGGCCTGGTAGGTGTCGAAATTGGATGTTGAGGACACTTCCAGCCAGCGGTGCTGTGCTTCCGAATAAACTTCAAAGTCGTAGCACAATGCTGCCGTGAAGGACATGTCGCCACCCGAAAGACGAAGGATGCGGTAGGGCAGTTCCAGTTTCTGCAACAGACCTTCCACGTGGCTCAACATCTCGCGGTGGCTGATTTCGGAATGTTCGGGCGTATCGATGCGCACGATTTCCACTTTCGAGAACTCATGCAAGCGGTTCAGGCCGCGCACATCCTTGCCGTAACTGCCTGCTTCGCGGCGGAAGCACTCGGTGTAAGCGCAGTTCTTGATAGGCAGGGCCTGTTCTTCCAGTATCTCATCGCGGTAGATATTGGTTACCGGCACTTCGGCGGTCGGAATGAGATACAGGTCATCCATATCGCAGTGGTACATCTGTCCTTCTTTGTCGGGCAATTGACCTGTACCGTAGCCGGAAGCCGTGTTGACCACGGTAGGCGGCATAATCTCGGTGTAGCCGTCTTTGGCGGCTTCTGCGAGGAAGAAGTTGATGAGTGCGCGTTGCAGCCGTGCGCCTTGGCCGATATAGACAGGGAAACCGGCACCGGAAATCTTCACGCCCAGGTCAAAGTCAATCAGGTTGTATTTCTTTGCCAGGTCCCAATGCGGCAGTTTGGCGAATGCGGGTTGGGGATTCCACTCTTCTTTCCAGTCGCGCAAGGCTACGGATGCACCGTCCTGGTCGAAGGCTTTGGCGTTGTTGGCAATGGCGAGAATAGATGTATCTTGTGGGATGTCCCATCCGCCGGCCTTCACAGCCAGGTTGTCTTCTGCGCTTTTTCCTTCAGGTACGATGGAGTAGGGTATGTTGGGTATTTGCAGCAGGGCTTGGGTCTGGCTGTTTTCAGCCTCAGTCATCTGCTGCTCATAGGTCTTGATATTCTCTTTCAGGGTAGAGGTCTGGGCTTTGGCTTGTTCGGCTTCTTCTTTTTTGCCTTGTCCGATGAGTTGGCCTATTGTTTTGGATATACGGTTCATCTCAGCGGAAGCCGTATCTTTTTGTTGTTGGATGCTTTTGCGCATTTGGTCCAGACGGAGTACTTCTTCCACAGCTTCACGGGCACCTTGGAAATGTTTCTTTTCCAGGCCGGCTATCACTTGTTCTTTGTCGCTGTTGATTTGTTTGAGTGTTAACATCGTTATTGTGTTTTTATAAGTCGATGATTTTATTATGTCTTCCGTGCGTATATATGTGTGTATATGTATGCGCGCGTGTACGTTCTACGAAAAATTCCTCCGCTCGTAAGCGGAGGAAACAATGTGTTTGCTTTCTTGGGTCTTATGCCTCGGCAACGGGCTCAATACTTACATAGGATTTGTTGTCGCGTTTCTTGCGGAACGAAACAATACCGTCCACGAGTGCATACAACGTGTGGTCACTACCCATTCCCATATTTTCACCGGGGTTGTGTACTGTTCCGCGTTGACGTACGATGATGTTGCCGGCTTTGGCGAACTGTCCGCCAAATATTTTCACGCCAAGACGTTTGCTTTCTGATTCACGGCCGTTCTTTGAACTACCGACACCTTTCTTGTGAGCCATACTGGTTG
>JAGCEW010000017.1 GCA_017650465.1 Paludibacteraceae bacterium
ACTTTCACCTGTTGAGACTTTTCGTACCACTCGCGTGTCTTTTCCGGATTTTCGCTCATAGCCGCATTAAAGCGTGCATACAGAACATCGTTACCATTTTCCACGGAATTGATGGTTGCATGCAGACTATCGTCCACCTGCATATAACCATTCAGAATAGCTGCACTGACGTTCAAAGCCAACATAGCCGTGAGCACCAGATACATCATTCCTATCATTTTTTGTCTCGGGGTTTCCGGACAGTTTTTTGCTCCACCCATTTCTAATTATTACTTTAAGGTTTCTAATTACCAATGAATTACTTGCGCTTTTGTTCAGGTATGGAGTACCTTATGCCAACGCATTGAGCATGTTACCGTAAATCTTGTTCAGATCTGCCACCTGTTGAGCCAGTTTCTTTGCTCCGTCCTCGTAAGCGACGTAGCTTTGTGCAGCCTCGCTAATGGTGGTTTGCATCTTCTGCATGTTAGCTGAAACGGCATCTACCGTGGTATTGATTGTGTTAAGTTTTTCGCCTTGTGTCTGAATGAGACCCAACTGCATTTCATAGACAGAATTGAGTTTGCCGACTTTCTGTCCCATTGCCTCTACATTTTGCTGATAAGCCTTTGTACCTTCTACGACAGCCTGCATATCATTAGCTACGGCAGCATAAGTACCTGTCAGGACTTGGCTCTGATGACCAAAGTCGTTCATTGAAGAAACGAACTGTGTTGCAGCCTGACCGGCAACTTCCATCTTTTCGGCCAGTTGGTTGGTAGCAGTAGCCACTTTCCCGAGTTCACTCAATTGCGTAGCTGTCTTGGCAAGTCCGTCAATACCTTCTTTCAAAGCAGAAAGTTGTTTTTCGTCCAATGCGGGAACTTTTGCGGCATCATTAGATCCCATATTGCCAAGCAAAGTGGGTTTGGGGCGTGTAGCCAGTTCGTCCAACAATTCAGGATCAGCGCCGTATCCCATGATTTGCGGGAACACTTGCTCCCAATGGAAATCCACGTGCGGTTTATCAAAGCAACCGATAGCAAACAACACGGCCTCCGTGCACATACCTGTCATCAACACAGGACCAGCACCAGGAAAGTGCATAATCTTAAACAGGGCACCGATAATAACCACAGATGCGCCAAGGCAATAAACCATGTTAACCACTTTCTTACCATTGTACGATTCGTACCAATGCATAAAGCCGCTTTGCTTTTTTTGTGACATAACTTTTAGAATTTAAATTATATTATTTATTTTTTTTTACTTAACTTATCAGGTGTTTCTGTAGAAGACACACCTTAATATATATTATATATAGAATTTTTTCTTCTGAATCAATCGCCGATGAAGGAACGAACGCAACGGAAACCGATGTAAGCACGACTTTCGTACTGATATTCGTACGTGCGCACACCGCATTGCATGTAATAATAGATATCTTTCCAGCTACCGCCTTTCACGACCTTGCATTTCAACACATCCGGATCATCTTTGCGAGCCATATACTCGAAGTTGGAGTTGATGTCGTTGACGTACGTATTGGTAGAAGGATTGTAAGCAGAGGAAGTCCACTCAGCCACATTACCAGCCATATCGAACAGACCGAAATCGTTCGGGCGATATTGTGCCACACGCATCGTCATTGTTCCGGTATCGTCGTTATAGGCACCGCGATAGGGTTTGAAGTTTGCAAGGAAACAGCCTTTTCCGTCGCGAGCATAATTGCCGCCCCAAGGATACATCGCCATCTTACGACCGCCACGAGCTGCATATTCCCACTCTGCCTCCGTCGGCAAACGATAAATCTGAGCAGCCACCTTTGAGTGGTCCTCATAATATTTTGTGCGCCAGTGACAGAAAGCGTGTGCTTGTTCCCAAGTGACACCCACAACAGGATACTCAGCATATCCTATATGGTCGAAATAGCCACGCATCATCGGGTCGTTGTACGCAAACTGGTAGTCACGAATCCAAACCATGGTATCCGGATAGATGCTGATGATCTTGTGCGTCAAGAAATCCTTCGGCTCGCGCAAGGGACGCGTGATGGTGCTATCACGAATAAAGCCGTTTTCATCCACCCAGAAGGTATCCACACGTGCTGTAGCGTTAGTGGGATATTTACCTTTTGCCACATTGAACTTGTTCTGCGGCAGGCGTGCCTGATCGTAGTTCATCCATGTGTAACTATAGTGCAAATCCACCGTACGAAGGCTTTTCCCATCCGAATAGAACATCGGAGCCAGAGCCTCTTGTACTTCTTCGTCTTTGCTATTCCACGGAATACGTTTTTTCCAATTGATACGGAAATTTTCTTCGTCAAACTCTCCGTCTTTCGGCACCATTGCGTAATCTTGCATATCGGCTTGAATAAGGCGGGTATAAGCGATGGAGTCGCGCACCCAATAAACAAACTGCTTGTATTCGCTATTGGTGATCTCTGTTTCATCCATCCAGAAGGCATTAACGGTCGTCATGAATGGATTATCGGGCTGTCCGAATATGGCGGACTGGGTGTTTTCGCCCATCATAAATGCTCCTTTACGGACAAATACCATCCCATAAGGATTGGCCTCTTTGAAGTTTCCTGGCTTTGTCACGCCGACCAATTCGCCGGCAGGACCATTACATGCTGCCAACAAGGCGGCTAATGCCATTACAGAAATAATCTTTGTAACCTTCATTTTTCTTATTTTTGATTCGTATTATCTATTTTATCACAAGTAGCGTACGCTCTTGTATCGGTTTGTTCGTTTGGGTCTCAGTATATTGAAGCCGTATGCCAGATACACTTCGTGTGATCCATAGGTGGCGCGTATCAGTTTGTTGGCAGGTAGTTCGTAGGTATAGCCTAATTGCAATCCGTCAATAATATCCACGCCCAACAGCACATTCACACTTCCTGCAATTCGGTATCCTGCCCCGAAACGGTATCTTCCTTTCACCTCTGCCAGGAACGTCAGATTCACGTCCCATGAGGCAAAATCCGTCATCGCCATCACACTCGGTTTCAATGTCCAATCTTTGTTTCTCAAGCGCCAGTTATATCCTCCCGCCATGTAGAGTGTTCCTATCAACTGCATTCCAATCCTGTCGCCCCATCTCACTTTCGGCCGCGTCAGGTGGCTGTAGCTCACGCCGGCCCACCACTGCGGAGACGAATAGTACAATCCCACTCCCATATCAAAGGCCATCCCATTAGCCGATTTCCCCAAATTTTGCAAAACAGGGTCTTCCGACTCTTTATCGTGGTAGCCTTCTTCTGTCTGCCCGGTCATCTCGATGTCGGCTATCTCATCCAGATTAACCTTGTCCGCCTCAAACTTCACATTCACAAACCCCAAATCCACTCCGGCAGACAGGAATCCTTTGCCTATTTTATGGCGGTAGGCGTACTGCACGTGAAATGCCTGATTACTAAACAAACCGTACATGTCGTTCATAAACCGCACGCCTGCGGCATGGTTTGTTTTCGCAATCACGAATGGCGAAGAGAATGTAAAATAAGTTGTCATGGGCAAATCATCCATGCCCGTGTACTGCATTCGGTGCAGTCCCGCGACACGCATCAGACCGCCGTCACCCGCCGCTGCGGGGTTGTAGGTCGTCTGCATGTGCATATATTGTCCTATCTGCGGGTCAGTTTGCGAGCGTATCACAACCGCACTCACTAACAAGCATCCAAGAACAATATATTTTTTCACATTCTTTCGTCTTTCCGACAATTCGTTCCCTTTACACTACATCAATACTCTTCTTCGTCAAAGAAGAAGTCCTCTTTGGTCGGGTAATCCGGCCAAATATCCTCTATGCTTTCGTACGCCTCATCCTCATCTTCCAACTCTTGCAAGTTCTCAATCACCTCCATCGGGGCGCCGATACGATTTGCATAATCCAACAGCTCCTCTTTGGTCGCCGGCCAGGGAGCATCTTCTATTTTTGAAGCCAATTCTAATGTCCAATACATATTCCCAAATTTAGGTTCTTATGTCCGTTTATACACGGGCTTTCGGTGCTTCATTTCTAAATTAGCGTGCAAAAGTACAAAAAACTTTCGGTATAAACAAAATTTTTCTTATTTTTTCCACAAAAAAAGTGATATTTCTTCATTTTTTGCGATTTTCATAGCCAAAACGAACCAAAAATCGCTCAATCGGTTCACAAATCGTAACGATTTTGCCAAATTTTCGTCCTCTTCTTCTCTACTGAAGCTCAGCCTTACCATCGTTCTTTCCAAACGGCGGGTGATGGTTCGACAAATATGACACAGCGAGACCACTTCATTTCCCGCTGGAAGGACAAATGCCCGAAGAGGTTCTTGCCCTTCTTGGAGACGGTCAATCCAATGTTCGAGTTGTTCGATATGGCTCTCTTCAATCCAGTCGTCCCCTTTAGCGCCGGCTAACAGTGCCCCAAGATTGAACAATTTGTTTTGAATCCACTCCAGTTCCTCTTGATGTTCCTCCGTTTTGCAGCGCAGCAACCCCACAAAACTATTCAACTCATCTGCTGTTCCATAGGCTTCCAAACGCTCATCCGCCTTACTCACGCGTTCACCTGTAGCCAAAGAAGTCTTTCCTTTGTCGCCACCTTTTGTGTAAATCTTCATAATCTATATTTGTTTCCCTGTTAATATCTCAGTTTATAATGCCGTCTCATGTATTGAGGATCGAAAAAGACAATTCCCATATCCCCAAAATCCATCGTACTGGTCACACATTCGTCCTGCATGATTTCGCGCCAAGCCTTTGCCATATCCGGTGAATAACGAATGTCGTCCACCGCAAAGATGGATTTATTGCCGTGATAAGGCAAGAGTTGTTTCCAATATCGCATCGTTGCATCGTACGTGTGGTTGGCATCCAAGAAAGCCAAATCGATGCCATATCCGCTCTCTCTATCGCGCGTAGCGTGCGCACGATTGTGTAAGGTTGTTTCCAACGTACTATCCAGATTACCGACCACGACCTCTATCTGTTCCGACACGCCCAAACGTTGCCAATTAGCTTTCGCCTCAGCCACTACAGCTTCACTTCCGTCGAATGTCAGCACATTCAACCGCTTGTTGGCAGCAGCCAAATAGGCGGTGGTGATACCAAGCGAAGTTCCAAGCTCTACCACATTCAGTTCCGCGCCCTGTTTTTCCCGCGCCAAATAGGCAAGCCAACGGAAGAGCAACTGTGCATTTCTTGACGGAGCAAGCGATGTACGAGCTATATCGCAGATCCGACGATGTGCCGACCTGCCCTGACCTGTGCCGAAATCCGTCACCTCCACCACTCTCGTATCCGAAAGCATCTGACGGCGAACAGACTCAATATCCGTCCAACAATAGTAGGTGTTCCGGTCGTACATCAGATGCCTGACCAGATAGAACAGATAAGGTGAATGGATGCCTTCTCCGCCCGTGTTCCAGGCTGTCAGCCTGTGCAGGAAATGAGACCATAATCGGAAGAGAGAAACAAATGGCATCGCTTAATAGGTATTGGCATTTCGTAAATCGGG
>JAGCEW010000001.1 GCA_017650465.1 Paludibacteraceae bacterium
ATTGCTTGCTGCAAGAAGCTTGGTATCCGTAATCTGCACCTTGTCAGGGGGGATGTATTCAAGTTTCTGAATGCCTGTGCGGTGCGTTATGACTTTATTTACGCCGACCCACCTTATATGCTCGAGCGAATAGACCAACTGCCCGAACTCTGCCTACCCCACCTGAAAGAAGATGGATGGCTTGTAATAGAGCACGGCAAACAGACCGATTTCAGTCAGCATCCGCGCTTTCAGGAGATGCGGGAATACGGCAGTGTCCATTTCTCATTCTTCCATTAACTGCCACATCAGTCTTTCGACTTTCGACTTTTGTCGTTCGACTTTCGACAAATGCTGCCTCAATGCTCGGACTAACAGTAGGTGATTAGTAGGTGGTTAGTAGGTGATAAGTAGGTGATTCAGCCTACCTCAGCGTAAGGATCACTTCAGCATCGTTAAAAAGGATTTTCGTCATGTCGCTATAACGTTATATCGTTATGACGATGAATTAAACATTAGGTAACGCGCACGAACGTCGTGCGCGTTACCTAATTTATTTTACCAAGTAGTTCCCAGCATTCTGAGATATGATTTATATCTCCATTGGGCGTTTTCCTCGGCTGCTTTGAACAGGTCAGCGGCTTCGGCAGGATACTGCTTCATCACCGATGCGAAGCGTACCTCTCCTTTGAGGAAGTCGTTGAACTTGGACCAATCGGGCTCTTTGGAGTCAAGCGAGAACGGATTCTTGCCTTCTGCCTCCAGCATCGGGTTGTAACGCCACAGGTGCCAGTAACCGCACTCAACGGCTTTGGCCTCTTCCTCCTGACTCTTACCCATACCGGCTTTCAGTCCGTGGTTGATACACGGTGCGTAAGCGATGATAAGAGACGGTCCGGGATATGCCTCTGCCTCACGGATAGCCTTCAAGGTCTGCGCTTGGTCTGCGCCCATAGCCACCTGCGCTACGTAAACATAGCCATAGGTGGTGGCAATCATGCCAAGGTCTTTCTTTCTCACACGCTTGCCCGCCGCAGCAAACTTGGCAATAGCCCCAAGCGGCGTTGACTTGGAAGCCTGGCCACCGGTGTTGGAATAAACCTCCGTATCCAAAACGAGGATATTGACATCTTCACCGCTGGCGATAACATGGTCAAGTCCTCCGTAGCCGATGTCATAACTTGCACCGTCACCGCCGACAGCCCATTGCGAGCGTTTGATGAGATGGTCCTTGCAAGCAAGAATGGCCTTGCAGGTGTCGCATCCACATGCCTCCATCGCCGCAACAAGAGGTTCGTAAAGACGTTTGGTGGTTTTGGCATCAGTATGGTGCTCCATCCATTCACGGAACATGGCTTTGAGTTCATCGGAGCAACAGCCGCATGTGAGACCTTTCTCCATGAGCGCACAGATACGCTCCTGCATCTTCTTGTGCGCAATCTGCATACCCAGAGCAAACTCACAGAAGTCCTCAAAGAGCGAGTTAGACCAAGTAGGTCCACAGCCCTTCTCGTTCTTGGTATATGGCGTGGAAGGCACAGCCGCCGAATAGATGGAGGTGCAACCCGTAGCATTACCTACTATCTCACGGTCGCCAAACAACTGGCTGATAAGTTTCAGATAAGGCGTTTCGCCACAACCGGAACATGCGCCGGAGAACTCAAAGAGCGGCGTTGCAAACTGTGAGTTCTTCACATTGGAACGGATGTCCACAAGGTCTTGTTTCGATTTTACATTCTCTACGCACCATGTCCAGTTGTCCGCTTCTGCCAGTTGGCTTTCCAAATCAACCATCTTAAGGGCTTTGCCTGTTTTCGGGTTACCCGGACAAACATCCACACAGTTGCCGCAGCCAAGGCAATCCATAACGCCTACCTGCATACGGAAATGCATACCCTTCATGGCAGCAGGTGCTTTCATCTCGCGTGTCTTGCCGTTGAGGCCTTTCACCTCTTGCTCATCCATAACGAAGGGTCGGATGCAAGCGTGAGGACATACATAGGAACACTTGTTACATTCGATGCAGTTGTCGGCCTCCCAAACGGGAACGAAAGCACTTACGCCGCGTTTCTCGAACTTACTGGTACCCGACTGCCAAACGCCGTCTTCAATGCCCATAAAGGCCGAGACAGGCAAGAGGTCGCCGTTCTGCGCATTGATGGGACGCACCAGATTCTTAATGAAATCAGGGTCTCCGGCCTGCACTCCCAACGGGGCATCGGTAACGGTGAGATTGCTCCATGCAGGGTCAATATCCAGCTTTTGATACTCACCGCCACGGTCAACGGCTGCATAGTTCTTCTTCACCACATCTTCACCCTTCTTGCCATAAGACTTGTCGATGAAGTGTTTCATCTCTTCCACCGCCTTCTCAACAGGGATAACGCCTGTGATACGGAAGAAAGCCGATTGCAGAATGGTGTTGGTACGGTTGCCAAGACCAATCTCCTGCGCAATCTTCGTGGCGTTGATGTAATAGACATTGATATGGTGGTCGGCAAAGTATTTCTTGATTCCGTCCGGCAGATTGCGACGCAACTCGTCCCCGTTCCAAATGGTATTGAGGAGGAAAGTGCCGTTGTCCTGCAGTCCGCGTGTGACATCATACATGTGGAGATACGCTTGTACGTGGCAAGCCACGAAATTGGGCGTTGTAACCAGATAGGTGGAACGAATGGGTTCATCGCCGAAGCGGAGGTGCGAGCAGGTGAAACCGCCCGATTTCTTCGAGTCGTACGAGAAATAGGCTTGACAGTATTTGTCGGTAGTGTCACCTATGATTTTCACCGAGTTCTTGTTGGCTCCGACCGTACCGTCAGCACCCAATCCGTAGAATTTGGCCTGGAACATTCCTTTTCCGCCCATGGCTATTTCCTCTCCGACAGGCAGGCTCAGGAAAGTGACATCATCGTTGATGCCGACCGTGAAATGGTTCTTCGGCATCGGCAGAGCGAGATTCTCATAAACGGCAAGCATCTGTGCGGGTGTCGTATCATTACTGCCCAAACCATAACGTCCGCCGATGACGAGCAGGTCCTGACGTCCCATTTCGTCCAAAGCGGCTTTTACGTCCAGATAAAGCGGTTCGCCATTGGCACCGGGTTCTTTGGTGCGGTCGAGGACGCAGATGCGTTTGACGGTCTTGGGCAGTGCCTCTTCCAGATATTTCAGGCTGAAAGGACGATAGAGATGCACATTGATCATACCCAGTTTGCGTCCTTTTGCGGCTTCGTGGTCAATCACCTCTTTCAGGCACTCGCTGACCGAACCCATGGCGATGATGATGTTCTCGGCATCGGCAGCACCGTAATAAGAGAAGGGGCGGTATTTGCGTCCGGTGATAGCACTGATTTTATCCATATAATCGGCCACCACGTCTGCCACAGCATCGTAATAACGGTTAGAGGCCTCACGGTGTGTGAAGAACACATCGGGATTCTCGTTCAGTCCGCGTGTGTCAGGGTGCATAGGAGACATAGCGCGATTGCGGAACGCTTGCAAAGCCTCCATATCCACCAAGGGACGAAGGTCTTCCATATCGATAGCCTCTATCTTCTGATACTCATGCGATGTACGGAAACCGTCAAAGAAATTAAGGAACGGTACGCGGGTCTTGATGGTGGAAAGATGTGCCACACCCGACAAATCCATTACTTCCTGTACGGAACCTTCCGCCAACATGGCAAATCCGGTCTGCCGACATGCCATCACATCCTGATGGTCACCGAAGATACAGAGCACATGGCTGGCCAGCGTGCGTGCCGATACATGAAAGACGGTAGGAAGCAATTCTCCGGCAATCTTATACATGTTCGGAATCATCAGCAACAGGCCTTGTGAGGCTGTGAAAGTAGTGGTGAGCGCACCTGCCGAGAGCGAACCGTGTACGGCACCGGCAGCACCTGCTTCCGACTGCATTTCCTGCACCAGAACAGTTTCTCCGAACATATTCTTTCTGCCACCTGCAGCCCATTCGTCTACGTTCTCTGCCATAGGCGAAGAGGGTGTGATGGGATAGATAGCAGCTACTTCGGTAAACATATAGGCGATATGTGCCGCCGCAGCGTTACCATCACACGTGATAAATTTCTTGGTTTTCATAATTGTATTGAATAGTTTTAATAATTAGCATTAGTATAGGAAGCCGAAAAGCCAGAGAGGAATGATTTTATCCACTCCTCTTTCGATGTCGGCCACTGCGGTATAACGGAAGACTTCGTTCTTCGGTGCAGTGGCACAGACATCCATTCGAATGGTGCGATTGACAAGGAAGGTGGAGTTCTCCGAGTCGTTGATTTTCTCCGAGCCGTGCAATGCCGAGTAGAAGAACGTTTCCGCAATAGCCTGTTGATCCACAGGGCGCGTAGTCTGTGCGTAACACAAATTCGGGTTTTGCATATAGACTTTGGATGGTTTCATCGGATACTCTTTTCCGTCAGCGTAGAGCAAATTAAGCAGACGTGCGTCCTTGAGGTTTTTGATATAGTTCATTACTGTCGCACGCGAAGTATTGATGGACGTTGCCAGTTCAGTGATATTGAGCGAACACGGTACTTCCAACATAAGGCGATAGAGCAGTTGACGCATCTTACCCAGCGAACTGATATCCATCGGTTTGTTGAGCAGGACATCCACCTCAAGCATCATGTTCATTGTTTTGAGGAGTGTCTCCGAGAAATCACGACTCACTTCGCGATAAGGATAATAGCCTTGTTTCAGGTAATCGGGGAAATACCACAAAGGCTTTACCTGCGTGCAGACCGACTTGGCTATTTGTTCGTGATTTTGCAAGATATCATCCAAACTATAGAAGGGCAAATTGGCTTTTGTTTGCAGATTGAGATATTCTCTGAACGAATAGCCGCGGAAATTATACACCTTTACGATATGTCCTATGTCCGAGTTTCCCTCTTTCAACTTCATCAGTGGTGAAGCAGAAAAGACTATATGTAGGGAGGTGTAATGAAAATAGCAGTTACTTAACTCTTTCGACCAGTTCTCGTATTTAAATGTCTGGTCAAGCAATAGCGTCTTTCCACCAGCTGCCACGAATTCTCCGGCAAACTCATAGAGGGAATGTTCGGTGAAATAAAAGTTATTGAGGTTTATATAAAGCACCGACCGTTGTTCGGATTCGGGGAGCGTATTCTTGAGGTGTTTGGCGTAGCCTAAGAGGAAGTCGGTTTTTCCGACTCCGCGTCCGCCTTTGATAGCAATAAGGCGGTCGTTCCAATCCACATCGTCCATCAGTTTTCGGCGGATGGGAACTTCCAAGTTGGCAACAAGATTAGCGTGTGTTACGTAAAAGGCCTCAAGCATACCGATATCTGTGTTTTGAAAAATCGCTGCAAAGGTAATACTTTTTTTTTAATTATGCAAGTATTTTTACAAAAAAAGTATCACAGCCTGTTGTTTATTCCTCATTTCTGCGCATCTAATTGCCTGTCTATCAGTGTGACACCTGTTTGGAGGAGGGTTGGTTCGGGGGTGAAGCCCCATGGGCAGGCACGGACATCGAGTCCGGCATTGCGGGCTGTGGAGATATCCACCAGACTATCACCTATATAGAGCGTGTCGGACTTCGATACTCCTACCCTATTCAGGATGTCATAAACAATCTGGGGGTCAGGTTTGCGAGGAATACCTTCTCGTTCGCCCAAGACGACATCAAACATATCAGGAAAGCAATGTGAGACAATCGCCTCGGTAGCTGACTGATACTTATTGCTGGCAACTGCCAAGAAAGCTCCTTCCGCTTTGAGGCGTTGCAACAGATCCACTATACCGGGATAAGGGGCTGTGCGGTCAAAACAATGTTGGTCGTAATACGGGATGAACGCTTTTCGAAGGCGGAGTAGTTCTGTTTCTGTTTCCTGCGGAAGGTTGTTGAAATCCTGTACTGCAGTTTTGTATTTCTCCGGCATAGCCCGTAAGAGCAAGGCGTTGATACCGTTTCCCACCATTTTTTCAACCACCTCTACCGGATGTTGTGGATGTCCGCAGGCTGCTAAAGCGTGATTGCACGCTGCGCCTAAGTCGGCAATGGTATTAAGCAACGTGCCATCCAAATCGAAGATATAACAGCGGTAAGGACGAGTGATATGGAGATTGAGAGTGCAATCCATTTTAGTTGCATTCAACCCATTCGTTCACCTGCGCACCTTGGGCATTGTAGAGTTTGCCGTCGCGGAAAATTTTGAGTTCGTTCGTACTCCATCCTCGGAGTTGGACTGGATTGTTGTCCGCCGTGCAGAGTTGGTTGTTGACCAGTTTAAGCGATTGGAGATTTGCCATAGCAGCAAGCGACAGCATTACTGCGGCACATACAAGGAGCGTTTTTTTCATAACAAATGGTATTTAATATGGTTAGACGTTGCAAAGGTACTGCTTTTTTTTGAGACATGCAAATAAAACAGAAAAAAAAGCACTCGGAATATGCTTTTTGATGTAATTGGACGGGTCGGTAAAACTATGATTGAGTAATGCTAACCCTTCGGTAAGGGTATGCTATCCCTATGGTAATCTCTCGGTTATCTATCGTGTATCTATCGTATATCTATCGTATATCTATCGTATATCTATCGTATATCTATCGTGTATCTATCGTATATCTATCGTATATCTATCGTGTTTTGTCCGAGATTCGTATGAGAAATTAGGGGGATACGTTCGCGGGCTGCGGGGCATATGCAGGAAGTTTTTAGAACATTATTTGTCCGTGCAAAACACGTTGTTTTTAGCCGCTACTTCCATCGCTTTATGCGAGCATAGCCCCGCCGGTTGATGGCACAAAAACAATGAAAGTATTCATTTCAACAAAAAAGATAGAAAAATATTTGCATATATGCAAAATTTGTAGTACCTTTGCAGCGAAAATGGAATACTATATATAAAAATCCCTATACATCATGGAAAACGAAGAGTTGAAACAAATTATCGCCACGGCGAAAGTATGGACAGGTAAAGAGTTTGACGAAGAGACACGTACGGCTGTTCAGCAGATGCTGGACGCAGAAGATAAGAGTGAGTTGATAGACTCGTTCTACCGTACGCTGGAATTCGGTACAGGTGGTCTGCGCGGTATCATGGGTCCTGGTACGAACCGGATGAACAAATACATCGTAGCCCAAGCCACACAAGGATATGCCAACTACCTGAACAAAATAGCCCGCGAAGGCGGTTTTGAGACCCTGCCGAAAGGCGGACGTCCCAGCGTAGTGGTATGTCACGACTGCCGTAACAACGGACGTCTGTTCGCAGAGACCGTGGCCGATGTGTTTGCTGCCAACGGTATCAAAGTATATCTGTTTGAGAGTCTTCGTCCGACACCGGAAGTGAGTTTTGCTATTCGCGAGTTGAAATGTCAAGGCGGTGTAAACGTGACGGCTTCTCACAATCCGAAAGAATACAACGGTTACAAGGCCTACTGGGAAGACGGTTCGCAAGTGCTTCAACCGCATGACCAAGGTATTATAGATGAGGTGAACAAGGTAGAGATGAAGGACGTGAAACGCGGTGGAGACAAAGACTTGATAGAGATTATCGGCGGTGAGATGGACTTCGACTACATGATGGCCGTAAAGAGCGTAATGATAGACCAACAGTCGATTTTGAACCAGAAAGACCTGAACATTGTTTATACTCCGCTGCACGGTACAGGACGTCAGATCATTCCGATGTGTTTGCGTTCGTGGGGGTTCCAGAATATTCACGTTGTTCCCGAACAAATGGTGATAGACGGCAATTTCCCGACCGTGAAAAGTCCGAACCCTGAGAACTCAGAGGCAATGACTATGGGAATGGAGTTGGGGACGAAGCTGAATGCAGACCTGGTAATCGCCAGCGACCCCGATGCAGACCGTATAGCCATCGTGGCACGTAACGACAAAGGCGAATGGACCATCATCAACGGTAATCAGACTTGCATGATGTACTGCTACTACATCATCAACAACATGAAAGCGCTGGGTAAGATGACTCCGGATATGTATCTGGTGAAGACCATCGTAACCAGCGAAGTGATTCGTCGTATTGCAGACCGTCAAGGCGTGACGCTGACCGACGAATACACCGGTTTCAAGTGGATTGCAAACCGTATTCGTATGTGGGAGAAAGACCGCAAATACATCGGTGGCGGTGAAGAGAGTTTCGGTTTCCTGGCTTACGACAAAGTGCGTGACAAATGTTCGCCCTCAGCTATCTGCTTGATCTGCGAAATAGCCGCATACGCGAAAGACCATGGTATGAGTCTGTATCAATATCTGATGAACATCTATATGGAATACGGCTTCCAGCGTGAAGTGTCCATCAACGTGGTTCGCCCCGGCAAAACAGGTGCCGAAGAGATAGCACAGATGATGACGAACTACCGTCAACAGCCGTTGACCGAGATAGCAGGCGAGAAAGTAATCTGCACGAAAGACTACAAGACCCTTGTCCGCCGCGACCTGAAAGACGGCAAATGGGTAGAGAGCAAGATAGATATGGCTCTTGGTGCAACTTCTAATGTGCTGCAATACTTCACGGAAGGTGGTATCAAAGCGAGCGTTCGTCCGTCGGGTACAGAGCCGAAAATCAAGTATTACTTCGAGATACCCGCTACGATGAGTTCGCCCGCAGACTACGAGCGCGCGACCGCTGAGGCAGAGAGCAGAATGCCTGAGATCAAGAAAGCTTTCGGTATCTAAAAACAATACAAACCCTATTAACGCATAAGAGGTATGAAACGCAAGATTGCAATTATAGCCGGCGGTGACAGTTCGGAACACGATGTATCGCTGCGCAGCGCACAAGGCATCCTCTCCTTTATGGACAAGGAGAGATATGATGTAAGCATCGTGGAACTGCAAGGAGCCGATATAGAGACGTTGAGTCGTCTTCGCGACTATGACTTTGCGTATATCACCATTCACGGTACGCCCGGTGAGAACGGATTGCTGCAAGGCTATCTGGATATGATGCGTATTCCATACAGTTGTTGCGGAGTGCTACCAGCGTCGTTGACTTTCAATAAGTTTGCTTGTAACCACTACTTGCAAAACTTCGGCTATCGCATCTCGAAGTCCATTCTTCTGCGGGACAACGGGACGATGGTGGAAAGCGGTGCGGGCACCGAAGAACACTGGAGTGAGGCGGATATTGAGGAGCACGTGATAGCAACAGTGGGTCTGCCTTGTTTTATCAAGAGCAATGTAGGAGGAAGCAGTTTCGGCTGCACCAAAGTGAAGACACGCGAAGCTATTCTTCCTGCTATACAACTGGCGTTTAAGGAAGGGAATGAGGTGATATGCGAGGCGTTTATGAACGGAACGGAAGTGACTTGCGGAGTGTATAAGACCAGCAAGAACGAAGTGGCCTTCCCTGTGACGGAAGTGGTGAGCGAGAACGAGTTCTTCGACTATGATGCCAAGTACAACGGGCAAGTGCAAGAAATAACTCCGGCACGTATTCCTGATGAGATACGCGACAAAGTACAGGCATTGACCTTGCGGCTGTATGATATACTTGGATGCAACGGAATCATCCGTGTGGACTATATATTGACGCCCAAGAAAGCCGGTCAGGCACCTGACCACAACTCAAGCGATGTGGATATCAACCTGCTGGAGGTGAATACGACTCCCGGGATGACCGCTACCTCATTCATTCCTCAACAGGTTCGTGCTGCGGGACTGGACATCAAAGATGTAATGACCGATATTATAGAAAACCATCGATAGGCTATGGATATCAACCAAGCGATAGCACAATTGGACTGGCAGAAAGAGCCGAGAGGACTTTACGAGCCGATTGCTTACACATTGGCATCGGGCGGGAAACGACTTCGTCCAACATTGGCCCTCTTAGGTACAGAACTGTTTGGCGGAAAAGAAGAAGAGGTTCTACCGGCAGCATTAGCACTGGAAGTGTTTCACAACTTCACCTTATTGCACGACGATGTGATGGACAGAGCCGACGTGAGACGCGGTAGGGCAACGGTGCACGTGAAATGGAACGACAATACTGCAATCTTGTCGGGCGACCAGATGATGATTGAAGCATATAAGTTGTTAGGCCAAGTGAAGGAAGACAAACTGCCACAAGTGCTGCGATGGTTCAACCAAATGGCAACGGAAATATGCGAAGGTCAGCAGTACGATGTGGACTATGAATCGCGAGAGGATGTGCGTATGGCGGAATACACAGAGATGATCCGTCTGAAGACCTCTGTACTACTTGGTAATGCTTTGCAAACCGGTGCGTACATAGCCGGTGCAGACCAAGAGAGCACAGCGCATTTGTATAACTACGGTATTCATTTAGGCCTGGCATTCCAGATACAAGACGATTTGTTGGATGTATATGGCGATGAGAAGACTTTCGGCAAGGCGATCGGAGGCGATATTCTCTGCGGGAAAAAGAGTTTTATGCTCTTAACGGCGCTACACACCGCCGATGCACAAACGAAAGAGGAACTGAAGTATTGGCTTGCCCGCAGAGATGCAGAGCCGAAAGAAAAGATTCGTGCCGTGACCGCCTTGTACGACCGTTTGGATGTACGAAGCGAGGCAGAGAAAGCCATCCGCGAACACACCGATGCAGCGATTAACGAGCTGTCGTATCTTCCTGCTAATGCTGCGCGAGAACAACTGCAAGCATTAGCCGAGAAACTGGCCAACAGAAGTAACTAATACCAACCCACTAAATACCCCTTACAACTATGCCTTATCGTCGACTCCCGAACACAGACCAAGCCCGATTGAAAGCCCTTCAGAAAGCAGTACAACGGGCAAGTGAAGAGGAATATAGCAGTCAAGTGTTGCAATACTCTACTTTGACAGAAGCGCAAAGATTTGTTTTACAGTTTGAGAACCAAGTGAGCCAATACCAAAACAATTTCAACAGTCGCGTGTCAGCCAGCAGACAATATAGGAAGATGGTGCAAAATGCGAAGATGTATATTTCCCACTTCATTCAAGTGCTGAACCTTGCCGTTGTGAGAGGTGAAATCAAGAAAGAGCAGAAAAAGCTCTATCACTTGGATCCGGACTTACACGTTTTACCGGACCTTGTGACCGAGGAAGATTTGCTGGTATGGGGTAAGAACATCATTGAAGGCGAGCAATCGCGTATTGCGCAAGGCGGATTCCCCATTTACAATCCGACAATCAACAAAGTGCGCGTACATTACGATATCTTCAAAGAGAATAAGGTAAATCAAAATATGCACAAGAAGACCGAAACACGCACTTGGGAGAGTCTGGAAAACTTGCGTCGTGAAGCAGACCGTATCATTCTGGATATCTGGAACCAAGTGGAAGAGCACTATAAAGGTCTTCTACCTTACGCCAAGATGCGAGCTTGCCAGAACTACGGCGTTATTTACTATTACCGAAAAGACGAGTCAAGGCTGACTGAAGATACGGATCGTCATCTCCAGCAAGCAGCCGCCGCACAACTATCGTTACTATAAAAAGACAGTTGGCCTATTTATTTGGCAATTGTCAGTGTGGGGGTAACAATACGATTCATCAACACATCGTGTGCAGCCGAAGGGATGAGTTCGTGCAGTTGGAAGTCGTAGCAGACTCCTACGCGCGTGGTGGCCTTGATGCGTTGTAAGACTCGGTCGTAATATCCACCACCTCGTCCTAAGCGGTGCATATCTTTATCAAATGCGATACCGGGGACGATGATTAAATCCACACTTCCTGTCCATATAGGTGTTTGCGGCTCCGGGATACCGAAACGTCCTTTTCGGAGCGGTTCGCCCTTGATGTATTCGCGCACTTCCATCTGGTGCTCCGACAAAGTAGCCGGCAAGAGGAAACGCTTTTCGTCGTGGTATTTGGCCACCAAGGGTCGGAGATCCACTTCGTTGTGAATAGGATAATAGACCATTACGGTTTGAGCGTCTTTGAAGACTTGCATCTCGGCTACTCGCTCGCATATTTTTTGCGAACCTTCGCGCACTTGCTCAGGCGTCATTACACGGCGTTGCTGGCTATCCAAGCCTCGCAATTCGGCTTTCTTTTTCTCAATACGGAAATAGGGCAATACCCGCATAAGGTCTCTGATTTGACTCTCAAATAACATATTTTTGTGCTTTTTTCGTTATACTATTTATTGCCTCTAATCGACAAAGACTTCCAGCAGTTTCGTTGTGGTGGTATTGGGTGTGAGCACCACATCGTCGATGACTGCAGGGACGAGCAATGTCTCTCCTTTTTGGAGCGACACCTCTTCGCAATCGGTTTCCGGGCAGCGGAGTGTGACACTTCCTTCCACGCACATATACACCACAAAGGAATCCAACTTGGCGTAGTCACGTTCGACCGGATGGCTCAGTTGCAGCATATTTGTCACGAAATGGGTGTCACGCACCAATGTGGTAAGTCCGTCTCTTCGGGGATATTCGGTCAGCGGTTCGGCAAGTGCCTTGAAATCCAGGCAACGCATTGACTCTTCCACATGTAAGGGTCGGAGTTTGCCATCCAAACCGGGTCGATGGTAATCGTATAGGCGGTACGTGAGATCGCTTGTCTCCTGAATCTCAGCCACCTGTGTACCCCGTCGCAAGGCATGTACCCTACCCGCAGGGATGAATGCCACATCGCCTTTACGGACAGGCGTTACTTGCAGTACATCCAAAACGGTGTCATCCTCCAAACGGCGACGCACTTCCTGCTCGGTGGTATCGCGTGAGAAGCCGAGTATGATCGTAGCGTCGGGCGCTGCCTCGGTGACGTACCACATCTCCGTTTTGCCTAATTGCTCTTCTGCAGCCGCCTGTTCATCGGTGGGATGGACTTGAATACTCAAGTCGTCTTTGGCATCAATGAATTTGAACAGAAGCGGGAAGAAGTTTCCGAAACGGTCATAGACTTTTCCCCCCACCAGTTCATCCATATATATTTCTTGCACTTCAGAGAGCAAGTTGTCTTTCAAGAAGCCATTGGCTACCACGGACTCATCATCGCCATAGCCGGAGAGTGCCCAGGTTTCCGAACCCCAGACTTTGGGTTTAGTAATAGGCTGGAATTTAAGAGGATATAACATTGCCATAGTATTGTTCGCGACGGATAGAATTAGTTTATTCCACGGATGTGCTTTTCCCAGTTCCAGGCAGAAAGCAGTACATCCGCAACGGGCGTATCGGCTTTCCATCCTAATACACGGTTGGCTTTTGCGGGGTTCGCCCATACTTGCTCGATGTCTCCTTCGCGTCGTCCGACTATCTCGTACGGGACATTCTGCCCTGTCACTTCGATGAAGGTGCGCACTATTTCCAATACGCTCAATCCTCGTCCGGTGCCGAGGTTGAAGATTTCCACCGGTTCGGAAGCAGCGGCAGCCAGGAGGCGATCAACGGCTTTGACGTGCGCTTTTGCCAGGTCCATGACATAGATATAGTCACGGATGCAGGAGCCGTCGGGCGTATTGTAATCATCACCAAAGACGCGCAACATAGGACGAAGTCCTGCGGCTGTCTGAGTAACGAACGGCAAAAGGTTATTAGGCACGCCATTCGGCAGTTCGCCTATTTTGGCAGACGGATGTGCTCCGATAGGGTTGAAATAACGGAGCAGTATAACACGGAGCGCTTGGTCGGCGTGTGCTGCATCGGTAAGTATATCTTCGTTGATCTGCTTGGTGTTGCCATAAGGCGAAAGGGCCTGTTGTCGTGGAGCCGTCTCGTCCACAGGCAGATGTGCTTCGTCGGGCTGCCCGTAAACGGTGCAAGAGGAAGAGAAAACGATATTGTTCACACCGTGACGCTGCATTTTCTCAAGCACGGTAAGCAACGAAAGGATATTGTTACGGTAATACAATAAGGGTTTCTCCACCGACTCTCCCACCGCTTTACTGGCAGCGAAATGAATGACCGCCTGAATGTCGGGATAGGTGGAGAACACCTGCTCCATAGCCTTGGAATCCTGACAATCCGCCTCCACGAAATCGGGACGATGGCCTGTGATGGAGGTTATACCATCGAGCACCTCACGGTTGGAATTGCTCAAGTTATCTACTATAGTTACTTCGTAACCTTGCTCCATCAGGCAAACCACGGTATGCGAACCGATGTAGCCTGTACCGCCTGTCACCAAGATTCTTGCCATCGTAAATATGTTTGTATGGGGTTAGAACAATTTTTCGGGATAAACGCCCTTATGGATCAGTGTGTTAATCTTCATCACCACTTGTTCGCGGTCCTCGGAATAAGTCACACCAAACCATTTGGAGGGTGTATCCAGCACTTTGCATGTGGCTTTGCCCGCCTGAATAAGGTCGTTGACCAAGGTAGGGATATAGAATTCCTTTTTCAGTTCCTGACTGTTCTCATCCAAGAAACGGCAGAACGCCTCTTCCGCATAGCGGAAATACTCCGGTGTAAAGCCCCACATATTCATTGAGACGGGTGTCATCGGGTCGAGGACTGTGTCTTCGCCGTTTTCGGTAAACACCACTTGGCCACCGACATCCTCGATGTGGGTACGCTCGGTGACACCTGTAAGGTAGCCATCAGCATCGGTGGTACAAACGCCACGGCTGACACTTCCGTTTTCGCTCAGCGTGTTTTGGACACGGTATCCCACCATGCAATACTGTCCCTCTTTTCCTTCTACCGACTGCAGGAATTGTGCCAGCACTTCAAAAGACTCTTTGCCATAGAAGTCATCGGCATTGATGACTGCAAAGGGTTCATTAATCAGGTCTTTTCCCATCAGCACGGCGTGGTTAGTCCCCCAAGGTTTGGTGCGGTCAGGGTTGAAAGTATAGCCCTTAGGCAGTTTATCAATCGACTGGAAGCAGACTTCGCAAGGGATATTGTTCTGATACTTGGAGAGCACCACTTTGCGGAAGGCGTCTTCAAAATCCTTGCGGATGACGAAGACCACTTTTCCGAATCCGGCACGCATTGCGTCGAAAACGCTATAGTCCATAATAGTCTCGCCGTTCGGTCCGAGACCATCAATCTGTTTTAATCCTCCGTAGCGGCTACCCATTCCGGCAGCAAGTACAAAAAGAGTTGGTTTCATATATTGTTGTTTGTTCTACAAATGGGTTAGTTTTTTTTCAGAAAGTCCCCTACTCAATCACAGTTCCTTCCTGTTCGGGGTGTAGGAAAGGCTTTACGTAGAGAGGTATATGTTTCTGCTGCAAGGGTGCAAAGGTCTTGCGGTGCACGATCTGTGCTCCTTGCTCGGCGAGAGCTTCTGCTTCGGCATAAGTCAAGTGGTGCAACAAGCGAGCGTCTTTCACTTTACGCGGGTCGGCACTATAGACGCCGTCCACATCTTTCCAGAGCGTGACACTTTCGGCGTCCAGCATATAGCCGAACAAAGCGGCTGAATAGTCGGAGCCTTCGCGTCCGAGCGTGGTACGCATTCCGTCCGCCGTGCCACCGATAAAGCCTTGCGTGACATATACGCGGGAAGGATGTGCGTCTATGTAATCCGTCAAGAGGCGCAAGGATGTCTGTATATCCACCTGTGCTTCCCGAAAATGGCTGTCGGTACGCAGTACAGCGGTGGCGTCCAGCCAATGGTTGGCTATTCCGGCGTGGTTGAGATAGGCACTTACGATGCGTGAGGATTGCAGTTCGCCCGTACTGACCACTTGGTCGTAAAGGCGGTCAAAATCCATATCTTCGTAAGTAGCATCGGGATAGAGCATACGGGTGAACTCCTCCAGATTGTTGGTAGTCTTTCCCATAGCGGAAACGACTATGAGCAACTTTCCTTCGGTGCGGCTGACTATCTCGCCGAGGTGACGGATACGCTCTGCATTCTTGACCGATGCACCGCCGAACTTATAAATCTTCATGACTGCTTTTTCCTCTTTCGTGCGCCGAGATTTGCCATCAGCATCGCTGTGACAGCGCCTTCGGTGCCTTTATTTCCGAGTTTGCCTCCTGCACGTTCTTTTGCCTGCTCTTTGTTGTCCACTGTCAGTACGGAGAACACGACGGGCGTTTTGCCTTGTGCATTGAGCGTGGTGACGCCTTGCGTGACGCTTTGGCAGACATAGTCAAAGTGCGGTGTATCGCCACGTATGACACAGCCGATGACGATGATAGCGTCGAGCTTATGGGCGATGAGTCTTGCTGCCGCATAAGTGAGTTCCACTGTACCGGGCACGTGAACGATGGTTAGATGCCGGTCATCCACGCCGTGCTTATGGAAGGTGTGGATGGCACTATTGGCAAGGCTATAGGTGATATCAGAATTCCAGTCCGCCACCACGATGCCGTAATGCTGATGCTGCAACACTTCTGCACTTGGCAGGGAGTCAGCATCGTATTTAGAGAGGTTGGTGGTCACGGTCTTACTCAGCTAAAGCGATATACTTATCGATATCCTGTGCTTCGGAGGAAGCGGGATAGTCAGCTTTGATAGCTTTGAAGGCTTTGGCAGCAGCTTTTTTGTCGCCCATTTCGAGGTACACCAGACCGGCTTTCTTGAGAGCCATCGGAGCAATGACATCGTTTCCACTTTTAGCAGCCGACTGGAAAGCCACAGCGGCTTTCTTCAGTTCGTCCATTTCCACGTAGGCGTTACCGAGCATCATTTTGGCGGACGGGTCGATAGCTACATCGTTGGCAGAGAACTTCTTGAGGTAGTTAGCAGCCTCTTCGTATTCGCCTTTCTGATAGTGGCAGATACCGGCATAAAGAGCAGCAAGTTCGCCTTGCTGATACCAGCTGTATTCGTCTGCGATAGCGGCAAATCCGATGCAGTCGAGGTCGTCACCGTTGAGCGCTTTATCGAAGTCGCCAGCCATAAAATAGGCGGCTGCTTTGGCGTTCTCGTCACTGGCTTGCTGTGCTTTAGGACGGATGACATAGTTGTTGATAGCGATGATACCGAGCACAACGGCTGCGATACCGGCTACTACGCCGATGATCCAATTACTGTGGTCTTCTACCCACTGACTGGTGGTGTTGATAGCTTCATTGACGCTCTCCAATTGTGCGTCTTCTTTTTTAAATTCTTTTTTTGCCATAATTATGTTTGTTTTTTGTTATCCACATTAAGGGGCTGCAAAGGTACTACTTTTTTTTGATATATGCAAATAAAAAAGCAAAAAAGTCTTCTAAAACGTAATTTTCAGAGACTTTTATGCTATTCTTAACTTGGGCAACCATGTATTATTTAGCCATCAGTTGGCGTTGTACGCTACTGATAGTGGTGCAATGAATTATAGGCATATCTCCTGCCGTGTGCTGGCGTGGCAGGAAACGACCTTTCGTGACAGCAGATAGCATTTTCTCTACAAATGGCTCCAAGTTGATCAAATCCACACGGATGTCGCTATGCGTAAGATTATATAACTCATCTGCCGCAGAACGTGAAATCTGCCCCACACCGCTCATATCCAATAGATATTCGTTCTCCGGCTGCAAGTTTGCAGCTAAACGCTCCATCATTTGACGCGTGTGCAATTCTGCGCCATATTGCTCTTGTATATTGATAATCTGTTTCATACTAACTCATATAATCATAAAGGTTAAAACCATCAGGCACTTGCGCCGGGATACGAACCATTACCATCGTGCCCTTGAAATCTATTTCAGATGGCAAAGCAAGTATCTTGCGGTTGTTTGAAGCTTGTAGCAAAAGAGCATTTCCTGATAATACTGCAAACTCCCCCAGCAAACCCTCCACTACCATTTTCATATTCGATGAGATGCCATATCCCCTATTCTCTGTGTCGGGCAGATTCTTGACCGAGTAGCCATTTTGTGCAAGATTAAGTGCATCGGCATCGCTATCTCCCAGTTTATCGAGGTGTTTCTGTGCCGCCACATAACTTCCATAGATAGTTATTCCAAAATCGGCTATTATGATTTCTATGGCTTTTGCAGCCTTGTTGTACATTAAGTACGCATAGCCCTTATCCGTTTGTGCGTGCTGCTGAATATTACAAATCAACTCATCCAACAGATATGTTAGTGGCATATTGAACGTCTGCAACCCATCTGGGCTATATGGCCGGACATTCTCTTTTAATTGAGCAATGACTTTTGTTATAGATTCATCATCAAGGGAAAAGGGAACGACTGCCTCAGACGTTTGACCGCGGAAGATACAGGTCATTGCGCCTAAGAAAGGCGCAATGACAGCAGATGACCGGTGCTTTGTAACACAGTCAAAAAACAATGAAAGCGTACTTTCTAATGAGCATATATCCGTTCTCTTTTGCATCTCTTTGCAACTTTGGCTGCAAAGGTACTACTTTTTTTTGATACTACCAAATAAAAATGCAAAAATTTACACTGAGAGGATCTAGGCTTGGCGGGTGTCGATGAGACGATAACCGCGTCCGTGCGTGGACAGAATGGCTACGGAGGGAGAGGGCTTCAGGTAATTGCGCAAGCGATTGATATAGACCGAAAGGAGACGAGATGAGAAATGGGTGTCAGATTTCCAGATGGCTTTCCGGAAGGTATCACGGTCGATGAGTTTGTTGCGGTTCTCCCACAGCAGTTCCAGGATATTCGACTCACGAGAGCTCAACGATATGTCACCAAGTCGTTGCATTGCCGCGTTGAAGATAAGGCCGTTGCCCAGATCATAGGTACCGCCGGCTTGTTCGTCCTCGTTTCGATAGAGGCGGAACAAGGCCTTGATTTTGCACACAAGGACATCCATCCCTAACATCTGCCACTCACAGTCGTCTGCGCCGGCTGCGTAGGCGGCTAAGACTTCCGCCTTGGAGGCATCGTCCGCGTAGAGGATGATAGGTACAGTGACTTGGCGCTGACGCAACTCGTGCACAAAATCTATGCCGGAGGTGTCGGCCAGACGGATGGCGGAGAGGCAGAGGTCGATGCGGCAACGGTCAAAGCAAGACAGGGCTTCGTTCATCGAAGCCGCTGTCT
This sequence comes from Paludibacteraceae bacterium, assembly GCA_017650465.1. Taxonomy (GTDB): domain Bacteria; phylum Bacteroidota; class Bacteroidia; order Bacteroidales; family Paludibacteraceae; genus Colicola. The sequence goes on from JAGCEW010000001.1 coordinate 18,845, forward strand.
CTACTTCATAACCGCTGACCCGCAAGTAATCGGACATTAGGCTGCCGCGCGTCCGTTCCGGCTCACACAGCAGAATGGTCAATTGCAAGTCCATCG
>JAGCEW010000018.1 GCA_017650465.1 Paludibacteraceae bacterium
AGCTATTTCCGCATAAACATCAACGTCAAAAAATTATGGCGTAGGCATATCGAAAAGGCAAGCATTCACTCGCTTTGCTATACCTCTTTAACCCCATAAACCCCTCAACGCTTATTCTGTGGGTGCGGATGGATTCGAACCACCGAAGTCGAAAGACAGCAGATTTACAGTCTGCCCCATTTGGCCACTCTGGAACACACCCAACTTTTCAATGTCCACTTTTGGAGCCTCTTGTCGGACTCGAACCAACGACCGCTTGATTACAAATCGAGTGCTCTACCAACTGAGCTAAAGAGGCGTCGATTTCGTTCGATTAACAATGTTTGACCACTCCATCAGTCGAAATCGGGTGCAAAGGTACTGCTTTTTTTTGAACTGACCAAATTTTCAAGCAAAAAAATGCAAATAAAATGCAATTTTCCTCTTTTTGCCCTCAAAAAACCGCCACACCTTATTTATATATAGGACTTGATATATATGCAACAATGCCTCTTGAGCATCCTGAACCATTAATAAGAAAAGCCGGAAGGGCGGATTATGCATATTGAGGCGTGAGGAACCAATGAACTTCACGCTTTCTTTATGTCTGTATCATAGGAAACGACAAGTATCTCAACACAGGATTAACACAGGATTAACACAAGATTAACACAGGATTAACACAGGATAGTCGAAAGACAAAGCGGAGAATGCCGATAGCCGGATAACAAAGTGGAGGAACAAACTTAATTAAAAATCAAATGTTTATAAAAAAACAGATTTAACCCACAGGGACAGTTTCCGGAACAGGCGGGTCTATTTGTCTGGACCGCACGTTCGCTGCTTTCGCCTGAAGGCACCACGTTCAGTTAGTGGATGGAAGGGAACGGAAATCATGTCTGCGCCGACAACCCCGTTACCTTTACCGCATGGGGTCACACTGTTGGGAAAGCCGTATTCTCCGACGGTGTTGCCCTGTGTCCCAATCGTAATCGGCAGATAGCAATTTCGTCAGCGCAAGGTCAGCGTAACCTCTGCTCCAGACCTGCTTGAGAGTGGCGCGAGAGTGGCTGCAAAAAAAATGCACTTTTTTGAAAAAAATATTTGTATATATCAAAAAAAAGTAGTACCTTTGCACCCGATTTCAATCCCCCCACAGATAATCAGTCAGATACATTTTTGGAGGAAGAAAAAAGGACACCTGAACCCGCCTTGTCATTGTTTCAGGTGCAAGGGGTAGCCTTTCCCAAGGTCGGAAAACAGCCCCTTTGGAGAAGAAAAAAACAGACCAAAATATATGGAAACACACATCATCAAAAGAAACGGCAAGCAAGAAGTATTTGCCATCGACAAAATCAAAAACGCCATCTCCAAGGCGTTCATCGCCACCGGTTCTTTCGCAACCGAAGACACCCTGACCGCTATCCTGTCGCGCCTGCGTATCTACGACGGCATCGGCGTGGAGGATATTCAAAACCAGGTGGAGGTGGCCTTGATGGCGGAAAAGTATTTCCAGGTGGCCAAACGCTATATGCTGTACCGCTATCGCCATAACGAGGATCGCGAGACACTGGAGAAACTCAACTTCCTCATCAACTACTGCGGTGCCAGCAATGCCGCTACTGGCAGCAAATACGATGCCAATGCCAATGTGGAGAAGAAGAATATCGCCACCCTGATTGGCGAACTGCCCAAGGCCGGCTATATCCGACTGAACCGCCGTATGCTCACTTCGCGCATCGAGCAGATGTTCGGCAAGGAGTTGGCGGACAAATACATCTCCCTGCTCAAGCAGCATTTTATCTACAAGAACGACGAGACTAGTCTTGCCAACTACTGCGCTTCCATCACCATGTATCCGTGGCTGCTGGAAGGCACAAAGGCTATCGGCGGAAACGCTACGGCTCCCCACAACCTGAAGGCTTTCTGCGGCGGGTTTGTGAACATGGTCTTCATGGTCAGTTCCATGCTCTCCGGAGCATGTGCAACGCCCGAGTTCCTGATGTATATGAACTATTTCATCGAGCAGGAATACGGAGAGGACTATTACAAGCGTGCTGACGAGGTGGTGGACTTGAGTCTGAAGCGCCGCACACTGGACAAAGTCATCTGCGATTGTTTCCAGCAGGTGGTTTATTCCATCAACCAGCCCTCCGGTGCCCGTAACTACCAGTCCGTATTCTGGAACATCAGTTACTACGACCGCTACTACTTCCAGTCCATTTTCGGAGACTTCCGCTTCCCCGACGGTTCTCAGCCTCACTGGGATTCCCTCAACTGGCTGCAGAAACGCTTTATGAAGTGGTTCAACAACGAACGCCTGCACGCTGTGCTTACCTTCCCCGTAGAAACGATGGCGCTTCTGAGTGAAGATGGCGACGTCAAAGATAAGGAATACGCCGACTTCACCGCAGAGATGTACAGCGAAGGACACTCCTTCTTTACCTACCTGAGTGACAATGCCGACTCGCTGGCATCCTGCTGCCGCCTGCGCAACGAAATCACCGACAACGGCTTCAGTTACACCCTGGGAGCAGGCGGAGTCAGCACGGGCAGTAAATCGGTGCTTACCATCAACCTCAACCGCAGTATCCAGTACGCCGTCCGTCAAGGTATGGCATACCAGCAATACATAGAGGAAATCGTGGATATGATGCACAAAGTGCAACTGGCTTACAACGAGAACCTGAAACAACTGCAGCAGCAGGGAATGCTTCCGCTGTTCGATTCCGGATTCATCAACATCGGACGTCAGTACTTGACCATCGGTGTGAACGGTCTGGTGGAAGCGGCAGAGTTCCTCGGCATCAAGATAAGCGACAACGAGCAGTATGCTGCCTTTGTACAGGAAGTGCTTGGCATCATTGAGAAACTGAACAAGAAATACCGCACACGCGATGTGATGTTCAACTGCGAGATGATTCCCGCCGAGAACGTGGGCGTGAAACACGCCAAGTGGGATCGTGAGGACGGATACGTTGTGCCGCGTGACTGCTACAACAGTTATTTCTACATCGTGGAGGATTCGTCCCTCAATGTTATTGACCGTTTCCGTCTGCACGGACGCAAGTACGTAGAGCACCTGACCGGCGGTTCGGCTCTCCATTGCAATCTGGAAGAGCATCTTACCAAAGACCAGTACCGCAACCTGCTGCGCGTTGCTGCACAGGAAGGAACCAACTATTTCACGTTCAACATTCCCAATACCCTGTGCAACGATTGCGGACATATCGATAAACGCTACTTGCACGAATGTCCCGAATGCGGAAGTAAGAACCTGGACTACATGACCCGTATCATCGGTTACCTGAAACGTATCAGCAACTTCTCCGAGGCACGCCAGCAGGAGGCTGCACGCCGCTACTACGCTTCCTCGAAAAAAGCACAATGCTAATCCATGCTCCGTCTTGCAGATTTCGATATTGTTTTTCAGGAGGTTCCCAACGAGACCTCATTGGCACTCAATCTGAGCGAATGTCCGAACCGCTGCCCCGGCTGCCACAGCCTGCATTTGTGGGAAGCGACCGGCGAACCTCTCACCATTCCTGTACTGGATGACCTTCTGGAGCGTTATCCGTATGTCACATGTGTGGCGATTATGGGGGGAGACAACGACCCGGCATCCGTGCTGCAGATGGCGCAGACCATCCGTCAGAGGAATAAAAAAGTGGCGTGGTACAGCGGAGCGAACGCCCTGCCTTCCGACTGGACTATCACTGCAGCGGAGGAAGCCATTGTCCCCAACAGCGACGAGTCGCCGTTGGCATGTTTCGATTTTATCAAGGTCGGATCCTATGTCGAAGCATTGGGAGGGCTCAAAAGCCGCACCACGAACCAGCGTTTCTACCGCGTTGAGAACGGACGGCTGATTGATTGCACCGAGCAGTTCTGGCAATAAGGACAGCATCTTATGAAGACTGGAACAAGAGAGCGGAAGATTTATCACGTCACGATACTGGGAAGCATTGTCAATGTGCTTCTCACCGCCTTTAAGTTCATAGCCGGCATATTGGGCGGTTCGGCGGCTATGGTGGCGGATGCAGTGCATTCGCTGAGCGATCTTGTTACGGATATCATTGTATTGGTCTTTGTTCGCATCAGCAGCAAGCCCGCCGACAAGGACCATCAGTTCGGGCACGGGAAATACGAAACCCTTGCCACCACCATTATCGGAACAGCCCTGCTGGTTGTCGGCGTGCTGCTGCTGAAGGAGGGGATTGAGAAGATTGTTCTGGTTTGTCGGGGAGGAGTGCTTGAGACTCCAGAATGGATTGCATTTATAGCCGCTGTTGTGAGCATTGTCAGCAAAGAGTTTGTGTTTCAGGTGACGCGTGTTGTTGCCCGAAAGACGCAGTCAGCCGCCACTCTCGCCAACGCATGGCATCATCGTACGGACGCACTCTCCTCTGTTGGAACGGGACTGGGCATCGGAGTCGCCATTCTGCTGGGAGACAAATGGGTCATCCTCGACCCGATAGCGGCTGTGCTGGTGAGTGCCTTTATCATCGTTACAGCCGTGAACATCATCCGTGACCCCTTGAACCAACTGCTCGACAAGAGTCTGCCCGATGAACAGGTGCAACGGATTCGCGATATCATTGCCGCCGACAGCGACCTGAGCGATTTGCACAACCTCCGCACACGCCGTATCGGAAACCGCATTGCCGTAGACATGCACTTGCGCCTCCCCGGTGAGATGACGCTGAATCAGGCGCACGAGCACTCGCGCAAACTCGAGAACAAAATACGGGAGGATTTCGGTAATGACGCCATTATCAACATTCACATCGAACCCGTCAAAATAAACGGTCAATATCTATGAACGAATTTTTAGAGAAAGAGGAAGAGGTGCTACGGATGCTCAAGACCGTATTCGACCCCGAAATACCGGTGAACGTATACGACCTCGGACTGATTTATAAGATAGACCTTAGAGATGACAACACTTGCGTCATCGATATGACTCTAACTGCCCCATCCTGCCCTGCCGCTGATTTTCTGGTGGAAGATATACGTCAGAAAGTGGGCAGCGTGAAAGGCATTGAGAAGGTGACTGTAAATCTGGTATTCGAACCCGAATGGACAAAAGATATGATGAGTGAAGAAGCCAAACTTGAACTCGGATTCCTATGATATACTTTATGAGTGATGCCCATCTGGGCTCCAAAGCCATTGAAGACCCTGCAGCCCACCAAGCCAAAGTGGTGAACCTGCTGCAACGAATGGGAAAGGATGCCACCGCCATCTATCTGCTGGGGGATATGTTCGATTTCTGGTACGAATACCTGTGGCACGATCGTAGCAAAGCACAATACACCCCTTTCCTGGACTGTCTTCGAGGACTTACGGAGCAAGGCGTGAAAGTACATTACTTCACCGGCAACCACGATATATGGACATTCGGATGGCTGGAACGGAAGACAGGCATCACCCTTCACAGCGGACCTCTGGACACCACCCTCTGCGGCAAACGTGTCTATATGGCACACGGAGACGGACTCGTTCCTTCCTCTTTCTTAACTGCCCTTCCGAAAGAGATGCGCCGAAAGATACGGGCATTCATGCGTCTCCGAGCCTTCTTCCATAATCCCGTAGCACAGGCTCTTTTCTGTTTAGTGCCGCCTGCAGCAGGCAATGCTTTCGGCTATGAATGGGCACGCCGCAGCCGTATGAAAGAGATTGCGAATCCCTGTCCCTACAAAGGAGAGGACAAAGAGGAGCTGGTGCTATATGCCAAGGAGATGCCACAGCATGACTATTTCATCTTCGGGCACCGCCATATTGAGCTTGACCTGATGATACGTCCGGCTTCGCGCGTAATCATCCTGGGCGACATGTTCCGCCAATGGACCTATGCCCGTATGAACGAAGAGGGAGAATTGTTTTTGGAATCCGATATTTAGATACACCATGCATACAAGAGAAGAACAACTGGCCGCCTTCGACCGCCTGCTGACGGTGATGGACGAACTGCGGGAGAAATGTCCGTGGGACCGCAAGCAAACCTTCGAGAGTCTAAGGCAAAACACCATAGAGGAGACCTACGAACTCTGCTCTGCCATCATCCGAAAGGACATGAATGAGATTGCCAAGGAACTGGGAGACGTTCTGCTGCATGTGGTTTTCTATGCCAAATTGGGTGCAGAGACAGGCGATTTTGATATCGCGGATGTGTGCAACCGCTTGTGCGACAAACTCATTTTCCGTCATCCGCATGTGTACGGCGAAGCAAAAGCCAAAGAAGCGGAAGATGTGTCTAAGTTGTGGGAACAGGTGAAGTTGAAAGAGCAAGACGGAAACCGCACCGTCCTTGGCGGTATCCCCGATTCGCTGCCAAGTCTGGTGAAAGCCTACCGTATACAAGACAAAGCTGCCAACGCAGGTTTCGACTGGGAACAACGCGCCGACGTATGGGACAAGGTGAAAGAAGAGATACAGGAATTTGAGGCCGAGGTACGCAGTGACGGCACACAGGCGGAAGACGAGTTGGGCGATGTGCTGTTCGCCCTCATCAATGCCGCAAGGCTGTACAAACTGCGTCCGGACAATGCGCTGGAGAAAACCAACCGCAAGTTCATCCGGCGTTTCAACCACATAGAAGAATGTGCCCGTCAACAGGGACGCAGCCTGAAAGAGATGACATTGGAAGAGATGGAAGCACTATGGCAGGAAGCTAAGGCTACCGAACATTCTGCATCACCACAACAGTAGCAGGTGAGAACTTGGAGTCGGATGTGACAGTGAATGTCACTTTGTGTGCCCCCGGTTTCTTAGGAATATAAGTCACTGGGAAACAAACAAAGTTGTAACCGCTGTTAAAATACAGTTTCATGTCCTTCTCGGAAGAAGATGGTTGTAAGGCAGCATGGATGTCGTCATTGAGCCTATAGCGGAACGCCATTGCCATCGTATCCGCCGTAATCGTGGCACTGAGAAGGTCATTACCCCGCGAACCGAAACCGGCAACAAACACCACCGTATCGCTGACGCTGACCGTGTCCAACACATAGCAATCAAGAGAAGCATCGTACGCCACCTTCACCGTATCCTCGCAGCCGACAATACTGTCGTTCTCGTATTCGGGATTCAGAAGAAACGAGGATATAGATATATAAGGAGTATAATCCGATTTGGTCTTGCACGAAACCATCGCGATAGCCACCGCCAAAACCACAACCAGACAATTAATCAACTTACGCATAATGAATATTCAGAAAAAAGTAAGTGCGGCATAAAGGACTCGAACCTTCACTCTTTGGGAACCAGATCCTAAGTCTGGCGCGTCTACCAATTCCGCCAATGCCGCGTGAAAGAATGAAACCGGCTGCAAAGGTACTACTTTTTTTTGATACTACCAAATATGAACGACACTTTTTATAAAATTTTATCTTCCGGCATTAAGATTGTGCACCGAATGAGCACTTCACCGGTGGTTTATACAGGCATCATGATCGGCACTGGCACACGGGACGAACGTGCGGAAGAGAACGGCATGGCCCACTACATCGAGCATTGCGTATTCAAGGGATGCTTGCACCAAACAGCCCATGCACTCCGACCGTTGTCCGCACGCCAGATCATCCACCGTATAGAAGGTATAGGAGGAGAGATAAACGCATACACCACCAAAGAGGAGACCACTTTCTACGCCGCCGCCCCACGCCAATGCTATCGACGCACGCTGGAACTGATAGCCGACATGGTGTTTCGTCCCACTTTCCCGAAAGAGGAGACGGAGAAAGAACTCGGAGTCATACTGGACGAGATAGAGAGTTACAACGACAGCCCGAGCGAACTTATCTACGATGATTTTGAAGGCTTGGTCTTTGAGGGGAACACCCTTGCGCTACCCATTTTGGGTTCCCGCAAGACACTGCGCGCCATTAGCCGCAAGCCGGAAACCGCGCAAGCGTGGATACGACAGCACTACAGCCCTGCACGGATGGTGATATTCTCGCAAGGTGCCATCTCGTTTGCGGAAGTGGTGCGCACCGTAGAAAGCATATTGGGCGAAGCCGCAACAGACGGAACTCCTACACCTTCAATACGCACAACACCCGCACAAGGTACGCCCCACACACTTACCTTTCGCAAACACACGCACCAAGCACATATTATGCTGGGCGGGCGCGCATACGAAATCGGGCATAAGAACCAGTTGGGGATGTACCTATTGAATAATATATTAGGAGGAGGCAGTCTCTCCAGCAGGCTGAACCTGAATCTGAGGGAGAAGAAGGGATGGGTTTATACCGTTGAATCGCAATACACGCCCCTCAGCGACACCGGCTACTGGAATATCTATTTCGCCTGCGAACCCGGGAACAAGGAACGCTGCCTGGAGCAGTGCCGGCGCGAAACCGAACGCCTGCGCAACGAGCGCATGAGCAGTGCGCAACTGCAACGCGCCCTTAAGCAACTGCGCGGGCAGATGGCCGTGGCAGCAGAGAACCAGGAGAACAACGTGCTTGCAATGGCCAAACAAATGCTTTACCACGGTTACGCTCCCACCTGGCAAGAAGTGTTTGCCAAAGTGGAACAGACAAGCCCTGCCCAACTGCAGGACATTGCGCACGAAGTGCTGGCTGAAAACAACCAGTGGCAGTTACTATACGAGTAAAAAGAGACGCATATTGACGGCATTTTTACTGCTATTTGCGTATGTTTTTACAGAAAAAAGACGGCAAGCCGCATTTTTTTACATAAAAATTTGGTAGTACAGAAAATTTGTACTACCTTTGCAGCGAAAATGTGCTTTAGGCTTTTCAAAGAACACATGATAATATAACATATAAATTAACCAAACAAAACACAATGAAAAGAACAATTTCACTATTGACGCTCTGTCTGCTGACGATGGGCTTATGGGCTCAGACCAAGCAGATTAGCGGTGTGATCGTAGATGAAAAGGGTGAACCCGTTATCGGTGCAAGTGTACAGGTAAAGGGCACAACCCAAGGTACGATCACAGACTTCGACGGCCAGTTCGCATTGTCGGTAGCCAATGATGCAAAGACGCTGGTTGTCAGCTATGTAGGTATGCAGACGCAGGAAGTGGCTATCAAGGGTAGCAATATCCGCGTCACGATGCAAGAGAACTCCGAAGTGATCCAGGAAGTGGTGGTTACCGGTTACGGTAGCGTCACAAAGGGTAGTTTTGCCGGTTCGGCACAAGCCGTTACTTCCGAGACTATCGAGAAGAAAACTCCGTCTGAAATCTCGAAGGCTCTGGCAGGTGAGGTGGCCGGTGTGCAGGTTATCAACACCAGCGGTCAGCCCGGTACAAACGCTTCTATCCGTATTCGTGGTATCGGTTCCGCCAATGCAAGCAGCGCACCTCTTTATATAGTAGATGGTGTTACCTACAACGGTGACGTATCCGCCATCGACCCGGGTGACATTGCTTCCACCACCGTCCTCAAAGACGCTACCGCTACCGCCATCTATGGTAGCCGTGGTGCGAACGGTGTGATTGTGATTACCACCAAGAAAGGTAAACAGGATGACGATGCCAAGATAGACATTGACGTAACCTATGGTGCGAACATGCACCTGCTGCCTATGTACGATGTTATCACCGACCCGAAAGAGTATGTGGAAATGTCGTGGCTCAGCCTTTATGGCAAACATGGTGATGCACAATTAGCAAACCAATATTTATTCGACAACAATAACGGTCTGCCTACCATGTACAACCTTTGGTACGATCCGTATGCACCAGAAGATGAAATGTATGATGCCACACAGTTCATAGATCCCAATGGTAAGTTTTATCCTCATATTGCATATAGACCTCAATATCGCAACTTGCCTTCATGGAAAGATGCTATCTTCCGTACCGGTCAGAAGGCCAACGTGACGGCACGTATCTCCGGCGGTACGAACAAGGTGCAGTATTTCACCAGCTTCAGTTACCTGAAGGATGAAGGTTACTACATCGGTTCCGACTACGACCGTTTCACCACCCGCAGTAATATTGACTTCGAGGCAAAGAAATGGTTGAAGGGAACGGTGAATATCGCTTACTCCTATTCTAATATGAACAACCCCGGACAAGGCGGAAACATGAACAATGGTTTCGCGTACGTGAACGGTATTCCTCCCATCTATCCGGTATATGAATATGATGAGAACGGAAACATCAAGATAGACCCGAAGACCGGTAACAAGATGTACGACTATGGTATGCACGAAGGTTTCGGTCGTGGTTTCGGTAGCGGTATCAACCCTGCCGGTGCCCTGCAATACGATAAAGCCAACACCAAGCAACACCAAGTCAGCGTAAATGGCCAACTTGATTTCAAACTCTACAAAGGTTTGAAACTCGAAGTGAGTGCCGCCATGCAGTATGTAGGTACCAATGCCTCGGAGCTGACGAACAAGTTCTATGGCGATGCTGCTGGTATCGGCCGTATCTACAAGAGCCAGAGCAACTACCTCTTCTTCGAGAGCAAGCAGTTGCTGAAATACAACACTACTATTGATGCACACAGCATTGACGTATTGGCGGGCCACGAACTCAGTTTCTCCAAGAGTCAGAGCATGAGCGGTGACATGAGTTACATCGCGGACCCTGCAGGTCTGGAATGGAGTAACGCCATCAAGATGGACTACATGGGTTCTTCTACCAACGAGACCGCTTTGCAGAGTGTACTCGCACAAGCCAACTATGTGTACGATGAGAAATACATGATCAACGCCACCTACCGTGCTGACGGTTCCAGTAAGTTCGCCAAAGGCAAACGTTGGGGTCACTTTGGTTCCGTAGGTGTGGCATGGGCGTTCACCAACGAGCAGTTCATGCAGCCCGCTAACCCGTGGCTCAAAGATGGTAAACTCCGTTTGAGCTGGGGTGCTCTGGGTAACCAAGGTATCGGTTCTGACTTGTTCAAAGACCAATACAGCATTGAATACGCAGAAGGCGAAATCGGTTACAAGTGGACATATCATGGAGCACCGGATATTACCTGGGAGCGTACGCAGACCGTTGACCTCGGTCTTGAGTTCAGCATTAGTAAGTATCTGGACGTTGAACTTGACTATTTCTACAAGTTGACCGACCACATGCTTATCCCTCGCTACCAAGCAAGTTCGATGGGTTACAGCTATGTATATATCAACGGCGGTGATATGTATAACCAAGGTGTTGAGTTCCAAGCCAACATCCATGCAGTGGATATGCGTAACATCAAGTTCGACATCCGTTTGAATGGCGGTCACTACCACAACAAGGTATTGTCTCTGCCGAAGGAGAACGACGGCACGGAGATGACCAAGAACGGTTCGCTGGTAGTAGGTCACTCCATGTACGACTGGAAACTGCGTGAGTATCGCGGCGTTGATCCGGAGACCGGTAACGCACTCTACACCGCTTACTATGATGCAGACAAAGGTGGCTTCGGTACGAAGAACGCCAGTCTCGTGAAGGACGGTGAGCAGCAAGACAACTACATCTCCGATGTGGACGACTACTTGAAGAAGCACCCAAATGCGAACGTACAGAAACACGTTACGGATAGTGCTACTTACGCCGGCGCAGCCTATATCGGCAAATCGGCAGAACCTGCACTGGACGGTGGTATCGGCTTCAACCTGGATGTATATGGCGTAACGCTTGACATCGCGTGCAGCTACCGTCTCGGCGGTTACGGCTACGATAACACCTATGCCACTTTGATGAGCGACGGTGTCGTAGGTAGCAACAACTGGCACAAAGACATGCGCAACGCATGGACAGAGGACAACCGCTACACCAATGTACCTCGCCTCACCAATGGTGACCGCGACAGCTACACCAACGTGGCCTCCACTCGTTTCCTGACCAAGAACAATTTCTTCAGTCTGAATAATATCCGTTTGGGTTACAAGTTCCCGAAGAAACTGATTGAGAAAATCAAGCTGAGCCGTCTGGAAGTGTATGTACAGGCCGACAACTTGGCTATCGCCACGGCACGCAAGGGTTACAACCCGACCGTGAGCGGTGATGGCTCGTCTGACTCCTATCAATACACTCCGCTGTCCACCATCATCGGCGGTCTGAAAGTTCAGTTCTAAGCATGACGGAGACGAAATTAAGTAACCTATATATATATAGAATGAAAGGAAAACAAGATATGAAAAAGAACATTATGTTGGTTCTCTCCGTAGCTCTGCTACTGGTTTCCTGCGAGGACAAGTTCCTGGATCGTAAGCCTCACGGCGGTACCATTCGTCAAGACCAGTATGAGAACATCGACGAGAAAGTAGAGGGAACCGTTCGCGGATTGTACACCAGACTCTACACCATGAGTGGCGGACACGATGAGTTCGGCAAGCGCAGTATCGACCTTTGGGGAGATATCCTGAGCGGCGATATCGCTGTAACAAACCCGAACTACGGTTGGTTGGTAAGCGATGAACAAATGCAAACCGTTTCTACCCGTACCGGTGCCATCTGGGGCTTCTACTACGGCACCATCCATAGCGCAAACCTTGCTATCAAAGAGTGCTTCCAAAACGATAGTCTGCTGGTGTATTTGGAAGAGGGTCTGCCTTCAGAGAACGAAGAGCACGAGTATACCGACGAGGAAGCAGAAAGGGCATTGTACTATGCACAGGTTCTGGCTATCCGCGGTTACTGCTATGCGCAACTGGCCAAGTGGTACACTCCTGTGGAGGGCTGCAGTTATATAAAAGACAAGACTATTGCCACCTACGAGTGCTGCCCTATCTACACAGAGAGCAACATGGACGCTCCGCAGCGTCTCGCCACATCCGACTCGGTGTACAACCAAGCCTTCTCCGACCTGGAATATGCCGTTCAACTCTATCGCGAGTTCGATGCCGAATACCTGCGCCCGAACAAGCTGTTCTTCGACCGCGCCACCATCTGCGGTTTGCTTGCCCAGGCTTACCTGAACCAAGCCGTTTACAGCCAGCCGGAGGATATCCAGCGTGAGCATCTGCAGAAGGCACATGATTTGGCCGTGGAAGCCATCGAACAGAGCGGCTGCCAGATTCTTGCCTACAAAGACCTGCTGACCACCGGCTTCAACAACGTGGACAATAAGAGCTGGATGTGGGCACAGAAAGTGACCGTTGAGACAAGCGGCGGACTGAAGAGCTGGTTCGGTCAGGTGGATATCCACAGCTACAGCTATGCTTGGGCGGGTGCCACCAAGGCGATTGACCAAAAGCTGTACGATGAGATGGATAAAGAAGAGATGATGTGGGATAACCGCTACTACTGGTTCCGCTCTACCAAGGAATATAACCTCTGCCCCGATGGCAAGTTCTTCAGCGAGAAGAATCCTATCTCCACAGAGACGGACGATATAGACCGTGAATGGTTGAGCGACAACGTATTTATGCGTATTGAAGCGATGTACCTTACCGCAGCAGAGGCCGCTTTCCGTCTGGGAGACACCGATGAGGCATACGACCGCCTGAAAGCCATTCTGGACGAGCGTGCCAACAAGGAGGATTTCGGATCCGAATACGAGACCTATCTCTCCAACATCCAAAACGGAGGCGATGCTTTGAAGAACGCCATTATCTACAACTGGCGTGTTGAGCTTTGGGGTGAGGGCTACGGCCTTGAGACCTTCCGTCGCTGGAACATAGAGAACCGCTTCCGCGGAGGTAACCACTACTATAAGTATGGTCGTTCGTTGGCAGCTAAAGAGGATCGTTTTAATATGAACATCCCCAGTGGTGAGGCCACTTACAACCCTTATGTAGATGAGAGAGAAGACTAATATCTAATAAACGAGTTAAAACTCACTAATAATTAACCCAAAAACAAAACAACCATGAAGAAAATTCTTTGCGGAGCGTTAGTACTCCTGGCAGCTGTGGTAGCATTCTCCAGCTGTAAGAAAAAAGACAACAGTGGCGATGAGTCTGTTACTGCACTGACATTAACGGCTACCGAGTTGTCGATGAATCCCAATGACAAACAAAACATTACAGTACGCACCAATACTGGCAAGGTGGTTACCTACGAGTGGACAACTGATGACGAGAGTCAGGATGTAATCACTGTAGTTCCCAAGGGATCTACCGCTACTATCACCGCAGTTGGTCTTGGTGAAGCTACAATTACCGTAAACGTGAAAGGCAACAAGGATGTCAGTGCAGAGTGCCATGTAACAGTGACCGACAAAGTACAAAGCTTGACTTTCTCACGTCTCTCTTACTATTATCAAGAGCCGCCAGCAAACATTGACTCAACCGATGTACATATTTATTCCACATTTATCAACAAGTTTACTGGTGAGGAAGATACTCTGTGGTGCTATTTAGGCGACGTCACTTTCCATATCTTGGCTGACAACGACATGAAAGTGGATAACGATGGTTATCTCGTTGGTGCAGATAAGAACAATTATTCTTATACCATTGAAGCTACTGGTTATGCTGCAGTCATTGCACGTTGCCTCAATGAAGATCTTTTTGATCTTTTGGCACAAAATGCAGACAACGAGGAGACAAGACAAGCACTCTTAAACCCCACCTATTGGGAACTTGGAACACTGATTGGAACTAATGGTCAGAGCTGGGATGCAGACGGTAAGAGACTCGAACATCGCTTGATTCCTGGCGAAATTGATGAAGCTAAATATGTAGAATTAATGGGTAAGACATTCACAGAAGTTTGGAATCCAGAGGCTCAATCTGAAGAAGAAATGGAACCTTTCTGGGAAGCACGTGATAACGCTGTAGCTCAATCTATAAAAGGTGCTTATCTGGCTCAATGGTACTATAGTGAAACATATGGTCGTTGGATGCAATCTCCATTCCCAGCCGGTATTGTAACTAACTTGGCCATGAGGGTACTGCACAATACCAATACTGAAGAAATGGGTTACTTGTACACCTCTGTCATTGAACACGCAGATATCGTTTTCAGACCCTTTGGTGGCTTTGAAAACTATGGTTTGGATATGACTCAGAGCTTAGTAACACAAAAATACACTCTGAACAGCAATGAGGTTCAGTGGAATCCGACTGTTGAAATC
>JAGCEW010000019.1 GCA_017650465.1 Paludibacteraceae bacterium
GTACAAGGACCCAATTACTCCTCCATTTTCCTCCCTATGGCGGTGGAATTGAATGGTGGAATTTATTTGAGTTCGCCGCAAGATAATATTGATGAACAATTGGGTGGGTTGGGATTTTCAGAGATTCAGAAGCCTTTCATATTTGGCCTTCCGGTTACCGATCCAGCGTTTGTCCGCCTGGTGAAGATTGACGAACGCTACGTCGATTTGAAGTTGACTTCCGGTGCCCAATGGAAAAATGTCAATGAGCGCGTAAAGGGCGTGGACCAGTATTATACCTACCAGGATGCTGTAACAAAATTCAGAGACCTGCCGGACAAAGCGTTTTTTGATGAGTTGATGAACGAATGCGAATGGAACTACAAGGATTACTATAATGTCGTGAAAGTAACGGGACCGAACAAAAAGTACATCTTCCTTCCGTTGGCAGGAGGATACAGTGATGGTGAATATTATGGTGGCTTCGGCAGTTATTGGTCGGCTACACCATCCGATAACATCGGAATGGCATATAGTTTGTATTGCAGGGAATCCCAAAACCTGATAGAGGAAAATTATTATTCTATCCAAATGCCCGTTCGTCTCGTTGATAAGTATGTCGATTTAGGACTTCCATCCGGCACAAGGTGGAAACGCTTCAATGAACCGGGGTATTACACCCACGAAGGGGCTGTCAATAAATTCACAGCTGCCAATCTCCCGACAAAAGAACAAATTGCCGAATTGGACGATAATTGTACTTGGACATGGGACGACAATAAAAAATCCTTTATCGGAAAAGGCCCGAACGGCAACAAGATTATTATGCCCGCTGCGGGATATATCCGCTGTGATGATGTTTATAGAGACCAAGAGGAAAGAGGCCTTTATTGGTCTTCCACGCTGGACGACGACAAAGCTTACTATCTTTACCTTCAGACCCCGTCACAACCCTTCGTGAACGTAGAGACAGAAGATCCTTGCTTCTCCTTCTCCGTCCGCCTCGTTAAATAACAAAAGCCTATTTGGGTTGCCACAAAACAGCAAACTTCGGCGCAAAATCATATAACGCCGAAGTTTGTTTATCAATATTATGGAGACGCTTAAAAGAAATCTATCGTCCCGTATCTCTCTGCTAAGCCGCTCGTAAACGGCAAGTAACATTTCGACGGTATCTCGACGGTATCTGAAGGCCTATTATGGTGTGTGCTTAACCTCTTTAAGGTCAGCGTATCCTCTGCTACGTGAGAGTGGCTTGAGAGACGCGCGAGAGACGCTTAAAATATACTGGGAGGTAAAGTGTGACTTTAGTGCAAAAAATGCACTTTTTTGAAAAAAAATTTGCATAATTGCGAAAAAAGTAGTAATTTTGCAGCCTCTTACGTGCACGTGCGCGATTTATAATAAGGAATACAGTAAAATACAACCATAAACAATGGAAGAACAAGAAAGATATGACGGTTCGAGTATTCAAGTGCTCGAAGGCTTAGAGGCAGTGCGCAAACGCCCTGCGATGTACATTGGCGACATTTCCCAAAAAGGTTTGCACCACCTGGTATATGAGGTGGTGGACAACTCTATTGACGAGGCTTTGGCGGGCTATTGCAGCGAGATTGCGGTACACATTGAGAAAGACAATTCCATCACCGTTCAGGACAACGGTCGTGGTATCCCTGTAGATATGCACCCCAAAGAGCATAAGAGTGCCCTGGAGGTGGTAATGACGGTGCTGCATGCCGGCGGTAAGTTCAACAAGGATTCGTATAAGGTCAGCGGCGGTCTGCACGGTGTGGGTGTGAGTTGCGTGAACGCACTCTCCACCAAGATGCACGTGGAGGTCTATCGTGACGGACAGATCCACTGCCAGGACTACGAGAAAGGTAAACCTCTCGCACAGGTTCACACCATCGGCCTTGCTGAGGCTACCGGTAACTGGGAGCAAGGTAAGACAGGTACGTACGTGCATTTCTGGCCGGATGATAGCATCTTTACCGAGACCGTTTATCAGTGGGACATCCTCGCCAAACGAATGCGCGAACTGGCGTTCTTGAATGCCGGTATCCGCATCGTGCTGAAAGATAAGCGTGTGCTGGAGGAGACCGTGCACGAGGACGGTACGAAAACAACGGATGTCAAAAAAGAGGTGTTCTATTCGGAAAAAGGTCTGAGCGAGTTCGTTCGCTATATCGACCAGACACGTACACCTCTCATTTCTGATGTGATTCATCTGAGCACCGACAAATACGGCACCCCTGTAGAGGTGGCAATGATCTACAACTCCGACTTCAACGAAAACGTTCACTCCTATGTGAACAATATTAACACCATAGAAGGTGGTACGCACGTGGCCGGATTCCGCGCAGCGCTGACGCGTGTGATGAAGAAATACGCCGAAGAGAGTAAACTGCTGGAGAAAGCCAAACTGAAAGACAAAGATGGCAATGCTACTATCGACCCGAATGATTTCCGCGAAGGTTTGACAGCCGTGATTAGTGTGAAAGTGGCAGAACCGCAGTTTGAAGGACAGACCAAGACCAAGTTAGGTAACTCGGAGGTAGCCGGTATGGTTTCAAGCGCAGTGGGCGAGGCTCTTACAAACTATCTGGAAGAGCATCCGGATGATGCCAAACGCATAGTGGAGAAAGTTATTCTTGCCGCCCAAGCCCGTATAGCCGCACGTAACGCCCGTCAGAGTGTGTTGCGTAAGTCTCCGCTGAGTGGTGGCGGTCTGCCCGGTAAACTGGCTGACTGCGCCAGCAAAGACCCCGCTGAGTGCGAATTGTTCCTCGTGGAGGGAGATTCTGCAGGCGGAACAGCTAAGACCGGTCGTGATCGTGTCCACCAAGCTATTCTGCCCTTGCGCGGTAAGATTCTCAATGTAGAGAAAGCAATGGAGCACAAAGTGTTTGAGAGCGAAGAAGTACGGAATATCTTTACCGCGCTGGGTATCACGTTTGGCACAGAAGATGATCCCAAAGCACTCAACTTGAGCAAGATACGTTATCATAAGGTGATCATTATGGCCGATGCCGATGTGGACGGTGCGCATATTGCAACCCTTATTATGACGCTCTTCTTCCGCCACATGAAAGAAGTGATAGAGCAAGGACACCTCTATATTGCTATGGCTCCGCTGTATATGTGCTCCAAGGGTAACTATAAGGAGTACTGCTGGAACGACCAGCAACGGCACGAGTTTATTCAGAAATACGGCAACGGCGATGAGAAACTGATCAAGACGCAGCGCTACAAAGGTCTGGGTGAGATGTCCGACGAACAACTCTGGGAGACTACGATGGATCCGGAGCGTCGTATGCTGAAGAAAGTGACTATCGAGAACGCAGCAGAGGCCGACCGCACCATCGCTATGCTAATGGGTGACGATGTGGCTCCGCGTCGTGAGTTCATCGAGCAGAACGCTACCTACGCAAAGATTGATGCATAAACGATGAATATAGCTGTCTATTGCTCGGCGAAAGAAACCATCCCTCAGGACTATCTTGCTCTCGGCAAGGAGTTAGGGCATTGGCTGGCAGAACAAGGTCATACCTTGGTCTACGGTGGTGCCACGGGCGGGTTGATGACTCGCGTGAGCAATGCAGCCAAAGCCGCCGGAGGATACGTGATAGGCGTCGTGCCGCAGCGAATAGTGGCATCCTACAGAAAAGCAGAAAACTGTGACGAACTTTACGAAGTGGAGGATATGTGCGAACGCAAACGTTTGATGCGCGAGAAAGCCGACTGCTTCGTCTGCCTACCGGGCAGTTATGGCACACTGGACGAGATGTTTGATGTTATCTCCGCAGGAACAGTAGGAGAACACCACAAACCTCTGTTTGTGGTTAATTACAAGGGATTCTACGACGCACTGCTTGCTGAAGCAGAACACATGCGCACCCTTCGCTTCTTACCACAGGAGGAGAGCTACAAACCGCATTATGTAGAGACCTTAGAGGAATTGTACGAAGAACTTAACCATATTGGTACAACAATAAATAAAGTATGAACCTGTTTTTTAAACGACTCACCGGGCAACTCCGTTCCACAGAGTGGATGGAGCGCCGAATGATGGCGGAAGAAGAGCGTATAGCACGCTACCGCCAAGTGGAGAATTCTCCCGAACTGAAAGAGTATCTCGAGTTGAAACAAGTTGTGGAAAGCAAACCCTTCCAACAACAGAAGTACAACTTGCAGCATACCAAGTACAAGAGTACACCAACGTACGAAACCATCCGCCGATACAAAGAACTGTTGCACGACAAGCAGTTGCAGATGTACTTGGAAATGGAGAACAGCCAGCGACTGAAAGACTTCCTCGCCTTCCGAAACTCGGAGAACTATATCAAACTCCAGAGCGAAAAAGAAGTGCGTAACTCGCTCGAACTCAAACAGATGGCGGCTTTCGAGAAGTCTAAGGAATATAAGTCCTATCTCACTTATCGTGACTCCAAGTTGCCGGCACAGTTCAAGCAGTTGGTGGCTGAAGTGGCAACGGATGAGTTTAAGAAACAGCATGCTTTCTGGTCGAACCCCAACCGTTGGCGTACAACAAATGAATACCAACAGGAAGCGCGTTTTAAACGCCTGGCTGTGATGGCGGATATCCTCTTCTATCTAAAGCAAGACCCTGCAGAGATAGCTGATTTGGAGAAATGGCACGCTTCTTTTGTGGACGAGTGTGACTGGTACCGCTTTGCGGAATCGAAGTGGCGCGCAGGCTTTGCATACAACAATCCAAAACTCCCCACCCAGCACTCCTTCGTCAACGAACAGCAAGCCTACAATGGCGGTAAGAACACAGGCGCTGTGGAAGGTAAACTCCAACTGTTCACCAAACGTGAGAAAGCTACCTCACCCGCTTGGGACCCGAAGAAGGGATTTGTTAACAAGGAATACGACTACACCTCCGACATCATCCAAACAGCTGATACCTTCCGCCAGAAAGAGGGTCTCTTTATGGTAAAACTGCGTACAGAAGGTGCTATCCACCACGCTTGCTGGCTCGGCTCAGGAGAACAGACACCGATGGTAAGTATCTTCCACTATAACGGCAAACATATCACCGTAGGAAACTACACCAAAAAAGGATTTGACGGTACTATACTAAGAGGTATATCCCCTAAGCCGTACTATATCTATTCCCTTCGCTGGACGGAGAACGAATTGATTTGGTATGTGAACAATCTGGAGGTATATCGCACGCGCAACAACGTGCCGAAAGAGCAATTGTTCCTGGCCTTGTCATCCTTTATAGATGAGCATCAGCGTCCGTCAGAAGGGCTGCTGAATGTAGCTTGGATACGTGTGTTCACACGCGAATAATTGAATGGTATATGCAACCAAGGGATAGACATCGGTTCTTTCTAATTGCGGGTCCCTGCGCCATTGAGAACCGCGATATGGTGATGCAGACCGCCGAAGTGCTGAAAAGTGTGACGGAGGAGTTGAGACTTCCGCTCTATTTCAAGTCCTCGTACGACAAAGCCAACCGCACCGGAATGTCCGGTCGCGGTATTGGTATGGACGAAGGACTGGCTATCCTGCAAGAGGTGAAGTCACAGTTTGCGTTGCCTATCCTTACTGATGTGCACGAGAGTTGGCAATGTGCCCCTGTGGCCGAAGTGGCGGATGTGCTGCAGATACCCGCTTTCCTGAGTCGGCAGACCGATTTGCTGCAAGCCGCAGCACGCACAGGTAAGATAGTGAACGTCAAGAAAGGACAGTTTATGGCACCTTGGGATATGCGTGGTGCGATCAACAAGGTCAATAGTGTTCGTCAGGAACTGAACTTGCCTATAGGTGAGGGACTGTGGCTTACCGAACGCGGTTCCTCATTCGGATATGGGCGTCTGGTAGTAGATATGACCGGACTGGTGGAGATGCGCCGTCTGGGCTATCCCGTGGTGTTCGATGCCACCCACTCGGTACAGCAGCCCAGTTCGCAAGCCGGCGTCACAGGAGGAAATCGAGAGATGGTGCCCTATCTGATGCGGGCTGCACTGGCAGTGGGAATAGACGGTCTGTTTCTGGAAGTGCACCCCGATCCGGACAAAGCCATATCGGACGCAGCTAATCAGGTACGCCTTAGTGACATCCGAGCTATTCTGCAGCAAGCCGTGCGCACAGACGAACTGGCACACGAGTTAATGGGAGAACAGTAATCAGAACCCTATGAGAAACAGTTATTCAGAACGGGCTAAAGCCATTTTTAAGGAAGAGATAGCGGAGTTTGCCAAATTGGGTGACTCAATTGACGATAGTTTCGACAAAGCAGTCGATATGATCTACCATTGCCACGGACAATTGGTGGTAATGGGTATCGGTAAGACCGGTATCATCGGCCATAAGATGGCATCTTCTTTCGCCTCTACCGGTACAGAAGCCATCTTTGTCAACGCCGCAGAAGCCGTACACGGAGACTTGGGGATGGTGAACAAAAAGGATGTCGTCCTCTTGGTAAGCAATAGCGGTTCTACCAACGAGATAATCAATGTAGTAGCCCCTCTGCGCAATATAGGCTGTCAACTCATTGCGATGACGGGAGACAGCAAGTCCAAACTGGCGCAATTGTGCGACCTCACGCTTTCCGTACACGTGGACAAAGAGGCTTGTCCGCTGGGGCTTGCGCCTACCACCTCCACCACTGCCACACTGCTGATGGGAGATGCGTTGTTGGTGTGTCTGATGGAGAAACGCAAGTTCCGTGCTGAGAATTTTGCAGTCTATCATCCGGGCGGAGCACTGGGACGCAAACTGTTGGGACGCGTAAAGAATTGTATGACCACAGCCGTTCCGCGCGTTCGCATCAACACACCGTTCCGAGAACTCGTACACGAGATGTCCGACAAGCACCTGGGAATGACGATGGTGTTCGAAGATTACGGTGACTTGCGCCGTGAAGCCAAGTGCTTGGGAATCATCACCGATGGCGACTTGCGGCGAGCTATCCAGAAATACGACGACCTCCATATCACCGCCCGCGATATCATGACCCCGTCCTATAAGCACATCCCGCAAGACGCGCTCTTGAGCGATGCGTTAGCTATTATGGACAAATACAACATCACAACGCTGGCCGTGACAGAGACTGCTGACACCGACGAAATCATCGGTATCATCTCTATCCATCATATCATTGACTTTGCTTAGTTCCGTTTAGTGGAGTTTGTTGATGCGGGAAGCATCTAAACGCACCAGGATAAAAAGAAGCAATGTGAATCCCCATAATGAGGAACCTCCGTAACTGAAGAAAGGCAGAGGTATACCTATCACGGGCATTATTCCTAACACCATTCCCACATTGATGGTGAGGTGAACAAGGAAAATACTTGCCACCGCATAAGCATACACTTGCGAGAAAGTGTCACGCTGACGCTCTGCCAATGTAATAAGGCGTAGAATGAGTGCCATATAGGTCAGCACCACCAAAGCCGAACCGACGAATCCCCATTCTTCTCCGACAGTACAGAAGATAAAGTCCGTATCCTGCTCCGGCACAAAGTTGAGTTTGGTCTGTGTCCCTTGCAAGAAACCTTTCCCGAAAAAGCGTCCCGAACCGATGGCTATCAGCGACTGGGCTACATTATATCCCGCTCCACGGGGATCATCTTTGATGCCCAATAATACCTCTATTCGGCTACGCTGGTGAGGCTGGAGAACCATATCGATCCAGTTGTCCGGTATCAATTGTAGTTTCAATACAAGTACACCCACCAGTACAGCTATCACGCCAAACAGGAGGAACTTGCCGGTCATACCTTGGCGGTAGAAGACGAAGAGAAACGCACCGAACACAAGGGCAGAACCCGTCTCGTCTTGCAGCACCATAATGATGAACATCGGCACACCGATTAGCAAGAACGGCACTACCAAGTCTTTCCAACCCCGTAACTCGTAGCCGTAGCGCCCCATATACTTGGCCACAGCTATTGCCGTAAAGCACTTGGCGAACTCGGCCGGCTGGATAGACACAGGTCCTAAGGAAATCCAAGACATAGAGCCCTTGATGTCGTGTGCCAGGAAAGGAGTAGCCAACAGCACAAGGATCATAAAGCCGTAGAACCAGTAGCCGAGAATCTGGTAGGTGTGTTCGTCTATTAGGATAATCACCAAGCCCAGCACCAAGGCCGTGAGAAACCACACGAACTGCTTGCCGGCACGATTCGTCCACGAGAAAATGGAGGTCTCATTCTCAAAGGAATAGCCTGCTGCGTAGATATTGATCCACCCCATTATGCACAAGGCGAAAAACAAGCCCACTGTTACCCAGTCTATTCCGGCCCATATTGAGTTGCGTTGATGAAGCATCCTTAGTCTATCAATTGAGCGGACTGAATCCGGTTAAACAAATCGGTTCGTGCAACGGTGTCGGTAAGGTACATTTCCATCATCATCGTTGCTATAGGCGCAGCCCAAGTGGCACCAAAGCCGGCGTTCTCCACCACCACCGCTACCGCTATTTTCGGGTCTTCCAGCGGAGCAAAACCGATAAAGATAGCGTGATCACGGCCGTGCGGATTTTGCACAGTACCGGTCTTGCCGCACATATTTAGTTCCGGAACAGCATAGTGTCGTCCAGTTCCGTTGGTCATTACGCGAGCCATCCCTCGTTTGACAACATCAAAATGTCGGGCATCCACCAGTGTATAGTGCTTCTCGTTTTGATTTTGCGGCACACCGGCACTGTCCAATTCAGCCTTTCCGAGCCGTGCCAGGTGAGGTGTCACATAATAGCCTCCATTGGCTATACAAGCCGCCTCGTTGGCCAGTTGGAGAGGTGTGACCAATATTTCTCCTTGTCCGATACTGAGCGAACGGATGGTGATAGCTTTCCAGCCGCTTTTGCCATAGATACGATCGTACATCTTGCTTGCGGGAATACTTCCTTTGTACTGGTTACGTATATCTGTGTCGAAAGCGCTTCCGAAGCCAAAACTAAGCACTCGCTCACGCCATGTGTCGTAATTGCGATGGAGCTGTCTGTTGCTATTTCCACCGGCTTGCAGTATATCCCGAAAAGCTTGCCAATAGTAGGGGTTACACGACTGTTCGATGGCGGATTCCAAGTCCACAGGTGAGCCGTGGTGGTGCGTACATTTGATAGGGGTGGATTCCTTACCGGAACAGGGATACATTGTGTGTTCGTTCAGCACACCGGCTTGCAGACCCACCAACGACTGAATCAGTTTGAATGTAGAACCGGGCGGATATTGTGCCTGAATGGCTCTATTCAACAGAGGTTTGTGCTTATCGTTCAATAAGGTATTGTAGTTCTTCGAACGCGGCCGTCCTACCAGCTGTTTGGGGTCCCAAGCAGGAGAAGAGACCAGAGCCAGAATTTCTCCTGTCTTGGGCTCTATGGCTACAGCACTGCCTTTCTTGCCATCCAGCAGTTGTTCTACCAGCATCTGTATACGGATGTCCAGAGTCAGTAGTATATCTGTGCCGGATTTAGGCTGTTGGTCCAGTTCACCGTTGTGGTAACTTCCCTTAATACGACCACGGGCGTCGCGCATCAGTACCTCTACACCTTTCTCGCCTCGAAGGATCTTCTCGTAACAGCGCTCGATACCATCGCGTCCTGAGTAGTCGCCTCGTGCATAATAGGGATCACGATCCAGGTCGTTCTGATTTACTTCACCCACATTTCCCAACACGTGCGCAGCGGACTGATAGGTGTAGTCGCGCACCGTCCTCTCACGGATGGCAACACCGGGAAAACTGAACAACGACTCCTGCAGCACCGACACATCTTCTTTCGACAACAGGCTCATAAACACTTGCGGGGTCAGTTTGGAGAAGCCCCTATTGCGATTTCTATCGGATATCTCGCTCAAGCGACTCTCAAAATCTTGACGTGTGATGCTCATCACGTTGCAGAAACCCAGCGTGTCGAAATCCTGTCCCATCTCTTTGAAGGTCAGCATCACATCATAAACGGCTTGGTTGAAGACCAGCAATTTCCCGTTACGGTCGTAGATCAGGCCGCGTGAGGGATAGATAGTCTGCCGATACAAGGCATTGCGGTCGGCTTTATCTACTTTGGAGCGGTCTATCACTTGCAGATAAAACAAACGCAACACCAACAACGAGGCGACGGCAATAACGATGCCTCGCAGCACAAGAGAACGACTATGGTATCGGTCATTAATCATGATTTAATGTGCTATAGCCCAAGATCACCAAGAGTGTGATGGCGCTACTAATCATCCATCGAAGCAATAGAATCCAGAAATGCGACAGGGTGCCGGCGTCCAGCAGAAACACCACAGCGTGATGGAGAAGGCACAACACTACCGTCAGCCGCACAAACTGGTTTAATCCCACCGACTCAATCGACACGTCTTGTGTCACGCGATCAAGGTCTTGTACCATCTTAGCCAGCAGCAACGGACGCAGATAGGCTATCAGCACACAGGCGGCGGTGTGGATTCCCAGCGAGGAACAGAACATATCCATCACCAGTCCCAGCGAAAAAGCCACCAACATATCTGCCCAACGCGGAAGAAGAGGCATACAGATAAGCGCCATAATATAGATATACGGATGGCACAAGCCCCAACCATTCAGATGGTTGAAGAGTAGCACCTGTAAGATCAGGAGAACCAGAAAGCGAACTATGTTCTTAACGACATTCATTACTCTTTAGGTATTATGGCTTGATGTTCATCGGATAGCGGATTGCGGATGATCTGCACGTATTCCAGCCCACGGAAATCTGTCGAAAGGCGCACACGTATACGGTAGTTGGTGTCTCCGTCGCGCAAAGTCACTTTATCCACCACTCCTACCATCACATCTTGTGGGAAACGGTCGGTCAGACCGCTGGTGACGATAGTGTCGCCTTCTTGTACCTCCACGTGCCGCCCTATATCGTTTAGGCCGGCATATCGGCAGTTTGGACCATCCCAATGAAGAAAACCTTGTTGGCGATTTCGCATGATACGGCAACTAAGGTTCATCTTGGGATGAATGAGAGGAACCACCAGCGCGAAATGCGTATTCACTTTGCTTACTATGCCGACAACGCCGTCGTGCGACATGACACCTTGTCCTTCCTGCACACCATCGCGCAGCCCTTTGTTGACAACTATATAGTTGTGCGCTGTGGCGGTTTGCATATCCACCACTTTGGCAGGTGTGAATTGCCATCTGAGGTGCGCATAATGGTAGGCGGTGTCCGCTTCCGAATGCTTTTCCATCAGGCTCTGATAGGTGACGATTTGTTCGCGCAACAAGGCATTCTCTTCTGCCAATTGACGATTGACGCGGTTCAATGTAAAATAGTCGCCTATGTTATCACCCACCTGCGTAACAGAGGTGACGAACCCATTCGCTGCCGAGAAGAAACGGGCGTGCTGGTAAGGCTGCGTCAGAACGAACAGCAATAAAGCAACAACTTCCAATACTATGAAAAGCAGGAAGTTGCTGTAGCGCTGTAAGAATCTGAGCAGATTTTGCATAGCCCTTTATCAGCGTATTAGGAAGGCAAAATTATGCACATTCTTCAGGGCGATACCTGTTCCGCGGGCAACAGCGTGCAACGGGTCTTCGGCAACATGGAACGGAATTGTAATCTTGTCGGTGAGACGTTTGGCCAAGCCGTGCAGCAGAGCACCACCACCTGCCAGATAGATTCCGCGTTTCACGATATCGGCATACAACTCGGACGGAGTGGACTCCAAAGCTTGCAACACAGCATTCTCCACTTTGGCGATACTCTTTTCCAGGCAGTGTGCTATCTCCTGATAACTTACAGGAACCTGCAACGGAAGAGCGGTCACTTTATTCGGACCTATCACGATATAGTCTTCCAGCGGCTCGTCCAGTTCCGGCAGTGCCGAACCAACGGCAATCTTGATTCGTTCGGCTGTAGGTTCGTCAATACGCAGATTGTGAATACGACCCATATATTCGATGATATCCGCATTGAAATCATCACCGGCCGTCTTAATGGATTTGTTGGCCACGATACCTCCCAGCGAGATAACAGCGATCTCCGTCGTACCGCCACCTATATCCACCACCATACAGCCTTCCGGACTTTCCACGTCTATGCCCATACCTATTGCGGCGGCCATCGGTTCGTAGATCATATATACGTCACGACCGCCTGCGTGCTCACTACTGTCACGAACGGCACGTATCTCCACTTCGGTGGAACCGGACGGGATACAAACCACCATTCGCAAATTGGGTGTGAAGAGAGTGGTCTGCTTGGGGATCATCTGAATCATACCGCGTATCATCATTTCGCAGGCATAGAAGTCGGCTATCACACCGTCGCGGAGCGGACGGATGGTACGAATGAACTGTCCGCCTTTACCTATCATTTGTTGTGCCTTGCGACCCACAGCTACCAGCTTGTTATCCGAAGCGTTGATGGCTACTACGGAAGGTTCATCTACGACCACCTTATCATTGTGAATGATGATGGTGTTGGCTGTTCCAAGGTCGATGGCAATTTCTTGTGTTAATGAAAAAAGACCCATTGTTTTTGTCGCTATTAATTGGTTTTAGTCGGATAATTGATAAAATCGTGCAAAGGTACAACAAAAAATGAATATATGCAAATATTTTTTTATCTTTTTTTGTCAGAATGAATACTTTCATTGTTTTTGTGCCGTCTCTATCTCCTGTTGCCCACGCATCGGGTCTGCAAATTCCACTTTTGCCATATCGCTTCTCCTGTTACTTCCGTGACCATCACTACCAGATATTGATGCGTATTGAGAACCCGGACGAAAGACAAAAACCTGCGCAATTTCTTCGTTTAATAGATGGAGAACTATTTATAGATATTTGGCAAGAATACTATGACAAGATGATGGATGAGGACAAAATCGTCTAAAAAATCACTTTTTCGCACGATCTAAATATACATTCCTGCTCAAACGGCAAAAAACATGGTGAGCGTGCTATGCTCTTTTTTTTCAAAAAAAGTTGCGTATTCGAAAAAAAAGCAGTAATTTTGCAGGCTCTTTTGTAAACTACGTTCTAATATGGGCAAGATCAAGTCTGTTGCAGTATATTGTGCGTCCTCTTCACAGGTACGTTCCTCGTTCTTTCAGGAAGCCTACCGTTTGGGCGAATGTCTCGCGGAAAACGGCATCCGTCTGGTATACGGTGATGGCGGTATCGGCCTGATGGGCAAGTTGGCGGAAGGTGCCTTGGCGCACAACGGTGAAGTGGTGGGCGTCATTCCCCGTTTTATGGTGGACCAAGGATGGAACAATCCCCAAAGTACGCAAACGATAGTGGTGGAGACGATGCACGAACGCAAGGCTATCATCGAAAAAATGGTGGATGGCATGGTCGCCATGCCCGGCGGAGTGGGCACATTTGAGGAATTGTTGGAGTGTTTGACCTGGAAACAACTTGGCTTGCATGTGAAGCCTGTTGTCATCTTGAATGTTGATGGGTATTACGATCCCCTGTTGGAATGTTTGCACAAAATGGTGGAGGAAAAAATGCTGCGTGAGATACACCTACAGATGTTTCAGGTGGTTCGTCACGCGGATGAGGTCATACCTGCGCTGGAGAACGCCTTCCCGTGGGATTCCTCCATTCGTAGAGCTGCTGCTATATAAGAGAAAATGATAAGTGTACCGCACATAGAAACGATCAATAGCGCGGTTTGGATACCTTGGGCTGTACTGCTATTGACACTCCTTCTGGGTCTGACGGAATGGACGCATCAGGGGTATATCGGCAGTTGCCTTCGTTCCATCTTTGCTGCGCCGGAACGCCGCTACGAGGACAGTCCGAAGATATTGACGCGTTTTTTCAGCGTGGTGTTCTGTGTGGGCACATTTGCGCTGTCTATGTGTACGGCTTATTACACCGAAGGACGTTTCTCTTTAGCACCTTTTCTGTTGACTGCTATTGCGACCTTGGTGGTTGTAGGAGTTCGGTCGCTATTGGTGGGAGTAACTGCTTGGGTGTTCTCTTTCTCCGGCGACTTATCCGCCATCCGCATCCATACTTGGGCGTTATGGGTGATCACCAGTATATTCCTTCTGGCCGGTGTGCTGCTGGTGGTTCATGTGCCGTCCTTGACTGGCAACCGTTGGCTTTTTGGCACTTTGCTGGCGGTGTATTGGGTGGTAGTGCTCTGGAAAATATTTCGAGGGTATATGCGCAATGTGCTCTCGATACTATATATATTGATATATTTTGTCACCTTGGAAGTGCTGCCTGTCGGCGGCTTGCTATGGATGGCACAAAAGATAGTAACTAACATCTGAATCAGTTAAGAAAAATCTATGATACGCAAAATCCTTGTTTCTCAGCCCCAACCCCAGTCCGAACATAATCCGTACACGGAGATGGCTTCCCGTTTTGGAGTGACGTTCGATTTTCGTCCGTTGACGCACATAGAGGGGTTTGGCGCCAAAGAGTTTCGTCAGCAACGCATCTATCTGGAGGATTATACCGCCGTCCTGATGAATTCGCGTATTGCGGTGGATCAGTTCTTCCGGATGTGTCAGGAAGTGCGTTTCCAAGTGCCGGAAAAGATGCACTACTATTGCAACTCGGATTCCGTTGCCAATTACCTGCAAAAATACATTCAGTACCGCAAGCGTCGTGTGTTCTTTGCAGAGCATAACGGTCATTTCGAGGAACTGCTTCCGATCATGAATCGCCGTCCGAATGAGAAATATATGATGGTGGCATCGGAAACGCATACGGATGAGGTGATCAATTTCTTTGCCGGTCACGGAATCAGTATTCGTCCGGTGAAGATGTATCGTACGGTATCCACTCCGTGGCCGGAGAATGAACCGTTTGATTACGATATGGTTGTTCTCTTCTCCGCCGCTAATGCGCTATCGCTTCGAGAGAACTTCCCCGCCTTGAAGCAAGGCGACAAGGTGATAGCTGCTTTGGGAAATCTCACTCAGGCAACGCTATGCGAGATGGGTATAACGCCCGACATACAAGTACCATCGCCTAAGTTTCATAGCATCACGGAGGCGATACAAGATTATTTGGAGAACCATCAAGAATAGGTGAAGACGTTCCCGAAAATAGAGAAGTTATGCGGGCAAATGCGCATCAAAGCCTTGTATCAGGAAGGACGCAAACTGACGGTGTGGCCGTTTCGTATTCATTGCCGTTTTCCGGAGCAAGGCACCAAGGCTGAGACGAAAGTGCTGATTTGGGCACCCAAGTCGCTTTTCAAACACGCTGTGGATCGCAATAGAATGCGTCGCCTGATGAGAGAGGCTTATCGGCTGAACAAAGATGAAGTGGAACAACGAGGCTGGGAACTGAGTTTCAACTATATGGACAAGGAGCAACAATCCTTTCCGCAGATTGAAAAAGCAATGAAGCGCGCGTTGAAACGGTTGGTGGAAGAGGAGGAAAAACTATGGAAAAACTAAAGATAGCAGTACGCAAATTGTTTCTGATGCCGGTGTATTTCTACCGTTATTGTATCTCTCCGCTTACTCCTCCGTCGTGCAGATTTACGCCCACGTGCAGTCAGTATATGGTGGAAGCCGTGTTGAAATACGGTGTGTTGAAAGGCGGATGGCTGGGATTGAAACGCTTGGCTCGTTGCCATCCGTGGGGAGGAAGTGGCTATGACCCTGTGCCATAAAAAACGAGAGAAAATGATGCGAATAGATATAATAACTTGTTGTCCGGAATTGTTGGATTCGCCGCTGAACCACTCTATTGTGCAACGCGCAAAAGATAAAGGTTTGGTGGAGATATACGTACATAATCTGCGTGATTACACGCTGGACAAACATCGCAAGGTGGACGATTACGCTTTCGGCTTCGGGGCGGGTATGGTACTGCAGATCGAACCGATAGACCGCTGTATATCGGCGCTAAAAGCGGAACGCGATTATGACGAAATCATCTTTACTGCTCCTGATGGCGAACGGTTCAATCAGCAGACAGCCAACCGGCTCTCAATGGCACGGAACCTAATCATATTGTGCGGGCACTATAAAGGTGTGGACCAGCGCGTGCGTGACCACCTGATAACGAAGGAATATACAATAGGTGATTATGTGCTGACCGGAGGGGAGATGCCTGCTGCTATTATGACAGATGCCATAGTACGCCTATTGCCGGGTGCTTTGGGCGATGAGACAAGTGCGCTGAACGATTCCTTCCAGGACGGATTGTTGGAACCCGGTGTGTACACGCGTCCGGCGGAATACAAGGGATGGAAAGTGCCGGATATACTGATTTCCGGCAACCAGGCAAAAATAGATGAATGGCTGTACGAAGAAAGTCTTCGTCATACCGAAGAGCGTCGGCCGGATCTATTAGAGTGATCTATGATAAGACGACAAAAAAAGAGTCACTCTTACGAGTAACTCCTTTTCCTTTGAAAGCTAAAAGTGAAAGCTTAGAGAGCCATTTTAGCACCAGCTTTGAACTTAACAACCTTGTGAGCAGGGATAGTGATTTTCTGCTTGGTCTGGAGGTTCATGCCCTGACGAGCGGCTTTCTTAACAACTGCGA
Source organism: Paludibacteraceae bacterium (assembly GCA_017650465.1). Taxonomy (GTDB): domain Bacteria; phylum Bacteroidota; class Bacteroidia; order Bacteroidales; family Paludibacteraceae; genus Colicola. The sequence continues at coordinate 16,465 of JAGCEW010000019.1, forward strand.
AAGTACCGAAACCGATAAGTTGAACGTTTTCGCCCTTCTTGAGAGATTCGATGATAGCTTCCATAGCAGCATCAACAGCTGCAGCAGCGTTAACTTTTGTCATTTCAGCCTTTGCTGCAACGGCAGCAACGAGTTCGGATTTGTTCATAGTGACACAAATTTTGAGGGTTAATAAATTGGGTATCTTTTAGATTTGGCTCATTCCAAAATCCTGATTCCGCTGCAAAGGTACTATTTTTTTTTGAATCACCAAATAAAAATGAAAAAAAAATGCATGAAAAGTTCACTTTTTGCGATAAATAGTCGTTTTATACACTCAAATTGACGGAAAACAACTGAAATATAAACAAAAAATACAAAACAATAATACAGTACTGACCATGAGAAATATCCCTGTCATTACACGGAATTTGCTATTGATAAACCTGTTGGTTTTTTTGTTGGATCTGTCATTGCGCCGTCACGGCATAATGCTTAGTTCGTTGCTCGGATTGCATTTTGTCACCTCGTCGGGTTTTCACTGGTGGCAGGCTTTTACATATATGTTTCTTCACGCCGATTTCGGCCATCTGTTCTGCAATATGTTTGCAGTATGGATGTTTGGTCCGATTTTGGAGCGCGAATGGGGTGCGCAGAAATACCTGTTTTACTATTTGGTTTGCGGACTGGGTGCAGCAATTGCTCAGGAGGCGGTTTGGGCTGTGCGCGTAGCGAACTTGCTGCAGACCTATCCCGTGGAGGTGGTAACATTGCGCTATATCGATGTGGTAGTGACTATTGGTGCTTCCGGAGCGGTTTTCGGAATCTTGTTAGCCTTCGGATGGTTGTTCCCGGATATACCGATGTTTATTCTATTCCTCCCGATTCCTATACGCGCACGCACATTCGTCATTATATATGCGGCAATAGAATTGTTTGCCGGATTCTCGCATATTACAGGGGATAATGTGGCGCATTTTGCCCATTTGGGTGGTATGCTTTTCGGACTGCTATTGTTGCTTTTGTGGAAAAAAGGCGACTGGAAATGGTCGAATTGGCATATGCCTTGGCGCCGTTATCCTCGTTTGGATGGCTCCAAAGATAAAGACTATTCTTCTTACCACTATCAGCGACGGGTTGATGACGTGGATTCGGAAGAAAATGATGCAGAATAATTTCCTAAAAAGACATCTATCGTCTCGTATCTCTCTCGTAAGCCGCTCGTAAACGGCAGGTGAATGTAATAAATGCAAAAAAACAGCAAAAAAGTTTGTATAGTCCAAAAAAAAGTAGTACCTTTGCAGGCTTTTGTATAGCAAGTAATAAAATATTATAAAAACAATAAAAATTTATGTGGTTAAAAGATTCATCTATCGGCCGTAAGTTCATTATGAGTATCAGCGGTCTGTTTTTGGTCCTTTTCCTGTTGTTTCACGGCAGTATGAACCTCTGCCTTGTTATTGACGACATATTCGGAACACAGGGTTACAATTGGATCTGTGCTATGTTAGGTGCCAATTGGTACGCTTTGGCAGGTACTTTGGTGCTGGCGTTAGGCGTTTTGGTACATTTTGCGTACGCTATCATTCTGACCATTCAGAATCGTGCAGCTCGCGGTAATGACCGTTACGCAATTGAAGCTCGTCAGGAAGGTGTGGACTGGGCATCCAAGAACATGTTGGCTTTGGGTATTATTGTTATCATTGGTCTGCTGATTCACTTGTACAACTTTTGGTACAAGATGCAGTTCGCTGAACTGACAGGTGTTGAGACCTCTATGTTTGACCCTCAGGACGGTTCGGCAATCGTCACCGATTTGTTCACAAACGGTTGGTGCGGCATCGTATATTGCCTGATTTACATCGTTTGGCTCTGCGCTTTGTGGTTCCATCTGAGTCATGGCGTTTGGTCTGCCCTTCAAACGATGGGCTGGAGCAATCTTATTTGGCTCAAGCGCATCAAAGTAATCGGCATTGTGTTTGCTACCGTTGCCGTAGGTCTCTTTATGATTGTGGTATTCTATTTTCTGGGTGTTAACATTGGTCAAATGTGCGCCTAATTGGAGAACCTTATTGATTTTAAGATTATGATTAACAAGGAAGATATACAAGCAGCTGTCAAGAAAGTTGCGGAAAAAGTGATGGAAGTCACTCGTGGAGAGAATATTATCACTCCTGAAATGGCAAAGATTCCTGCCGGTCCTCTGGAGAAGAAGTGGACGAACTACAAAGACCATCAGAAACTGGTGAACCCTGCCAATAAACGTCGTCTTGACGTAATTGTTGTGGGCACGGGTTTGGCAGGTGCATCTGCCGCCGCTTCGTTGGCAGAGATGGGGTTCAATGTGCTGAACTTCTGTATTCAAGATTCGCCTCGTCGCGCACACTCAATAGCCGCTCAAGGTGGTATCAATGCGGCAAAGAACTATCAAAACGATGGTGATTCAGTCTATCGTCTGTATTATGATACCATTAAGGGTGGTGACTATCGTGCCCGTGAAGCCAATGTCTATCGTTTGGCTGAGGTTTCCAATAACATTATTGACCAATGCGTAGCGCAAGGTGTACCTTTCGCTCGCGAATACGGAGGCTTGTTGGATAACCGTTCGTTCGGTGGCGCACAGGTAAGTCGTACGTTCTATGCCAAAGGTCAAACTGGTCAGCAACTTCTGTTGGGTGCTTATAGCGCATTGAGCCGTCAGATCGGTAAGGGCAAAGTGAAGATGTACACCCGTTACGAAATGTTGGATATCGTAATGATTGCCGATGAGAACGGTGAAAAACGTGCTCGTGGTATCATCGCCCGCAATCTTGTGACCGGTCGTATTGAGCGTTTCTTCGCACATGCTGTAGTTGTTGGTACCGGTGGATACGGAAACACGTTCTTCCTCTCAACCAACGCGATGGCATCCAATGGTTCTGCTGCTATGCAGATGTATCGTCATGGAGCATATTTTGCTAATCCTTGCTACGCACAGATCCACCCGACCTGTATCCCGAAGCACGGTGACTTCCAGTCGAAACTGACGCTGATGTCGGAGTCCCTTCGTAACGATGGTCGTATATGGGTTCCTAAGAAATTGGAAGATGCAAAACGTCTGCAAGCCGGTGAGATTAAAGGTCGTGACATCCCCGAAGAGGACCGCGATTACTATCTGGAGCGTCGTTATCCTGCCTTCGGAAACCTCGTTCCTCGTGACGTGGCTTCGCGTGCCGCCAAAGAGCGTTGCGACAAAGGCTATGGTGTGAACAACACCGGTTTGGCTGTATTCCTGGATTTCAGCGATGCTATTCAGCGACTCGGAAAGGATGTTGTGGCTCAGAAGTATGGTAACTTGTTCCAAATGTACGAAAAAATCGTAGATGAGAATCCCTACGAGAACCCGATGATGATATTCCCGGCTATCCACTACACAATGGGTGGTATTTGGGTTGACTACGAACTGCAAACGAGTGTGAAAGGTTTGTTCTGCATCGGTGAGGCCAACTTCTCCGATCACGGAGCTAACCGCTTGGGTGCTTCTGCTTTGATGCAAGGTCTTGCAGATGGCTATTTTGTACTTCCTTATACGATTCAGAACTATCTGGCTGACCAAATCGGTGTTCCCCGCATGTCAACCGATCTTCCCGAATTTGCAGAAGCAGAGAAGGCTGTGCAAGACAAGATTGACCGCCTGATGAAGATCCAAGGTGAACACTCTGTGGATTCCATTCACAAACGTCTTGGTCTCGTTATGTGGGACTTTGTGGGAATGGGTCGTACAGCCGAGTCGCTGAAAGAAGCTATTAAGAAGATAGAGGAAATCAAGAAAGACTTCTGGACGAATGTGTACATCCCCGGCAAAGCCGATGCGTTGAATAACGAATTGGAGAAAGCTTTGCGTTTGGCTGATTTCATCGAGATAGGCCGACTGATGGCTATTGATGCCCTGAACCGCGAAGAGTCTTGCGGTGGTCATTTCCGTGAGGAATACCAAACAGAAGAGGGCGAAGCTCTCCGTCAGGACGACAAGTTCTCGTATGTGGCTTGTTGGAAATACACGGGTGAAGATAATGAACCCGAACTGATCAAGGAGCCTCTTGACTACGAATTCACAGAACGTAAAACCCGTAACTATAAAGCATAAATAAACTATGGATAGTTATATAAATATCAAAGTGCGCGTGTGGCGTCAAGCAGGGCCTAAAGCGCCGGGTCATTTCGAGACCTACGAACTGAATCATATCTTCCAAGGTGCTTCGTTCCTGGAAATGATAGATATCCTGAACGAGCAACTTATTGCAGAGCACAAGGATCCTATCGCTTTTGATCACGATTGCCGTGAGGGTATCTGCGGTATGTGCTCCATGTACGTAAATGGTCATCCCCACGGACCAGACAGCGCAATTACCACCTGTCAGCTTCATATGCGTCATTTCCACGATGGTGAGACCATCACAGTGGAACCTTGGCGTAGCCGTGCATTCCCTGTAATCAAGGACTTGATGGTTGACCGTACGGCTTACGACAAGATTATGCAATCCGGTGGATTCGTTTCGGTCAATACGGGCGGAGTACCTGATGCCAACGCTATACCTATTCCAAAGCCTGTTGCTGATGAAGCGATGGACGCTGCTTCGTGTATTGGTTGCGGTGCCTGTGCTGCGGCTTGTAAGAACGGTTCAGCTATGCTGTTCGTTTCCGCGAAAGTGAGTCAGTTGGCTCTTCTTCCGCAAGGTAAAGTTGAGGCTGCTCGTCGTGCTAAAGCTATGGTGGCAAAGATGGATGAACTTGGTTTTGGTAACTGCACCAATACCGGTGCTTGCGCAGCTGAGTGCCCGAAATCGGTAAGTCTCGCCAACATCGCACGTTTGAACCGCGAGTTCCTTTGCGCCAAGTTCCAAGATTAATAGCGTACTGCGAACAGACTGTTGACAAGTGTCAAGCGACTCCTATAGGGGTCGCTTGTCATCTCTCCGAAAAAATGAAGACAAACAATACTAAATACTCACATAATATGTTGCGAAAATACTTTTTATTACTTTTGCTGGTAGCAACGGTAACGGTAATGGCAGAAGAGCGCACTTCTTCGGAAGCTGCCGCCATAGCTGCGCAGTTTACCAACCAAGAACCTTCTTTAATTCGTGCTCATCGCACACCGCGTAAGGCAGCCAATATGCGTTTGGTTCATACAGCGCGTCGTTTGAACAGCGAACAAGCTGCTTTCTATGTGTTCAACCAAGAGAATAACGCGGGTTATGTGATCGTAAGCGGTGATGATCTGGGTCCGGATGTGCTGGTATATAGCGAACAAGGGCAGTTTGACATAGAGACCGTTAATCCGAATTTCCGTTTCTGGCTGCGCCGACTGCAAGAACAAATAAGCTTTATTACACCGGATAACACGGCTCCCAAGAAACAACCCGCTGTTACGGCTATTGCCCCATTACTCGTTAACGATGCAGGAAAAGAGATTACGTGGAACCAAGATGTGCCTTACAACAACTTGTGCCCTATAGACCAGTGGGACAATACTCGTTGTGCGACAGGTTGCGTGGCTACTGCTGCTGCGCAGATTATGTACAAGTGGCGTTATCCGGAAAAGGGTACAGGTTTTCATGAGTACACGTGGTATAACTGTATGGATAAGAATTGTTACAGTACAAGGGACACTACCTTGTCCGCCGACTTTTCACAGATTACCTTTGACTGGGCGAATATGCTTCCTGCCTATGAGGGTGTCAATGCCACCGCTGCGCAGAAGAATGCTGTTGCCACACTGATGTCTGCTTGTGGCGTTAGTTGTGATATGGCGTATGGTGGAGATCGGTTTGGCGGAAGTGGTGCATGGACGGATGATATGGGATATGCTCTTAAAACCTATTTTGGCTATAATGTAGAGAAATTTATCTCCACTTATTCACGCTCCGGATATGTTCGTGCCAAAGGTTCATCTGTTGCCGATTTACCGACTCAGTGGTCGGTTGAGAGTGCTACTTTTGTGGCTTATTTCAACACGGAACTGGAAGAAGGTCGTCCGATCCTGATGGGTGGTGAAGATTCTGACGGTGCGCACGAGTTTGTATGCGACGGTCGCAACTCCAGTGGTTTCTTCCATATCAACTGGGGATGGGAAGGCGAAGGCAATAACTGGTGTCAGCTTTCCCTTCTTAAGCCGGATGGCGAATCGTATGATTTTTCTCTGGAGATTGATGCTTTGTTGGGCCTTTGTCCGGCAGTGGTGGATACTGTTCACGTGACAGGTGTCAAGGTTAGTCCCGCAACACTGGATCTTCGTATTTTGGAAAAGGCGGCTCTGTCTGCAACCGTGTCTCCGGCCAATGCTACTGTGAAAAAGGTAACTTGGAAAAGCAGTGAGCCTTCAGTTGCCACCGTATCAACATCCGGTGTTGTTACCGGCGTGAAAGCCGGACAATCCATTATTACTGCCACATCTCCTGACGGCGGTCTCAGTTCACAATGCGTTGTTTCTGTGTCGACGGACACTATAGATATACTTCCTTGTGAGGATTATAGTTACATATTCTCCAAAGGGAACACCATCCAAACGGGTAGCAACAAGTTGGGAGCCTATACGTGGAATCTAACGCTTGGTGGTGGTAAAGTCCAGCAGTGGGACCCAAATGGGCGCGGCTATCAGATAGGTTCCGCAAAGAGCACAGCCGGCACCGTTTCATTCACCACCTCCGATATGGCCGAGTGTGTGCCAGGAAAGGTGATCGTGAATGCATCTGTAGCTACTAAGGCTAACGGTTTGTTGTCCGTTTATGTAGGCGGCAAACAAATAGGTACCACCCAAACCCTCACTTCTTCTTCTGCCGATTACGAATTTGAGAACAAATCCGGTGAACAGGGTACTGTTGAGATTCGTGCTTCCGGACTGACGAAAGCATTCTTCATCCTTTCGATAGATGTGGAGTCGGAAATAGAGACTCCTACGGCCATAGAAGACATTCCCATGTCTTCCGTAGAGGATAAATCAGCTAAGAAAGTTCTTATAGACGGACACGTATATATACTGCGCGACGGACGCGTATTTGATATGATGGGGCAAGAGGTGAAATAACTTCTATCCGATCAGTCCTGCACCGACCAGCAGGTCGTCCTGATAGATAACGCAACTCTGTCCGGGCGTAACAGCCCAGACGGGTTCCGTAAAGTGAAGCGAGAAAGCCGATGATTGCGAATTTGTGGTCATCGGTTTTTCTATCTGTACCATCGCTTCTGTGGGCATACTTCGGTAGCGAATCTGCGCCATAACAGGGCGAGTAACATCTCTCAGAAAACGTCCGTTTCGGAGATAAACGGTGTGTGTATAGAGGTCATCGTGTCTTCCTAACGTGACTTCGTTTGTTTCGGCGTTAATGCCCGTAACAAAAGCGGGTTCGCCAAGTGCTATCCCCAAACCTTTGCGCTGCCCGATAGTATAGAACATATAGCCTCGGTGTTGTCCGACGATTCTTCCGTCAGCCGAAAGGTAATTGCCCTCTTCAGGAGAACATCCTTCTTCTGTGAGGAAACGGCGATAGTCATTGTCCGGTATGAAACAGATCTCTTGTGACTCGCGTTTCTGTGACAGTTGCTCAAAGCCGTGCTGACGTGCAATTTCCCTCACTTCATTCTTTGTGAGATCGCCTAAAGGGAAGATGGTTCGCTTCAAATTATCTTCTGTCAGCATCCAAAGGAAATACGTCTGGTCTTTTTGTGTGTCTGCAGCACGCTTCAGATACCAGTGTCCGTCTGCAGAGGCGATGCGAGCATAATGTCCCGTGGCGATGCGGCTACAGCCATATTCTGCTGCCGTTTTGAGCAAGACGCCCCATTTGATATGTGAATTGCAGATTACACAGGGGTTCGGTGTGCGTCCCGCCTTATATTCCTCCACAAAATTACGAATGACGCTATCGCGAAAGGTTTGGCGAAAGTCCACTATATGATGTTCAAAATGGAGTTGCTCCGCCAGATGTTTAGCCTCCATAATAGAGTCCACTGAGCAACAGCCTTTCTCTTTCTTCAGGCACGATTCGCGCATAGAGTCAAACGTACGAAAGGTGCATCCCACCAGTTCGTACCCTTGTTCAAGCAACAACATAGCCGCTACGCTGCTATCGATGCCGCCGGACATAGCCATTAGTACACGCTCTTTCTGCATTGCTGAAAAGAAGGAGTTTTTATTTGCTCATTTCCAACATCCGTTCAATAGGGATGAGCGCTTTTTCTGCCACTTCAGGAGCAACAGTCACCACATCTGTTTCGTTCAGCAGGCAGTTGTACAACTTCTGCAAGGTATTCTGCCGCATATACTCACATTCGTTGCAACTGCATCCAACACCTTCCGTCACTTCCGGCGGAACGGGAATAAACGCTGCTTTAGGACACGCTTTCTGCATCTCGTGAATAACTCCCGGTTCGGTGGCAATAATGAACTTTTGCGTGTCGGTGTGGGCTTTCACGTAGTTCAGCAATGCCTGCGTCGAACCAATTACGTCGCTCAGTTGGAGAACCATTTGCTTGCACTCAGGGTGTGCCAACACCGGAACGCCTGGATATTCTTTCTTTAGGGCAATCAGCGCTTCTACAGAGAAACGCGAATGAACGTGGCATCCCCCGTTCCACAACTCCATATCTCTGCCCGTCTGTGCATTGATATATGCTCCGAGATTGCGATCCGGGCCGAATAGTATCTTTGTGTCCTTAGGGAACTGATTCACAATACGAAGCGCATTACTACTTGTGACCACCACATCGGTCAGGGCTTTTACGGCTGCCGTCGTGTTCACGTAAGAAACAACTTTATAGCCGGGGTGCTGTTCTTTCCACAGACGCAAATCTTCCGCCTTACAGCTATCCGCAAGCGAACACCCGGCCGTCGGGTCGGGTATAAGTACTTTCTTATCCGGGCAGAGGATTGCTGCTGTTTCCGCCATAAAATGCACGCCGCACATAACGATAATCTTTGCATCCGTTTTTCGGGCCTGCTGTGCTAGAGCCAGCGAGTCGCCAATAAAATCAGCCGCTTCCTGGATCTCTGGACGCTGGTAGTAATGTGCCATTATGACGGCATCTTTTTGCTTTGCCATCTCGCGGATGGCTTGTATGAGTTCTTTGTCTGACATAGCGTTAGTCTTCTGTTTTCAGCTTCTCAGCAGCCTGTACAAATGAGATAAACAGTGGATGAGGGTGCAGTACCGTGGATGAATATTCCGGATGGAACTGTGTGCCTATATACCAAGGGTGTCCGTCCAACTCAATGATCTCCACCAGTCCGGTATCGGGGTTAGTGCCCACACAATGCATCCCGTTCGCCTCAAACTGTTCTTGATAACGATGGTTGAACTCGTAGCGATGGCGATGGCGTTCGGATATACTGCTGGTGCCATAGACCTTTCGTACCATGCTGCCTTCGCGAAGTACGCACGGATAAGCGCCCAAACGCATACTTCCTCCCAGACGGTCGTTCCCTTTCTGGCTTTCCATCATATCGATGATATTATGCGCCGTTTCCGGTTCCATCTCCGTGGAGTTGGCGTCCTTATATCCAAGCACATCGCGTGCAAACTCAATCGCCATAGCCTGCATACCAAGACAGATTCCCATAGTCGGTATATTGTGCTCTCGCGTATAGCGCAGAGCGATGAATTTACCCTCCATACCTCGTTTCCCAAAGCCTGGAGCAACGATGACACCCTGTTGTCCACGAAGATAGTCCGCGATATTTTCCTCTGTGATATCATCCGAAAGGATAGATTTCAGCACCAACTTATGATTACTGTGTGCTGCGGCGTGAGATAGTGATTCGTGTATCGATTTATACGCATCCTGCAACTGAACATATTTTCCTACCAGTGCGATGTGCACCTCGTCTGTAGCACTTTCTAATTTATGTAGGAACTTATTCCAGTCCTCCATATCGGCTGGTTGCACATCTGCGGGGTTGTATCCCGTTTTACGCAGAACCACATCATCCAGATGTAACGCTTGCATATTTAGCGGAACGCGATAGATAGAGGGTGCGTCTTCTGACGGAATAACGGCTTCTGTGTCCACATTGCAGAACAAGGCAACTTTGCGACGGATTTCGTCCGGCACAGGATGTTCCGTGCGCAAAATAATGATATCCGGCTGTACTCCGGCTTGCTGCAAATCTTTTACCGAATGTTGGGTCGGCTTGGTCTTCAACTCCTTGGCTGCACTCAAATAGGGCAAGTAAGTAAGATGTATGCAAAGACAATTCCGCCCAAGTTCCCACTTGATCTGACGAACGGTTTCTATATACGGCAGACTCTCAATATCGCCCACTGTACCGCCTATTTCCGTAATGACGAAATCAAACTCGTCATGTTGTCCGAACGCCATAATATTCCGCTTAATTTCATCGGTGATATGCGGAATCACTTGTACCGTCTTGCCCAAATAGTCTCCACGGCGTTCTTTTTCAATCACGGTCTGATAGATCCGGCCTGTTGTGATGTTGTTTACCTTATGCGTGCGAATATCCAGAAACCTCTCATAGTGTCCCAAGTCAAGGTCTGCTTCGTGCCCATCTTCTGTCACATAGCATTCGCCGTGCTCGTATGGATTAAGCGTTCCCGGATCGATGTTGATATATGGATCCAGTTTTTGGTTCGTGACCCTAAAACCACGAGCCTGAAGGAGTTTGCCCAATGATGCGGCAAGGATTCCCTTTCCCAATGATGAGGCAACGCCTCCTGTTACAAAAATATATCTCGTCATATCAGTTTGTTCCCTTAAGTTCTTCCGGCAATCTGAGTGTATATAGTATCGCTTCTGCTTGACGCAGTGCGTTGCGTTTCTTTTGACCGGCAGCAAACACAAATACCTCTGCCGTCACAATGCGGCCGTTCACCATATCCAAACGCGAATGACTCACAAACGGACCGCCCATAGCCTCACCGTCATATACGCGCCATAAACCGCGAAGCTCCGTGCCATAGAATCCGCCAAGCGAATCTTTTTTCAACGCTGCCACATTCTTCATCTGAGGAGGAAAGACTTTATACTCTGTACCCATATACGAACCCGGAACAGACGCCGAAATGAGCCCTCTCATCACACTGTCGCGCTTCGAACATAAATACTCTTTCGTAAAGGTGTTCGCGTCCGTATAAGGGTAACTATATACCACCAGATACCGAAGCATCGGCCCTTTGTTGTTGCAGCAGAGCAGAACATCCGTCGAATCTTTCACCAACTGGTAGTCTTCTGGCACGAGAATGTCACATCCCGTATGCTTCATAAGGGCATTTCGCGCTTTTTTGTTTGTACTGCCCCGAAGGAATTTCCCTTGCCGAGCCAACTCTTCACGAACAAACCAGTTTCGCACCACCGCACCGTTTGTTGCCCACCACTCCTTGAGACTCAGCGTGTCCGGCGCTTGCAGACGGCAATAAGCCTGAGGTTTGCTATAGCGGTCGCGGTAGAAATGAACGCGCGGCTCCACATACCGCTGGGCATCTATATCCACCAAAAGAATGTTTCTCGCTGATTTGAGGAAGTCATCAAAGTCTCCATTCCTCACTTGTGAAACATTGAAATACGGCTCCATCTGTGGCAGACAGGGCATATCGGCTTGCATAGTGTCCACTATCGCCTGACATCCGCTTGAGGGAGAAACAACAATACATTCATAGATACTTCCTGTAGCCGAAGGAAGTGTGCGTGTCTTGGAGGTGCATCCTGTCGCGAAGGACAAGATGATTAGTGCTATTAGGGTATAATACTGTTTCATACTGCAAAGATACTACTTATTTTTGAATTGTGCAAATAAAAATAAAAAAAAACAGGACAATAATACAATTTTCGCACTTTTTCACCGATTCCTCCTAAAAAATTAGATTCTCTCACACTTTCTTTCCAATTCTCTTGCACATATCAAAAATTATTACTACCTTTGCAGCCCCAATCCCCCTCTCTCACCGCAGAGTGGGGGATTTTTTTTATCCTTATTCCTTTCTCTTTCCTTTTTGCCTCGTGTTACCCCGCTGTTTTCAATGTATGCTCATCGGATGCTCACCGAGAGATAACCTGTACTCAACCACAAGTTTAATGGCGTTTTGTAATAAAAAAATGAAGACTTTTTGTCCGTGCAAAGCACGTTGTTTTTAGCAGCTATCCCAGTCACTTTATCAAGCATAAGGACCGGAAATACCCATTAAAAACATCAAACAGGGTTGGATATGACAAAAATTCTTCAAAATATTTGCATATATGCAATTTTTGTAGTACCTTTGTGCGCTTTTTGAAGATATAGTATGATGAAGAAAATAGCAATATTGTGTTTAGGGATTGTGATGGTGAGTGGTTTGCACGCAGAAAGAGTGGTGCCGGTATCCTATGGTTCATTCGAGACATGGACGGTGAGACATATCAAGGAATCGAAAGTGATCGGTGGAAAAATGCGGACGCTCTATGTTGTCGCTCCTACGGATACCATCGAGGGAAACATTCCTTACACCTACGGTAAGAAAGGTAATCCGTGGTCGATGAGCGATGCGTACGCCGTGGTTGCCGGTATTCACAAAGCTGCCGGTACGGTGTTCCCCGAAAAACGCGGAGACGGAACGTGTTGCCGTATGGATGTGAAAATGATGGAAGTGGTGGTGATGGGATTTATCAATATCCATGTACTGGTGAACGGTACGATTTTTTGGGGAAAGACGATAGAACCGATACGGACCGCCAATGACCCCTATCAGAATATTGATTTCGGTGTGCCTTTTACACAGACACCCAAATACCTGCAGTTTGACTACAAGTGCCGTGTGTCGCCTGACCAGTGGATCTGGCGTGCAACAGGAACGAGTCCGACCAAGAAAATCAAAGGTCACGATGAGTGCGAGGCTTACTTGCTGTTGCAGAAAAGATGGGAAGATGCCGATGGTAATATTCACGCCCTTCGCGTCGGAACGGCTTACGAGCGTTATGGCGAAGACCAGTTGACTTGGGTGAACGACCATCGTATAGAAGTGCTCTACGGGGACATAACGGATCATCCATCCTATAAGCCCTATATGGGTTTCAATCGTCCCTGCCGAGCGATGAATTCCAAAGGCAAGATTGTTCCTATCCGCGAAGAAGGGTGGGCGCCACAAGGAACCAAACCGACCCATGCCATATTGATGTTGACATCCGGTTGCTATGACGCCTTCCTTGGTCATGACGGAAACGCATTTTGGATAGACAATGTGAAATTAGTGTATGAAGAATGATTAGTTATCTGCAACATATACCATTGTGGGAACTGGTGCTACTTGGCGCTTTTCTAGTGCTGTTCCTATACCAGGTGTATTTCCTCTTTCGCTATATGTGGCTGCGAACCAAAGCGGGCGAAAAGCACCAGGAACCTGTTGCTCCCTCCGCTCCACGAACCAACAAACCGCATCTTATCCAGCTGGACTTGTTTGCCCCGACGGTGAAAGGAGTGTCGGTAATCGTTTCCGCAAGAAACGAGGCCCTTAACCTGAAGCCTTTTTTGCAGGCACTGTTGGAACAGGATTATCCCTTGTTCGAGGTGATTGTGGTAAACGACGGGTCCGAAGATGATACACAGGAAGTGCTGGATGCCTATATGGTCAAGTACCGCCGCCTGAAACTGACCTTTGTCCCCAAAGGTGCGCGCGTGATCAGTAGCAAGAAACTGGCATTAACGCTCGCTGTGAAGGCCGCCCGGTATGATTATCTGCTGTTCACCGATGCCGATTGTCGTCCGGAATCCAAGTACTGGATTCGGGATATGGTACAGGGCTTTGAGGAAAACGAACAAGCCGAGATTGTATTAGGATATGGTGCGTACTTTGCCACCAAGGGACACGTCAGCCGTCTGACACAATATGAAACCCTTACGACGGGATTGCAGTATATGGGATTTGCCCGTGCCGGTCGTCCTTATATGGGCGTAGGTAGGAATCTGGCATACAAGAAGGATCTCTTTGTCCGCAACCACGGCTTTGCTTCGTTTGCGGGAGAGAAGGCAGGGGACGATGACCTGTTCGTCAATCACATGGCAACACCTTCCAATACGACCGTTGTTAATACGCCGGAAAGTATCACATGGTCGCTGCCGAAATCCTCGTTCGATGCGTGGTATCAGCAGCGCAAAAGGCATCTGAGTGTGTCACCTCTTTATACACCGAAGACAAAGTTCCTGTTGGCACTTGAACCGATATGCAGGGGGCTTTTCTATGCCTTGTTAGTGGTTCTTATGGTGGTAACCGCATGGCCGGTGAAGGTGGCAATAGGAGGAGTCTATCTCCTTCGCCTGCTGTTGCAATACGGCGTGTTGGCAAGAGGAGCACGATTGCTACGAGGAGAACGTGTACCGTTGCTGTCTCTCGCTTGGTTTGATGTGGCACTACCCGTCCTGACACTATTATTGCTCTCGTCACCGCGAAAAAGAAATCAATACTGGTAATATATACTAAATCCAATTCGATATGGAAGAACAGAAATTAAACATTAACCTTACTCCCGAAGTAGCAGAGGGTACTTATGCCAATCTGGCTGTTATTGCACACTCGTCATCAGAGTTCATATTGGACTTTGTCCGTATGATGCCCGGTGTGAAGCAGGCAAATGTGAAGTCTCGTATTATATTGACTCCCGAACATGCAAAGCGTCTGTTGTTCGCTCTTCAGGACAATGTGACGAAATATGAGAAGCAGTTCGGTGCTATCAAATTGAGCGGGAAACCTAATCCCGGTTCTACTATTCCGATGTCTTTCGGAGGAGGTGAAGCATGAGAACGTTCCCTCCAAGCCAACTGATTATCAATGATGACGGTTCGGCGTTCCACCTCCATCTAAAGCCGGAGTTCTTGGCCGACAAGATCATCCTGGTGGGAGATCAGGACAGGGTGAATATGGTAGCTTCCTTTTTTGATGAAGGCAGCATAGAATGTGATGTGCAGAGCCGTGAGTTTCATACCATAACGGGTAAGTACAAGGGCAAACGCATCTCTTGTATCTCTACGGGTATTGGTACCGACAACTGCGATATTGTGATGAATGAGATTGATGCGCTCGCAAATATAGATTTCGCCACCCGTACTGAGAATCCCGTTCACCGTCAGCTTGAGATCGTGCGCGTAGGTACTTGCGGCGGGATGCAGGAAGATATTCCGTTGGGAGCCTTCCTGGTAAGCCAA
>JAGCEW010000020.1 GCA_017650465.1 Paludibacteraceae bacterium
AAAAGTATAACCGCTGGCAGGAGTTGCGGTATGGGTGACAGAAGTATTATAGGTTACATAGTCGCCGCTTGACAACGCGCTACCGGCCGTTGCGGCAGCCGTACCACCGGTAGTGCCAGCTTGCAAGGTGCCGTCTATGTCTTGGTATTTCTGCCCGAAGTTAACCGGATAAGGACGAAGAACAGTAAGTGTTGGGTGTCCACTGCCATCAACAGCCGTTATCTTGAAGATATACTCACCCGCACCACTGGTATAGAGGAAGACATCGTTATTGCTGTTTTCCATTACCAACGAGGCATTTTCTTCCAGCACACAGACAGGATCGCATCCGCTTCGTCCAAGATTGGTGGATGTAGCGAGGTCGTGCACTTGCACTTTGTATGTCTTACCAGCCTGCAATGTACACGTACGTGTCAGGTCAACAGGGGAAGAACTATTCACCGTGAATGTCTTCGAATAATCTTCCCAACCAGGCATTCCTCCCTCTGAACCATCGTATAGTGATCCCACAAGGCTATAGCGCTCTTCAAAGACTGCCGTTAGGGTTCCGTTATGTTGCGCTTTGATATGAATAGTGGCATCGGTAGAACTATAACCATCTGCACACCACACATCGTAAGCTTCACCTGTTTTAGAGAATTGCCATTCTTTGAATTTATAGCCTGCTGCAGGAGTTGCGGTGATGTTTCCAGACTCGGTAACCAGTTTTCCAGTAGCAGTAGAAGCAGGGCTTGTTGTTCCTGTTCCGGCAGGCGATACTTCCATAGTGATGGAATATTCATGTTCCGTCCACTTGGCATAGAGCACCGTATCACCGGCACAAACCCAGGATGCGACATTATCTTTTGTTCCGGTATATCCGCTTACTTCTTTATTCCAGTTACCATTTGCATCAATAATCTGTATATTGGTAAGTGTTACTCCTTGGTCGGTACTGATATAGTAGCCACCGAAATCATAATGTGACTTGGATGGCACTTCAATACCACCTTTCATATTGATGGTATCATTGAAAGTCACTGTGGTATCCAATGACCCCTTATGACCGGCATCTGCACCTAAGTTCTCAAACCGAACGGTATAGGTGTTGGGAGTGAAATTGGCGGTGAGGGTACCATCGTGTACGGCATGTATATGTACGGGGTTGGAAGTTGAAGTGTATGTGTCAGCGCAATATATATCATTCACCTCATCTGTCTTTGAAAAATCCCATTCACTGAATGAATACCCGGCATTAGGTATTGCTTCAATATCCCCCGAAGCGGTAACGTATTTTGCCGTAGTGGAGGAAGCAGGACTTGTTGTTCCAGTGCCTGCAGGAGAAACAGCCAATGTTACGGCATACTCATGTTCTGTCCATTTGGCGAAGAGAGAAATAGCATAATCATGCACCCAAGTAGGATGACCTGCGCCGTCGTTACCGGTATAGCCGGTCACATCCTTAATCCAATTACCGTTCTCATCAATCACTTTATTATCAAGTGTTCCTCCTGTATTTTCACTTGTCCAATAACCACCAAAGTCATAATGCGCTTTTGTCGGTTTTGTGATAGCCGAAGTCATGTTGGTGGAAGCATCATAAGTCACCTCTACACTTTCCGTTCCTGCATCATCTGCAAGCATATTTGCCAGATTGATAGTATAGGTCTTTGGAGTCCAAGCAGGATAGAATGTTTGCGCCGCATCGCCGGTGTAACTACCGCCTAAAGCATGTGTCTGTGTACCACCGTCACTCGTAGTCCAGCCTGTCTGCGTATAACCGGTGCGCTCAAAGACGGCACTATTGGGCAGTGTGAAGCTCACTCCTTTCAGTTTGGTCTCACTGTCACGAGAACCCGAACCGTTTGTACCTGCGTTGTAAGAAATAGTATAAGGAGTACGCGCTTCGTAGTAAATTTCGCTACTTGCGAGGTGCGTACCTTCTGTGCTGTTGTAATAGTTATAGGCTTCTACAATGACTGCCTCTTTAGTACCCGTTGTGCCGGAAGCGGTTATTGTCTTCTCCGTAGATGACGAACCGGAACCAACTGCTGAACCTGCTTTCTTAAAGAGGAAATACTGGGTCATGTTGGCATCGTCCAATGCAGAAGCAGAAGCGGTAACATGTACTTTGATGTCGCCACCGGTTGGGACAAGGTATGGTGTACTTGAAGAACCATTACCACCCCAATTCGTTGTTCCGTTATCCGCCAAGGTTACACTACTCATCGGCGGGCAGTAGGTGGTCCATTGAGGTGTCCAATAAATACAATAGTCCGCTTTGCCACTTTCTTCCTTGAGACAGTTTTGCGCAGAAGCAGTACGATCTTTGGCATATGCAATATTTGCAGTACACCAAACATCATCATGATTGCTTGGATTAAGGCGGTTCATTTGAATTTGACCGATATAATCATGGTTTGGCACCAAAGCATAGTAAACCCAGTTTTCTAATGCATTGCCTTTGTTACAATCAACCGATCCATTATCACTACCGCTATCATAGTATTTAAACCAGAAGCGCGCATCAAAATTGGAACTATTCCAGTTTGTTTGATTTCGAGCATCAAAATAGATATATTTTTTCTTTACCAGACGTGCTTGCGGGAAATATACCGCCATATAGCGGCCATTATCATACCACGTTTTGAAAATATACGTTCCTGCTTCTCCTGTAGTAATCTTACAGTTACCATTACCTGTATATATTTGAAAACTTGTAGATGTATTTTTGAAATTCTGATTGGTGTATGAATAAAAAGAACCATCAACGTCTATACCAAACTCATATTCGGTATTTGCCGCTAACGAAATTTCGCATGAGCCACCACTGATGTCATGATTCGTCCAGCTATCCCACGAACCTTTTAAATATGCAGACCCCCATACATTCCCAACTCCTACAGTCAATAGTAGTGTTATCACAGCTGCGATTTTGACCACAGACATAGCAAAATCAGACTGACGAGAGACTAACGAGAGACTATCGAGTCGGGGGTATGTCGTAGTCTTCCCCTTAGTATCACCTTGGTTTTGACTGCCGAGAGCACCCCACTGCACGTTGCTTGTGTGGACTCCGCTGGTTGACCATCTGTTGACCGTCGGAATTGATAGCATTTTGAGTTGATTTTTCATCGTATTTGTGTTTTGTATTTGTAACCTTACGGGAAACCAATCCCGTAAGGCTGTCATCGGAAGCGGCGAGCCATGATTAAGTTACTACGTAACAAATGTAATGGCTGCGCTTCCTCCTCTCCCCCACAAATTAAAATTTGCGGGGACCCCATTTAACGCATCTCAGCACCGAGAGCGTTGTACTGTACGCCGTCGCGGATGATGACGATTTGTCCGTTGGCGATGCGCTTAACAGTCTTTACATTGGCACTGGCATTCACACATTCAGTAGGCGATGCAGCGGGGAAAGCGACTACCAGATTATGGCTTTCGTATGTCCATGTGAAGGTGTAGTCACCTGTTACGTCAGCCACGAACTCAAAGTTCTTACCGTCGTTGACGAGGTTGACATTGTCTGCGTGATCCCAACCGCGGTGAATACGGTACATGGTATCATCCGCACCATTGAGACTGAGATAGTCACCGTCAACCCATACTTTCATCTCATAGGTAGCGGCAGTCAGATTTTCGATGGTTACACTTGCGGTGAGTTTGTCTTCCGCAGGAGTCATCTTGTAAACGGGGCCCCATGTGTCTTCGCCAAAATTACCCACGATGGCTACCTCGGGAAGAATAACTTCACCATACTTCATCCACTCACCGGTTTCCCAACCTGTGATACGGAAGCAGTCTTTACCTTCCGGAATCTCGAGGTCAGCAGTTTTGTTCCACAGGTTCTCGGATTCCCAAGGTATAGACTCGCTATCACCTTGTGCACGGACAAAAAGCAGATTGTTGTTGTCATCGGGTATCTCGGCGAAGAACGCATTCTCATCGCCTTCTACAGCTACCAGCTTGGCGTCACCATCAGCGGCTCCACCCCATGAGTGAACAAAGAACACAGCACCAAACGACTTCCAATCGTCATTGGGGATCAAATAAATCTTTTTAGCAGACAGGCTGACTACAGCCATCAGTGCTACGAATAAAGTAAATAACTTTCTCATAAAACATTAATTTTTAGAGGTTAATAAAATAGTACTATTATTTTTTCGGAACAATCTTTACTGCATACCCACCACCGGCAGCCTCGAAGAGCTTGAGTTTGGTCTTGGAGGTCACGGTCTTGGTGGTAATGGTGTATGCCTGCGGGTTGGTGCGGTAGTGCGCATCCGTGGCGTCGGCATAGACGGTAGCCGTGAACTTCTGTCCAGCGGGCAGGAAGGAGAGGTCAAGCACCGAGGTGCGCGGGTCATAGCCATTGGTTGAGCCTACGAACCATGCATCCACATCTTTCTGCTTACGGGCGATGGTGACGTACTCGTATGGTTCGGCTTCGAGGTACCAGACGGTGTCCCACGCTACCGGCACATCGACGATGAATTGGAACGCGTCGAGGAACTTCTCGTATGTCTCGGGCAGGTCGGCTGCCATCTGCAGGGGCGAGTACATCGTCACGTAGAGCGAGAGTTGGTTACAAAGCGTCGTGTTGACCCACGCCTGGCGATCCGGGTTGTACTTGGTCATATCGTTTTCAAACAATCCCGGTGTATAATCCATCGGACCACCAATGAGTCGCGTGAAGGGCAACATCGTTGTGTGGTTCACCGCCGAGCCGTGGAAGCCTTGGTACTCGGAGCCTTGTGCCGACTCGTTACCGATCAGGTTCGGCCATGTGCGGCATATACCGGTAGGACGAACGGCTTCGTGGGCATTGACCATGATATGGTACTTAGCCGCTTTCTCAATGCAATACTGGTAGTGGTCGATCATGCGTTGCGAGTAATGGTGGTCACCCAGTGGCAGGATATTACCTACGTAACCCGACTTGACTGCAGGGTAATCGTAGCGGTTCATAAACTGATACGCCGAATCAAGACAACGCTCGTAGCTGCGGATACCGCCGGAGGTCTCATGGTGCATAATCATCTTCACGCCTTTGGATTTGGCGTAGTCGTGAATGCCCTCGACATCAAAATCGGGGTACGGGGTAACGAAGTCAAAGACATAGTCTTTCTCGTTGCCGAACCAGTCTTCCCAGCCTATGTTCCATCCCTCGACCAGTACACCGTCGAAGCCGTACTTGGCAGCGAAGTCGATATATCGCATGACGTTAGCGGTGTTGGCAGAGTGGCGTCCGTGGGGTTTGGCGTGGGTGTAGTCGGTCTTGCCGATATGTATGGATGGGAAGTCCCAGGTATAGGACCAGTCGCCCTTGCCGGTAATCATCTCCCACCATACGCCTACATATTTCAT
>JAGCEW010000021.1 GCA_017650465.1 Paludibacteraceae bacterium
AAGTCCTTTCTTCATCTGCCATCCGATGGAGTCAATCGGGGCTATTATCTTATTCTCTTCGTGCTTTTGATTCAGGATAATACGGATTTCATCTGTGGCTGTTGTAAAGTCAATAGCCTGTTCTGCCACGATGGATGGAACGGCGAATCCTACTTCGGAGATATCGGGCAGTCGATAGAGGTAGATACGATAGTTATAAATAGAATCTACATAAGCGATCATGCCTTCTTCCAAGTAGACTTGAGCCCGTACACTATCTGTCCAAACGGAATCGGTGGTGATAGTGCGATAGCCCAAACGACCGGGATAGTCGGTGCCGGAGCAGATGGTGTCAATAACCTCTTTGGGCTCTCGTTCAATGGCAGCCCACTTTACCTCCCGACTGAAGCGTGCACTATCACACTCATGTCCGGCAAACTGGATAGTATGTGTGAAGGCGGTATCATGTGTGATGACATAGGACTCACCATCCATCCAGTCGAAGGTATAGCCATCGTAAATGGTGGTATCGGAGAGGTGGTGGTTGTCATTGTAGTTCATGGTGAGTACACGCAGATCGAGCAAGTGGATGATACTATCGCACCCGTTCAAGTCCCGTATGGTATCGCCGTATTGAGCCTGTGCGCTGTATATGCCAATGGTTCTGCCGTCAATAATCCATTTGTATTGTTCTCTCGGACAGATAGTAGCATTCTCGGTAATGGGTTGTATCTCAGGACAAGTGCTTATCACATTCCATGTGGAGTCTGCACCGCGAATGGTGTCACCACAGAAGAGAATGAAGTAGTGCATGGTTACGGTCGTGATATCGGAAGCAATAGGAGCATCTACATATTCTTCGTAGGTGTTGTCACCTGTCTGCATTTCCCATCCGATAGCGTTGAGGTCAACGAGAGCAATGGTGGCATCATCTTCGTGTTGTTGGTCAAGTTGCGCTTTGATGTCTGCATTAGCCGTAGAGAAGTCTATGGCTTGACCGGCCGCGATGGTGGGAACGGTGAACTCTATCTCAGACAGATCGGGTTGCTTCCACAGGACGACTGAGTAAGCATAGATGGTATCCATCTGGCGGAGTTGCTGAAGTGTGTCGGTGACGATGAACATGACAGAATCGTTGATGGTTGTGTCTTGCATCGGTCGATATTCCGTATTACCAATCGTGATGGAGGTTCCGGCACAGATGGTGTCAGGATAATTACGCGGTTTCGTCTCACTCTTCCAATTCTGTGGCATAATTACGAGGTCACGACTATCAACGTCCTGTAATTCTCCATTACATTCAACAGTCAGGATATAGTACAATGTGACAGGAGTGGAGAAGTCCTTTGCCAGATAGTCTGGATAGACTTCATCCACGGGGCTATAGTTGCCTTGATTGTCCAATGCTTCCCAAGTGATGGCACGGATATCCATGATGGAGTCGGTGTCCAATGCTTTGTAGTAGCGATTCAGGATAGCTGTTGCTGTATCCGTGAAGACTTTCATGCCGCGGATAACCAAAGGCAGTGCTCCCATCTCTTGCAGTCTGGTTTGATCCAAGGTGGTATCCGGAACGACGATAGGTGTTACATGGAAATGATGGATACTGTCACAGAGGAATGTTCCTTTGCGGAAAGGAACGACATCTTCCCATATAAAGTCAGCCGCCACCTCTGATGAGATAAGTGTATCCTTTCCCGTATATTTGTCATGGAACAATGTCTCATCGCACACATACTGACGCGGGAGAGTGTCGTGGAAAGTCTCTGCAGGCTTTGCATCCACCAGTTTAACCTGGATATGGGTGTTCTTGTTGGATGAGTAGCGGATGAAGAGTCCCGTAGGCCATCCGTAGAAGCCAAGCAGGTCGCGGTCAATAACACGTGACTTGGTGCTGTCGGGCGCGAACTCGTAGTACAAGGTGGTGAGTTTCTTGTCCAAGCAGTCAAACGTGAGGTCTGCATCGGCAATGGCAGAGTCGGATTCCAGGTTGGTGATATAGAGCATCACATCCTTGTCTGTAGGAATCCGAGCGGAGTCAAGTTCCACTTTGTACCAGAGGTGTTGTCCACCCGGATGGGTGTTACCCTTGTCCCAATCGAAGATAATAGGATTGGAGCACTCGTCACCTTTGGTAAGATTGATATCGAAGCGGAAGGTGATGTCCTTAGGCGCTGTAACGCGAACGTAAACTACGGAGTCGGAATAGAGATTGATGGTAGCGCGGTCCACTACGCGGGTATAAACCTGTGCAGGTGTCAAGGATAGTCCTTTGCTGGTCATTTTGTAGACAACCGGGCAAACCCAACTCATTTCACCAATCAGTTTATTTGTGTCATTGGACAGATTCTTGATGGTCAGCAGACCGTCTCCTGCAGTGTTTTCGCGGAGATTAAGCAGGTCAACGGAGTACCAAACCTGCGTGCCAGCCGCCTGGTAGTAGTCCTGATTCGGTATGGCAATGATAGCACTATCGCAAGCCGTGATAGGAGAATCATATGTTTCCTCTTCAATGACACGAAGGGCGAGTTCCATCTGCTGTACCGTGATCAATTCAAGATAGATATACTCTCCAAAAAGACCGCGGAAGAAGTCGGAACCAAATTCCTTTTCCTGTCTTGCCCCTGCTCTGTGGGGACGGCTGGCAGATTCAAATGCCGTGCTGTCGCAAGAGGTGTAAGCATAAGCCGTAACGCGACCGGCTGTGTTGTCCGTATTGGTCAGCGAGAAGATGGCACGCATATTGGATTCGGCGAACTCCCTGCGGGCAATCTTGTACCATGCTGTAGTACCGGCTTCCTGATAGAAAGCGGTATCTTTAGGCTGGATGAGACGAGCATGCGAGCAGTTTCCTCCCGTGTTCGGGTCAACAAGGTCAGCGCGGAACAGGAAATCTCCTTTACCGACGGTGCGGGTAACACGGAACCAAACGGTGTCGTATTTCTGCACAATCGGGTCGATGAGGCTGCGCTCAAAGACTTTGCTGATAATGGTATTGGCGTTCAGCGTGGTGTTCTTTTGCGTCATCGCCTCGGTGACAGGGCACTCGTAGGCCACCTCTACATTGATATTATTGTCTTGGCCGCTGAGGTCTTGGAGAATAGCCTGCGGGGCAAGTGTCGTATGGTTGAGGGTGTCGGTGAGTACATAGTACCAAGCAGTGTCTTCGCGCTGAATCATGTCCGTGCTCCATTCGAACGGAATGGCGCTCAAGCAGGCATTGATGGTATCGAACGGTTCTGCGGGAACGAGATGCGCTTCGAAATGGATGTCGGTTTCCGTATTGACGCGTATCCATACCACATCCCCATAGGGTTCCAACATAGAGTGTGTGATTTCTTTGGTGCGGGTAAGGCCTGCGCCAATGTCTACGCCTTGTTCTTGCGGAGTTTCGCAAGGACAGGTGGTGGCAAGGAAACCATTCGCTCTGCCATCCTTCAAGCGATCCTTGTTGGTGAGCTGTATCAAGAGATTCATGCCTTTGGCGGCTTTGGCTTCGGTGAGGTCGACCTTATACCAAACGGAGCCGTCTTCAGGAGCCTGGTCATTACCGCTAACCCAGTTGAACGGAATAGCGACGCGACAGCTGCTGCCTTCGTCCTCTTGTTGCATCCGAACCTGTATGGAAATAGGCTGATCAGACTCGACCCGAACATAAACATACTCTACATCCGTACGGAAGAGAGGAGCCATGTCGCGTGTGAGCAGTTTCTCATACAGACCGTCAGCAGCAATGGTGATGGAGTGCCTGGAATTCTCCAAGGTGTCGGGACAGATATAAGACAGTTCACTTTTGACCGCGGCGGGAGCATTCGGGTTCTCGTTGCGGACCGTGATATAAGGCAGTAACTCCATGTGACGGAGCGTATCCACCATGACGCGATACCAAACAGCGGTGTCCGCTTTCTGACGATTGCCGTATGTCCAATCGAAATCGGTAACCAAATCGCAGTTGAGTGTCGGTTCCTTTTTCTTCACATCTTCCAGAACCGCCCACATCTTAAGAGTCTGGTCGGTGGTGACACCTATATAAACGGTGTCGGTTGCGGTCTGACCGAAGAGCGAATAACTGATTATTTTGTCAACCTGCTTGTATGCATCAAGTTGGCGTGAAATGTCCTGTAAATCGGTGTAAGGACAACTGAATGCAAGAGCCCCGTAGATGGAAGCCGTGGAGGAAGAAAGGTTTTCCGCATAGACATGAATATTCTTCACGCTTTCCTTTGCCTCCTTGATGCTGACTGCATACCAAACAGTGCTACCGCCTTGCTGGGTGTTGCCTTTTTCCCAATCGAAAAGGACACTGGTTTTACAAGCATCACCTTCGTGGATATGTTTGAGTCGTCCGGAGAAAGAGATGGGCTGTGTGGTGGTGAAACGGATATAGACATACTCAACGCCTTCTTTAATACCATCCACCATGTTTTTCTCCACTTCGCGAACGATGGACTTGCCTGCCCCAATGGTGACGGAACGCTCCAGGAAATCCTGACTGCCTTCTTCATTTTCGCAAGCAAAAGAAACCTTTGCGTCAATCTTTGCGGCTGCAGAGGGGTTGTCGTTCGTAACAGTGACTTCCGGCATCAATTTACGTCCCTTCAATGAATCTACGGGGATGCGGTATTCATAGGTGCCGGCAGTAACATGATAGTCCTGATTAAGTTTCAGTTCTTCCACGTTACAAGCGATAGCAGGTTCAGTGGGATTCGGTTTATCCACAAGATTTGCTGTTACTTTCAGACGTTGGGTGGTGACACCGTAGATATAGATTTCACCTCCTCCGAGCATGTCAATCATAGCACGGGAGAGCGTGTCACAGCGTGTAGCACCTGCTGCAAGGGTGGTTGACTTCTCCGTTTTACCTGAACTGGGGCAGTCCGGTGAAACCGCACCCGCGATGTAAGCAGTAGCATTACCCAGGTTCTGAATGGAAACAGCTACGGTTTTGTCAGGGCGTTGCTTGGCTTCGGTGAGATCCACTTTCCACCAACCGTCGCCGGCGGGTTGGATGGCACCCGTAGCCCAGTTGAATGTTTTGGCTTTCATACAAGCCTCATCCAAATCGGTGGTCTCGTACACTTTGGCACTCAACGCAATCTTTTTGTTACTGGTCAGACAGAGGTATGCCTCGGTTTGTTGCATACGTACCAACATACCTGCCGGTTTAGACCAAATTCTGTTGGATTTAGCAGCGATGTCGTACTCCACGACTTCGTTTTCGCTCATCAGATAAGCGGATACTTTGACATGGACAGAGTCATTACTCAAATTGGTTAGATAAAGAGCCAGAGTGGGAGCATCCTCCAAGTAGAGGGGATCCAGCGGAACACGATACCATACGGTACCGGCTTCCTGCTCACAGCCCTTGTCCCAATTGAATTCTTTTGCATCGTCATGCGAAGAACCATCGCCTAATCCGATGGCCATCATTGGAGCAGTCAACAAGACCGCAGCAACGAAAAGCAGAAGTTTCTTCATTCTCATAATTTATTAATTATTATATTATTACATTTTATTTCCGAATATAGTATATCGTTGTCCATTTTTTTCTATGTATAAGGTACCTCTATACAATTGTTTTTGTGGGGAAGCCGGACGCCCTTCTTCGGTTTCTGTCAGGGCGGTGGGCAATTCCACTTCTTGGATTGTAAGATGAATGTAACGTGTGCAGTTGTTTTTTCGTGTATAGACGATATCGTATTCTCCAAACTGCCGGTAGGAAGATTTACCAAGGAAGTAGAATGTTTTTATCTGTTCCTTATTTAGATATATTAAGGTGTCTTCTGGTTCGAGTTGCGTGAAATGGAGAGTGAGTGAGGTGATGGCACAAGTGTCTATATCGCGCCAGATAGAGTCCACAATAGTGGTGTCGCGCGAGATGATTTGTCCATCAGATGTCTTGTATGTTTTTCCTATACAGAGCGATTCTTCTTGTTCTGTGGTGGGATAGATAATGCGGTGATCCACATGTACTTGATAATCCTCATCACAAGCGTTGGGTGTGTGAACGTGAACCAGATAATCGCCAAAGTTGTTCAATAACTGCGTGTTTCGGTAAGGATAAGGCAATTGTTTGGAAGTGATAGCGATAGTGTCTGTAAGTTGTACGGGCGGCGTGATGAGCAGGTCGTAGGATGTTACTAACATGGTATCGCGTTTCATCCATGTGGTATCCGTATAGAGAGTAGTCTGCCTCAGGACTGTATCTTTTAGAACGATGCCGCGTCCTTGACAGAGGGTCTCTTTGACGGAGTCGTTGACAAAGATGGCAGAGCGATAGAAGGTGATTCGTCCGGTTTTTCCTTCTGCATGGGAGAAATGGAAGAACAGCGCTTTATTGTCTTGGCGTGCCGATTGCATAAATTCGGCACCGGGGGCGAATACCTTTGTGGAGTCGCTCAATGTGGTGTTGGCAAGGAGAGGTCCGTTGCAAGAATCGGATGTGACATACAATTGGCAAGGACTGTTGTCTTTTTCCTTCCAATGAATGAACATGTTGTCGGAGTATTTCTGAATGTCTTCCAGACAATAGACGTCTTCTGTGTTACTGCTTACGTAGGTCATGCCGGGAATTACTCGCAAGGGATTGTCGCATGTGGAATGAGGTCCTTGATTGTAAGGGTAACATATTACACGTCCAGATCCCCCTTCCTTGTTAGGATACACACGTATTCGTGGGGTCAGGTTGGAGAGGATACTTTCTGCCGTTGCGCCCATTTCGCCAATTCGCTTGTTGATTTCGTCCGCATCTTTCTCGTGCATCTGATTGGCTCCGACTGTAAGGACGAGAGTCGGCATGGTGGATGAGCAAAGTGCATATACCTCTATGGTAACAGACGAGGTGGCGAACCAATAAGCAGACAGTCCTTGCCGCAATTGGGCGGTGGTGGCTTTGAACCAGGTGGTGTCCGATATATTCATGTCCAAGCCGAACTCAAAATCCTGTGCTGTATTGTGGCATTCACAATAGAAATAAGGATAGTTGAGTTCTGTTATCAGGTCCTCACAACGTTTGGCAGCTTCAGCGTGACGCGCCTCTCCAAGTGTTTGAGCAGAAAGGGACGTTGTCGCGAGAAGCAACAGAAGTGTGCTAATATGTACAATTAACCTGTTCATTGAATTTGGCGTCCTGTCATGTCGTAGTAGGTTCGTGTGCCGGAGCGGTTGACTTCCACCAGCATCATTCCGTTCCGAATGACGAGACGGGTGTGGTCTTCCGTTGGGTTGAAAATGTCATCAAGGGCGGTTGGTGTAGGTTCGTTACCCACCATGAGACTGAGGGTGCCAAACACTCCGCTACCATCGGTGGCTTCTGCACGGATGGTGACTTGTCCATATTTGTCTTCTTCTCCTATTTCCAAGATGTTCTGCCTATTCCAAATCACTAAACCTCCGCCTTCCGGCAATCTCCATTTGAGCGTAGGGATGGTGGCGTTGGATGGAAGTACAGTAGCCGTGATGGTGGCAATAGGTGTGCTTTCTGTAATAGCCTCCACATCTGACATGAGCTCGATGGATTCCACGAATACAAATTCGGGGTCTTCTTCAGCAGGAGCTGTGGATGTGATTGTCATCTTTCCCGGACCATTGGCGGCATAGAAACGGACATATACATAACCATCGTTATCTACCTTGTCCTTCCACGTCTCCATATCTTCAGGAGTGATTGTCCATGTTCCGCCTTTGTTAAGGTTTTTATATTTGAGCGTATTCGGGTCGGTTGTTGAGGCACTTGCGGTACATGTGTTAGCGATATAGACGTAGCATTTGTAGGATGTAGAAGTGGAGGTCCATCCGAATGTAATATTACCCCGTTTCCAGTCCGGATAGTAGAAGCGGTATTTGGTTGTCTCTTTACGGTCAACAGAATATTGTTTTGCTTGTAGATTGATTGCTATTGAGTCGCAAGAGTTTGGTTTCCATTTTGAGGGTGTGAGCGTTGTTGGAGTATTGCAACGGAAACGTACATAGAGATAGTCTTTGTCGGTTTTGCTCCATAAGGCATCCATATCTTCGGTGAAGAGTTTCAGGCGATGTCCATCATCCGTCATGTCGAATTGGAAGGAATCCACGGCTGTGACAGGTGTGAAGTCGGGAGAGGTTCCGACATACATGCGGAAGATATAGTTGGTGGGTGTGGTGAACATAGTGGCTCCTGTCCAATTGGCGGGAATCGCATAAAGGGAAAGGGTGTCGCTCTGCTTGATAGAGATGTTTTTTTTGTATTCAAGCACTTTTGCTCCCCCCGCGGGCGGTGCCATCGGCACGCGTTCCACTTTCAGAATGCCATCACTTTCACTATACCATTTTCCGAAGAAGATACCTGCTTCGTTGGGGAATTCGCCGTTTTCGATGTAAGCCTTCAAACGTTCCGAAGAAATCTTCATCGTGTCCTGTTGTGTCTTGTTCTTCCAGAAGTTGGATATTTTGATATTACTATTATCCTGCGGGTCGAAATCGCACTCGGTGGCTACAGCAAGTGTGATTGGCTTTTCCCCTTGCCAAGTGAAGCGTATGGAATCGTTCTGCCACTGGATGTAAGGCAGTACGATATGACGGCTGTCATCTCCTGCGTGTACATGCACAGTATCTCCCAAGTGCATGAACTTATATCCGTCCAAGCAGTTGGAGAACTGATTTTCCGGAGGCATACTCATCGTACCCGCAGAATAATACGTGACCTTAACATAGGCAACCACGTTGTAGTCAATACCCTCTTTCAACAGCAAGTCACGGTAGGTTTTACCCAAAGACATATAGTAGCAGATTTTACCATCTTCCGCCGGTTTGGACTTCAGGCTCGGCTTGTGCGGCATATCCAAATGGATGTTTGAATCTTCATCATCTCCGAAGAGCCGTGCAAGAATGGGATCCCTGTAGTAGCCGGGTGTGCATGTGAAATCCAACTCTATTTCCGGTTTCGGAGCCGTTGCGGAGGTGGTAAACTCTACAGCAAGTGGCAGGTCGAACGTGTTGCCGTAGTACCAATAGGTTCCCGGTTCGGTGATTTCCGCATGGAAATCTTTTCCCAGGTAGATGGCATTGGTGCAGACGTCGCCGGCTTGTGTGTCTGCCCAGGCTGTCAAAGACAGTCCGAGCAGAACAAGAGCAGTTACTATTCGTATGCGATTAGACATGTGCATGGTTCAGTCACGGTTTCCCGGAATGTTGTTGCGTACAGGTGCAGGATGAATGGTCGGAACAGTAGGAAGGTCGTTGTTCACAGGTGATTCACTCAGCATCTGTGAGAATGTTTCAAACTGATATTCCGCTGTCTGCGGTGCGATATATACTTTGTTTTTCATATCTTTGATGGGATTAGATTATTGCAGTTTTTGTCCGGTAATGGTGTAGACAGCTCCATCGCGGAGGATGTAAACCTGACCACCAATAAGCACTTTGCGAACAGCATCATTCTCCGTCGTGGTTTCCTCGACATCCGTCGGCATGGCGGGTGCGTTTTGACGGGTGACAAGCAATCCGTACTGCGTGCTATTGCCAACAGGAAGGATGGCCGTGTAGGCACCGGCGGCAAGGTTCCAGACAGGATTGCCGTTGATGGTGACATAGATTTCCTCGCCTTCTATAGCCGGAGTGGCAGAACTGATTTGGTATTCACCCGCTTTCGGCGCAAAGAGACCGAGCGGGAAGGAAGCCTGTTCGTTTTGCCATTCCGTGCGGTTGACACAGAGATGTGCATTGTAGCGATCTACCCACATCTGTGCTGCGATAGTGGAAGTTCCCATCTTGGCAAGGTCCTGACCGATGACATACTTATCGGCTTTCTCTTCGGCTGTGCTGATAAAGAGACGGTCTGTGTAAGGTTTGTCTTCCTGCGCAATGCGGATGTCGTATTCGCTATTGCTTTCAAGTGCGGGAGCCATGCGGCGTGCAGGAGCAGGCGTGGGCGTTTCGGGACTGAGAACCATTGACTTAGGCGTTTCAGCCTGAATGAATACGGGTTCTCCGACTTGGAAGGTATGATTACCCAAGGTAACAACTTCAAGACTTTCGGTACTCTTGTTGAATACTTGTGCTTTTTTGTTTTCATTAGTGGATGTTACACCAAGTCCTTCCATATTGGCATGGAATACAGCCGGGTTGGCGATACCATTCCAGTTGGCATCTTTGTCGTCTCCTGTGGCCTGCGGATACATCTGTAAGGTGATTTGGCGGTTGACGATAGGCGTGTAAGCTGCTTTGACAAAGCGGATGGTAGTAGCTGCGTTGCGCAGATAAATCATATAGAATGTGCCCGGTTGCAGGTTGCCGCTGTTGACAAACTGCCAGCATTCATCCACTTTGCCTTGTGCTGCACGGATGGCACCGTTGTATTGAACGAAATAGTAATCTCGGTTCAGCGTTTTCTTTGCGCCATTCAGGTAGATGCCATTTGCTACGCTTACCTGCCAAGGAACTGCTACTGCGTACCATTTTCCGGCCTCGGCATTGAGTGTGAGGTCGAAATATGCGTTGCCATCCACTTTGAGGTTTTGTGCATTTATGATGCTACCAGAAGACGTGCCATTTGAGCAAATGATGAGATTGTTTACTCTGGTGTTTTCCGGTACATCGTACGTGCTACCAACAGCAACTGTCTTGCTTTCAATAGGCGCGATAGACTGCATAATAGCCGTGTAAGTACTATTGTCCGTGACACTAATTGTACGTGGATTGTCGGTGTTTCCGTCATTCCAACGCTGGAAAGTGTAACCCGAATTTGCCGTGGCATTGAGTGTGGCATCATCGCCATACTCATATATGCCCGCGCCTGTGAGCGCGCACGCGCTTTCTATGGAAGAAAGGAGTGTGACAGTATATTTGTTCTTTACTCCAGTGAAAGAGGCCTGATATGTGGCAGCACCTTGTACAGTTTGAATCTGCGGCGTCCAAGCAAATGAATAGGTATATCCTTCTTGCGCGTTAATCGGTTCGGTCGGAGTGGCCGAGCAGACAGGTGTCTCACCATAACGATATGAGTTGGTTTCAATCTCATCGCCATTCTCATTCTTGAAGGTGACATCGTAGGTTTGATATCCTTGCGTGTAAACGGCGGTATAAGTGGTGTTATCCGTGGGGAAGGGAAGGGTTACTCCATCTGCGAAAGTTTGTGTCTCTCCATCTATTACTGCACTCCAACCCCAGAAGGTATATGTGTATTCGTTGCTGGAATAAGTCGTATGGTCGGCATTCTCCTTAGTAGGAGTACCTGTATAAGACGGGTTTTCGCTAATTCCTACTTTATGTGTTGCTTTCAGTATACCTCCTGCGTTGTTGACGAAGGTAATATCCCACTCGGTAGGCGGTTCGTCAATCCAAGTGGCGGTGTAGGTGGCATCTGCGATAACCGGACTGATGGCCGGAGACCATACAAGGATCTTTCCTACTTCGGATGGTGTGTTCTCGCAAACAGGAACGGCGTTGTGTTCTAAGAACTGGCGCTCGATTTCTGTATAACCTTGATTTTGGAAGATGATGGTGTACATGCGAGGTTGGGACTCGTAGGTGGCTGTGTACGTTACATCTTGTGTCACAGGACCGAGTGCCGGCTTCCAGCCGGTGAAGTTGTATGTGGAGTCCACATTCGCTTCACGCGTCGGGTTGGTTCCTAAGAATTCAGCCATTGTGCCGTAGGTGACTACATAACTATCTTGTTTGTTACCATCGAGATCTGCTGTTTGAATAATATTGCCATTCCAGTTTTTCCAAGTGATGGTGAATGTTTTTTCCATCCACTCTTCTCCATCCTCATCCCAATAGTAATAGGTGTCGTTATTCGGGTGGATACAATGGTAGAGGTTGTCTTTTTGCTCTACTTCCCACCATTGGCAGTTGCCCATGAGGATGAACAGACGTCCTGCGCCGGCAGCATCGCTGAAGGTGTGATCGTCATTTCCAA
>JAGCEW010000022.1 GCA_017650465.1 Paludibacteraceae bacterium
AAAAGGATAAAGGTGGAACGAAAATCCACTGGGTTCCGATTGCGATTTCTGGCGGTGTTGCCGTCATTGGGGTAGCCATGGCGTTAGTATTTGACAACAAAGCTAAGGAAGCCACTGCGACACCTCCGACGAATCAAGTGGAATTCCAGACGGGGCATGATAACGCCCAAAAGTACCAAACCTTCCGCAATATTTCGCTAGGTGCTGTTTTGGGTGGACTTGTCGGTGTCGGTCTTACATTCCTATTCTAGTGGGGGCTCTATATGAAAAAGATTCTTTTGCTTTTATCTGTCGCTGCAATGTGGGGATGTACGGATTACGTAAGTCAATGGGACGACAAGTATGAAGCCGCTTTTGCGGGGGGCATTTCCGTGCAAGAGCAACTTCCTGCGGAAGGACAAGTTTGTGTCGAAGGAACGACGACGTCTCTTGCGGACGGTGATTGCATAACGAATTTTGTTTGCAATAACAATGCCTGGGTTCCGCAAAGCTCAGCATGCAATAATGTCCAACAGCAGAAAATTTGCGACGAAGGCGCTACAACGTCTGTTGTAGAGGGCTCGTGTACTTCGAATTTTGTTTGTTCTAACAACGCTTGGGTTATTATTGGGCAGCCTGTTTGCACGACTCCAATTGTGCCAAGTTCTTCATCTAAAAAGGTGCAGAGTTCTTCGTCCAAGAAAGTTACCACTACGTCGAGTGCTTCAAAGAATGCAGTTCTCAATGAGACTACTTATACGGAGGTTACGGGAACCGTAAGGTGCTCTAAGGCTATGTTCTGTGCAGCTTCGGGGGATAATCGTGTTGAAACGGGCAAAGATGATGGATCTGATACATACGGATATTGGTTTGCGTATGATGATGCTAGCAATGGCGGTTCATCTTATTTTTCATGGCCTTATGGAGATGAGGAAGATTTAGGTTATGGTTATATAATGTCGTTTGCTCAATTATCCGTGATGCAGGCTGGAGAAATTGTAGGCTCGGCCACTATAGATGGAAATGATGAGCCGAGTGCTGGATATCTTGGACTTGGGTTCAATGTCGGTGGAGAAAAGCTAAGGGGTTATGATATATCTTCATGGAATGGATTGTGTATAATTTATAAAGCCAATGCGTATATGGGGTTGGAAATCCATCCGGCTAATGAAGCGACTGTGACCAAGTATGACAACCCTGTTGCTACACTTTACAAACCTACCAAGACGACCTCTGCCTATATTGTGAATATTCCTTGGAGTGAATTTGAACAGGGTGGATGGGGAAAATCCGTGGCTATCTCTACAGTGACAAAGTCCACCGCAGTGATTTCCTTTAAGTTTACGAACAATACGTCGTTCTCCATTTACGCCATAGGCAAATACGGAACTTGCAATTAATAGGTTATAAACTAAAATATCGTATTATTAATGGTCAGTCCTGCGAAAAACAGGATGAGGTAGCCGTACCAAAGTCCAGTCGGCACGTAGTTCCAGATACGCTTGTATTTGTTCGGCTCATCCTTGTTCTTGTCCTTGATGCGGATAATGTTCTTTTTAAGGTAGAAAGAGCAAAGGGCGAGCCCAGCGATGCTAACAAGAATGAGAAGTACGTATGCCATGATGTAAATATAGCATTATATGACTGGTAACCAATGACTAATAGCTAATTACCAATAACTAATCATTAAAAATTGCTATATTTTTTACGAAAAGTGGAGGATTTTATGGCAGCTTTAAATCTTACTGCAGAATCTTTTGATGAAGTTATTTCTTGTGGTCAACTTGTGTTTGTTGACTTTTGGGCGACTTGGTGCCGTCCGTGCATGATGATGGGTCCTGTGGTCGAAGATCTTGCTCAGGAATTTGACGGTCGTGCTATTGTCGCAAAAATTAATGTTGATGACGAAGGTGTTTCGAATATCTGTGCTCGCTTTGGCATTACGAATATTCCGAATATGAAATTGTTCAAAAATGGCGTTGAAGTGGGTAACGTTGTCGGTGCCGTGCCGAAAGCTACCCTCAAGAACTTGATTGAAAAGAATCTGTAACTAGAGCTTAGATGGCGGATCAGGTCCGCCATGACGTATCTTCGTCATTCCCCGGAATCAACCAACTAAGTTCTGCCTACTGTGGCTATGCGACCCCAACCACTAACCACTGTTTACTAACTACTGTTTACAAACATGCTCACGAAACGTTTAATTGTCTGTTTGGATGTCCGTAACCGCAAGGTCACGAAGGGTGTAAAGTTTAAGGGGAATATCGACATTGGCGACCCGGTTGAAATGGGGGCCCGTTATAGTGATGACGGTGTCGATGAGCTTGTGTTTTACGATATTACCGCAAGTGCCGAGAATCGTCCGTGCGACATGGAAATGATCCGCCAGATTGCAAAGCGTGTGTTTATTCCGTTTGCCGTGGGCGGCGGTATCCGCAATTTGGACGACATGCACGAAGCGCTCCTCGCAGGGGCCGAAAAGGTGAGCGTGAACAGCCTTACTGTGCTGCACCCGGAAATCATTGCCGAAGGCGCAAAGGCGTTTGGTCGCCAGTGCGTGGTGCTTGGCATGGATGCGAAGTTCGTGGGCGTTTCGGACAAGTTCAAGAGCGGATACGA
>JAGCEW010000023.1 GCA_017650465.1 Paludibacteraceae bacterium
TGCAGAACTGGTGACGCGCCGGCCGGTGCCCACAGGTCTGGATGATATGAGTTCGATTGAGACGCAAATCAGTAAACGCATCGAGAAAGGTCGTCTGGTTATATATCGCAATGGCAGGGACTATGACGCTACAGGAAGATTAATCAAATAAACAATTATAGAAATGAAATTCTATTTCAGTCCTCAAACACATATCGTATCATTGGATCCGGAGCAACGATTGATGGATGGGCTCAAAGTATCAGCACCGACTGATGAAGATCCCGGTGGAGGCCGTATTGGTGCCAGACGGGTAACCACCATCTGATTATGCATACGCGGTTTATAAATAATATTACGTTGTTTCTGCTACTTCTGCTGCCCGCTCAAGGGTGGGCGCAGAGTGTGGTGGAACTGACCGTTGATGGCGGCTATGCCACCACCATGTACAACGTGCCTGATGGTAAGCGAATAGGTGGAATAGGCTATGGCGTGGACATCGGTTATGCCTATTTCTTCCATCCGAATGTAGGATTAGGCGTAGGGGCTGGTTTCCGACACTATGCCGGAGGAGCGCAGATATCCGGTCTACTCACCTATCCTAAGGTGGTGGATACGGATAATGAACCCTATGACCATTTTACTATCTACGACAAGTGGAAAGAACAGCAGTCCCTTTATTATTTGGAATTCCCGATTAGTTTCCAATTTCGTGTACCCCTTAACAAAGTGGACTTGTGGATGGCAGCGGGGGTAAACTATAGTTTAGCATTAAAAGGAACCACATCGGCTCAAGGAAATCTTACGCACCGAGGTTATTACAAAAAGTGGGACCTCACAATGGACATCCCCGAACATGGGTTCTATACCACATCTGACTTCCGTCCCTCATCCTCCATCAAAGTGCACGATGTCGTAGCTCTCTTTGCCCGTGTGGATGTCGGTATTCCTCTTGCAAAACGTTGGCAGTTCCTTGTGGGGGTAAATATCCACTATGCCCTCATGCCCGCCTTTTCTACTGAAGGAGAGGCCCCATTGGGTTATCGCAATGACTGCCAAGAATGGAGTCGAGCGCATTATTTTATGTCTGACTATGTTCCGCTTCTGAATACCTCACAGCTTTCAGGAAAGGCTTGTCCGTTGAGTCTGGACCTGGAATTGGGTATCCGCTACATATTCCACACTCACAAACGTAGAGCATATCCCTGCCGTTGCCTGGCAGATTAAGCTAATTTGAGGCTGCCTGCCTTACCGCTCCGTTACCACTCTTTACTGTCACAGTTCCATTCTTTTCTGTTGCTGATAATCATTGCATTACAAAGAAAATGCAATAAAAATGCAAAAAAGTTGCATTTCAGGTGATAGATTTTGCCTCTTTTTTGCATTATATATGGAGGGGTATCTGTTAAACATACCAAATAACAGTTTAACGGTTTAACAATATAACATTTAAAACGTGCCTAACTCTTCTAAAACCAGCTTTCTACAACTTTTGCACGTTTTTATTTGTATATTCGAAATATTTGTAGTAATTTTGCGCGGTGAAAGAAAAACGAAAATCTAAGAAACAATAACAATAAACAATTTTTCAATAAAACAAAGGAGAAAAACCATGAAAAAAGTTCTGACCCTTGCCGCTATTATGATCGCGGCCATCAGTGCAAACGCACAACACGTTAATCCGATTAACTTTGAATTGACCAAATTCCAACTGGACAGTCTCCGTGCAAAGTACGTGAACGATCCCGCCAACCTGCTCATCCAATTGCAAGGTATCGACGACGCACAGAAACGCGATGCCAACACCCTGAAAGACCTCCAGAAAGAGCTGAAGCAAGAGAAACAATACGCAAAAAATCTTGCTACCTACGCCAAAGCAGCGGCCGGTAATTACAAACAGTTACAAAAGAACGAGGAAAGCAACCAGAAGAGTATCAAGAAAATGCGCGATGTGGCCAGCGACCAACAAGCCGTAATCCGCAAACTGGACCTGGTGAAAGATAAACAAAAAGAAGAGTTCATCAAGAGTCTTGGCGAACAAAGCACTCGTTACAGCAATCAAATCAGCGAGTCGCAAAACGAACTGAGCTTCATCAAAAAACAAATGGGTGAGATCGAGACCCTTCAAAACCAACTGAAAACCCTTGACCAAGAAATCAAGACCAAAGAAGGACAACTGAAAAATCTGGAAGCTGCACAGAAAGAGAACAGCAAACAGATTGCTACCGAAATCAAGATAGCTAAGGACATGGTAAAAGCCCAGAAGTAATGCGTACCATCAATCTTTCCGAAAAGGATTCTCTCCTCAGCCAATACCTTGGTGAGATCCGGGACAAAGACATCCAGCAAGACCGTCTTCGTTTCCGCAGGAACATCGAGCGCATCGGCGAAATTATGGCGGTGGAAATCAGTCGCGAACTGACTTACGAGGACCGTGCTATAGAGACGCCACTTGCTCCGACGACTGCCAGAAACATCAAAGACCAAGTGGTACTTGGCACCATCCTGCGTGCCGGACTGCCTTTCCATCAGGGCTTCTTGAACATGTTCGACCGTGCCGAAAATGCCTTCCTTAGTGCCTATCGCCGCATGGGAAGAACGGTGGACGGAAAGCCGCAGTTGGAGATCGTATCCGAATACCTCGCTGCCCCTAATCTGGGCGGGAAAACGCTCTTGCTGGTAGATCCGATGCTCGCAACCGGAATGTCAATGGAGGTGGGATACAAAGCGCTATTGAGCCACGGCAAACCCGCTCACGTGCACATTGCCTGTGTCATCGGCACCACCCAAGCATTGGAATACCTGCAGCAGACGATGCCCGAAGAAACGACTGTCTGGTGCGCCG
The DNA here is from genome assembly GCA_017650465.1 of Paludibacteraceae bacterium. Lineage (GTDB taxonomy): Bacteria > Bacteroidota > Bacteroidia > Bacteroidales > Paludibacteraceae > Colicola. Next base: position 2,825 of record JAGCEW010000023.1, read on the forward strand.
CTGTGGATAATATCCTGAACGAAAAGAAATATATTGTTCCGGGGCTCGGCGATGCGGGCGACCTCTGCTTCGGCGACAAACTGTAAGTAACGCCTTGCAGATGAACGCTTCCGACGAACGGACATACCTGATAGCATTGACGCAACTCTACCGCAATAGGTTGCGTCAATTGCGTCAGTTGTTAGTGCACTCCGGCTCTGCCCGACAGGCGTGGGAAAAAGTGACGGACGCCGGAAAAGCGCAAGCGTGGGAAAAAGCGCAATCCGAAGATGCATTCATCCGCAGGCACAACATAGATGTCTTCTGTTTGAACGACGAGAATTATCCTGTCCGCCTTCGCAATTGCCCGGACGCGCCTATCCTTCTTTACGGCAAAGGCAACATCCGCGCCAACAAAGGAAAAATGGTGAGCGTGGTAGGCACACGCAGTTGTTCCGAACGCGGCAAAGAGCTGACACGCCGCTTGGTGTTGGACCTCGCAGCCAAAGTTCCCGATGTGACCATCATCAGCGGATTGGCATACGGCATTGACATCGCCGCACATAGGGCGGCACTGGAAGCCGGAATACCCACCATCGCCATCGCCGGACACGGACTGGACAGAATCTATCCGCAATACCATCGCAAGGAAGCGGTAGCCGCATTGGAAAAAGGCGGACTACTGACCGAATACCCAAGCGGAACCGACCCCGAACGGCACAACTTCGTGGCACGTGACCGAATCATCGCCGGTATGGCAGATGCCGTAGTCGTGGTGGAATCCAAACTGCGCGGAGGATCGCTCATCACTGCACGAATGGCCTCCGACTACGCTCGCGAAATATTCGCCTTCCCGGGAAGACCGCAAGACGAACTGTCACAAGGATGCAACCTCCTGATCCGCGACCAAAAAGCCGGCCTCATCGAATCGGCAGACGACTTGATGGCAGCTATGATGTGGAAGCCGGAGGACCAACCCGCCAACACACAAACCGAACTGGTGGAACTCGATATGCCGCTTGACGAACAGGAAAAACAACTGCTCCAACAGCTCCGCAGCGAAGAAGAGGGGATTCACATCAATTTCCTGGTCATGGAGACAGGTGCTCCCTACAGCACCATTTCCGCGACACTCACAATGATGGAAATGAAAGGCCTGGTAAAAAGTCTGCCCGGCGGAATTTATCGGGCAATACGCTAAAATTTGAACTTTTCCTCCGAAAAAAGCACCGAACTCTTGCATATATCAGAAAAAAGTAGTACCTTTGCAGCCAATTTCGAAAAATAAATAATGCATTATGAATAGTTTCTTGAAAGTATTAGGCTTAATCTTCATCCTTCTGGGTGTATGCTGTCTGGTCGTTTACGCCACCGCAATGCCTGACAACTGGTTGCTGGTTGCAAGCCTTGTATTGGAAGTCATCGGTATTCTGGCTTACATCCTACTCAATAAAATCGCGAAGTAAGTGAAGATAAGCTTGCAAGACATAGAGTTGCAGGCAAACCACGGCGTATTTGAGGAAGAAAAACAAACAGGAAATCTGTTTCGAGTAAGCGTGTCGTTCTGCGTCCCCGAAAGCAAAGCCGTGGAAACGGACTGCTTGTGCGACACCCTCAACTACGGCGAAGTCTACAACCTCGTCAAACGCGAAATGACCATCCCAAGCAACCTGCTTGAGCACGTGGCAGGACGGATACGCAACGCCATCCGAACAGCCTTTCCTCAAGCCAACGAAATACATGTAAGCATCAGCAAAAAGAACCCGCCCGTGGGAGGAAAAACGGCATGGGCAACAATAGAGTTATGACAGACGACAAATATGTGAAATATCACCTCAGTGGCATGTACCAGGACTGGTTTCTGGACTATGCCAGTTATGTCATACTGGAACGTGCCGTTCCTGCGATAGAAGACGGACTCAAACCTGTTCAGCGGCGCATACTCCACGCCATGAAAGGGGTGGATGACGGCAAATACAACAAGGTGGCGAACATCGTCGGTCAGACCATGCAATACCACCCTCATGGCGATGCCAGCATAGGTGATGCACTCGTCCAATTGGGACAAAAAGACCTGCTGATTGATTGCCAGGGAAACTGGGGAAACATTCTCACGGGGGACGGTGCAGCCGCACCCCGTTACATCGAGGCACGCCTCAGCAAATTTGCCCTAGATGCCGTTTTCAACCCAAAGACCACAGAATGGATGCTGAGTTACGACGGACGAAAGAAAGAACCCATCCATCTACCGGTCAAATTCCCGCTGCTGTTGGCGCAAGGCGTGGAAGGTATCGCGGTCGGACTGAACTCCAAGATTCTGCCCCATAACTTTGTCGAGCTCTGCGATGCAGCCTTGGCCTACCTACGCAACGAAGACTTCGTACTCTATCCCGATTTCCCGACAGGAGGGGAAATAGATATCAGCCGCTACAACGACGGCGAAAGGGGAGGTATGGTGAAAATCCGCTCCAAAATCACCAAAACGGATGACAACAAAACTCTTGTGATATCCGAGGTGCCTTACGGAACCACCACATCCAAAATTATAGAGACCATCCTCAAAGCACAGGAAAAAGGCAAAATCAAAATCCGCAAAGTGGACGACTTCACGGCAGAAGAAGCAAAGATTGTCGTGCAACTCGCTCCGGGAGCCTCGTCCGACAAGACTATTGATGCACTTTATGCCTTCACTGATTGCGAAGTAAGTATATCGCCTAACTGCTGCATAATTGAGGACAAGAAACCAATCTTTACCACCGTCAGCAACCTCTTGCGCAAGTCGGTGGACTACACCAAAGAACTGCTCCGGCAGGAATTGGAGATACAAAAAGCCGAACTGGAAGCGCAATACTTCTTCACTTCTTTGGAAAAGATTTTCATCGAAGAACGCATCTATAAGGAGAAAGGCTATGAAGACGCCTCCACAAAAGATCAGGCTATTGCTTTTGTGGACCATGCCCTCGACCCCTGGAAAAGCAAACTTATCCGCGAAGTACGCAAAGAGGACATTGAGCGCTTGTTTGAAATAAAAATGATACGCATCACCCGCTTTGACTCCAAGAAAGCCGACGAACTGATGCGCGATCTGGAAAAGAAAATCAAACAGACCGCAAAAGACCTCGCCCACCTTACGGAATATACCATCAAGTGGTTCCAGCACCTGAAAGATACTTACGGAATCAGATATCCGCGCCGCACGGAAGTGCGTAACTTCGGAAGCATCAATGTCAAAACCGTAGTGGAGGCCAACGAAAAACTCTACATCAATCGCGAAGAGGGATTCATCGGTACCGCACTGAAGAAGGACGAATATCTCTGCAACTGCTCCGACATCGATGATATTATCATTTTCCACAAAGACGGAAAATACAAAGTCACGCGTGTGGCTGAAAAGATTTTCATCGGCACCGACATACTGCATGTGGCCATCTTCAAGAAGAACGACATTCGCACCACTTACAATGTGGTGTATCGGGACGGAAGAGGCGGTATCTATTACATGAAACGCTTCAATGTGACAGGTGTCACACGCGACAAGGAATACGACCTGACACAAGGCAAAGCCGGCAGCAAAGTTGTCTATTTCACAGCCAATCCGAATGGTGAGGCCGAAATCATACGAGTCCAACTGAAACCCGCCCTGCACCTGAAGAAGGTGGAAGTCTGCAAAGACCTGAGCGAACTGGCGGTCAAAAGCCGCAGCGCAAGAGGCAATGTCCTGACAAAATACGATGTCAAGAACATCACTCTCAAACAAAAAGGACACTCCACCCTCGGAGGGCGAAAAGTATGGTTCGACCCGGATGTCCTGCGAATCAACTACGACGGACAGGGTAATTATCTTGGCGAATTTGTGGACGAAGACCGTATATTGGTCATCACCAACAAGGGAGAATATTACGCCACCACCTTTGAATTGACCGCCCACTTCGACCGCGACATACGAATCATCGAGAAATTCAATCCCGAAAAGATATGGTCGCTGGCCATGTGGAATGCCGACCTTGGATACTACTACGGCAAACGATTCCAATTGGATGCACAACTCAAAGTGCAAAGTTTCTTGGGTGAAAGCGACGACAATGCTATCGCATTGCTCTCCGACCGCGATGAAGCGGTGTTCAGAATTTGCTTCAAAGAAGAAAATCGCGAACCGATGGATATCACTATGAGTGATTTCATCGATGTCAAATCCCCTAAAGCGAAAGGTAAACGCTTCACCACATTAGACGTGGCTTCTATCACAGACATCACGCCCGAACCGGAGCCCGAACCCGAACCACAGGACGAGCCACAAGACGCCAACGAAGAGAAAAGCACCGAAAGCACCAACGAAGCATTGGACGTGCCCTTCACCATCACAAACGACTTGCCTGAAAGCAGTAAGCCGGTGGATGAACAACTTAGTCTATTCTGATATGGGCAAATAAAAAGTGGCAATCTCCTTCATAGACACTGCCACTTTGTTTAATAAGCCTTCTCAACTATCCGGCATTAACGAACACGTTCGCAATAGCTTCCATCGCGGGTATCCACGCGGATAATTTCGCCTTCGTTAATGAAAAGAGGCACACGGATTTCGGCACCGGTTTCCAATTTTGCAGGCTTCAGGGTATTGGTGGCCGTATCGCCTTTCAGACCCGGCTCGGTGTAAGCAATAGCCAATTCCACCTTGGTGGGCAACTCGGCAAACAGAACGGTATCGCTACTTGCATCGCTGACTACGTCGCAGATGAATCCTTCTTTCAGGAAATCAACACCGGTAATCAAATCATGTGCAATAGGTATCTGCTCAAAGGTCTCTTGATTCATAAAGATGTAGTCATCACCTTCCTGATAGAGATACTGATACGGACGACGCTCTACGCGCACGTCTTCCAGTTTCTCACCGATGTTGAAACGACGCTCCAAAACACGACCGTCAACCACATCTTTAAATTTAACACGCATAATCGTATTGCCCTTTCCGGGTTTCACATGGAGAAATTCCACTACAAAATACAAACGTCCATCCATACGGATGCAAACGCCATTCTTAATGTCTTGTGAGTTTATCATAATAAGGAATTTTATGGATGTTCATACCTATTGCGGCTGCAAAGATACGCAAAATAATTGAAATACACAAATATTTTGTACATTTAGTGTAAAAAATTTGTATATTTGCCCGAAAAATCATACCTTTGCACCTTGAATTATAGGGAAATGACCTCTCTGGATGAGCAAATATCGCACCAAGTGCTGTCTTGGAAACACATTCTCCAAGCCGCCAAAGATGTGGGATTTGACGCCTGCGGAATAGCATCTGCCGGACGCCTGGACGATGATGCCGTGTTTATGGAGCGATGGATCGCACAAGGACTGCACGGCAACTTGAGCTATCTGGAGCGCAACACCGAGAAAAGATACGACATCCGACAACTGGTGCAGGGAGCACAATGGGTGATTGTTGTCCTTTTGCACTACAACAAATGCGGGCACGATTACCATCGAACCATTAAAAGTTTGCTCTACCAACTGGAAGCGCAACTTGGCAATATCCCTTTACCGACACAACACATCTTCTGTGACTCGGCACCCGTGCTGGAACGGAAATGGGCGGTAATGGCAGGCCTTGGGTTCATTGGCAGAAACCGACAGTTCATCCATCCCCAATTAGGCAGTCTGGTCCACCTCGGAGAACTGGTCGTGGGGTGCGAAGTGACAGACATAGACACATCCACCGCGCCGGAAATACAAGCCGGATGTGGGGATTGCCGGATTTGCATCGACCGTTGCATACGGGGGGCATTGGGACTCGATGTCTGGGACGCACGCAAATGCCTCGCTTACGAAACACACAAATGCACCGTCTGCCAACAAGTATGCCCATATAACCAAAAATCTGAACAAACACCCTTAAATACCAACAAGATATGAATATCGGACTCGCAAGCGACCACGCAGGATTTCAACTCAAACAACTACTGATCAGTTGGCTCCGCGAACACGGTCACGAAACAAAAGATTACGGCTGCTACTCCACGGATAGTTGCGACTATCCCGATTTCGCCCACCCGCTGGCTACAGCCATCGAAGAGGGGAAACATGACTACGGAATAGCCATCTGCTCCACAGGAAATGGCATCACAATGACGATGAATCACCATCAAGGTATCCGCGCTGCCCTCTGTTGGGACATCCCATTGGCTGATTTCGCACGCAGACACAACAACGCCAACGTACTCGGATTGCCGGCAAACTACATCTCATCCGAACTCGCAATCCGTATTGTCGAACAATTCCTGACCACCGGTTTCGAAGGAGGTCGCCACCAACGACGCATTGACAAGATACCTTGCAAATAGAGCCATTAATTTCCTACGGGCAGAAACAGACTGGATACTACGCAAAATCGGCATAAAGCATTTCAAACATTTTCCGACTTTTCTTAGTATAGAGCCCGCCAACTTCTGCCAATTACGTTGTCCCCAATGTCCGGTCGGACAATCCGGAGGAGGAAAGCATCCGCACGCGCTGATGCCGCTGGAGCTATACCGCAAATTGCTCAAGGAAACCTGCAAGTGGATACACACCATCCAGTTCTTCTTCCAAGGCGAACCGCTCCTCAATCCACATTTGCCGGAGATGATTCACGAAGCACGGAAAAGACATATCTACACCATCGTTTCCACCAACGCCCAGTCGCTGACGCCCTCGTTGGCGCACAAACTGATAGCTGCTGGACTGAACCGAATAATTGTTTCCGTGGATGGACTGACCGAAGAGAGTTACGCCGCCTACCGCAAAGGAGGAAACCTCCTCCGCGCACTGGATGGCTTAAAATATCTCCGTGAAGCCAAGACGGAGCTACGCCAACACACCACCATCGAACTGCAATGTCTTCTCTTGAAGAGCAACGAACACGAGTGGGACATTTTTCGCCGCAACTACAAGAAATTGGGAGCGGATCGGCTTACTTTCAAAACGGCACAATTCTACGACTACGCCGACGGCAATCCCCTAA
>JAGCEW010000024.1 GCA_017650465.1 Paludibacteraceae bacterium
GACCAAAACTATTTATTCTATCAAGCGTTTCATGGGTGAGACCTACGACCGCTTGCAGTCTGAAATCGCGCGTGTTCCTTATAAAGTAACGCGTGGCGACAACAACACGCCCCGTGTGGATCTTGACGGACGCCTCTATACCCCGCAGGAAATCTCCGCCATCATCCTGCAAAAGATGAAAAAGACGGCAGAGGATTACCTCGGACAAGAAGTGACGGAAGCCGTAATCACCGTACCGGCATACTTCAATGACAGCCAGCGTCAGGCAACGAAAGAAGCCGGCGAGATAGCAGGCCTCAACGTACGCCGTATTGTGAACGAGCCGACAGCAGCCGCATTGGCATACGGACTGGACAAGAGTAACAAGGATATGAAGATTGTAGTCTTCGACTGCGGTGGCGGTACACACGATGTATCCGTACTGGAGTTGGGCGACGGCGTCTTTGAAGTGAAATCCACTGCCGGTGACACCCACCTCGGAGGTGATGACTTCGACCACCGTATCATCGACTGGCTGGTTCAAGAGTTCAAGAACGACAACGGCGGAGCCGACCTGAGCAAAGACCCCATGGCTATGCAACGTCTAAAAGAGGCTGCCGAGAAAGCAAAAATCGAACTGTCGAACACCACCAGCACGGAAATCAACCTGCCGTATATCATGCCCGTAAACGGCGTTCCTGCCCACCTGGTAAAGACGCTGACACGTGCTAAATTCGAGCAACTGATTGACGACCTTATCCAAAAGACCATCGCTCCTTGCCGCACGGCACTGGAAAGCGCAGGCCTGAAGACAAGCGATATCGATGAAATCATCCTCGTGGGCGGTTCGACCCGTATTCCAGCCATTCAAGACGCTGTACAGAAATTCTTCGGAAAAGCTCCATCAAAGGGCGTGAACCCCGATGAAGTAGTTGCCGTAGGTGCAGCCATCCAAGGCGGCGTACTGACCGGAGAAGTGAAAGACGTTCTGTTGCTGGATGTAACGCCCCTGAGTCTGGGTATCGAAACCATGGGCGGCGTAATGACCCGCATGATTGAAGCCAACACCACGATTCCTACCAAGAAGACCGAAACCTTCACGACCGCTGTGGACAATCAGCCGTCAGTAGAAATCAAAGTGCTGCAAGGCGAACGCCCAATGGCCGCACAGAACAAACAAATAGGTATCTTCCACTTGGACGGCATCATGCCTGCCCGTCGCGGAGAACCGCAAATCGAAGTGACCTTTGATATTGATGCCAATGGTATTCTGAACGTAACGGCGAAAGACAAAGCTACCGGTAAAGAACAGAAAATCCGTATTGAAGCATCCAGCGGCTTGAGCGAAGACGAAATCAAGCGCATGAAAGCCGAAGCCGAAGCCAATGCCGAGGCCGACAAGAAAGAGAAAGAGCGTATTGACAAGCTGAATCGTGCAGATGCCACCATCTTCCAGACTGAAAAACAACTCAGCGAACTGGGTGACAAGATTCCTGCCGACAAGAAAGCTCCGATTGAGGCAGCCCTCAAGAACCTGAAAGAGGCCTACGAGAAAAAGGATGCAGACGAATGCGAGAAATACAATCAGGAACTGATGACCGCATTCCAGGCAGCAAGCGCAGAGATGTATGCTGCACAACAACAAGCAGGCGCACAAGGCGGAGCCCAAAACGGCGCACAAGGTCCTTTCTCCGGCCAACAGAACAATGGTCAGGACAATAACGACAAAGGTGCAGAAGACGTTGACTTCGAAGAAGTAAAGTAAACGAATCCATGCACAAACCGTGAAAAACTGCGACTTTTGAAAGAAAGTCGCGGTTTTTCTTGCTTAACTGAAAAAAAAGCAGTACCTTTGCGCGTTTTTCCGACTAAAGCAGTGAACCAAAAACCAGAAATATACAAAGACCGAGGCTCCCGATTCCTGAGTTTTGCCGAACCGATAAGCTCGGAAGACGAGGCAAAAGCGCTGATTGCAAAATACAAACAGCAGTATCACGATGCCCGCCATGTATGCTATGCTTATCGTCTGGGCGAGAACCTATGGCGCACGAAAGATGACGGCGAACCCCATGGAACAGCCGGAATTCCCATCCTTCGCGCTATCGATGCCAAGAAACAAGATAATATATTGGTGGTGGTGGTTCGCTATTTCGGAGGAACGCTGCTGGGTACAGGCGGCCTGATGGTTGCTTACCGAGAAGCGGCAAAAATGGCATTGGACAAACAACAATGAGAACAATTGAACTATGAAGTTACCGGGTAAATACGGAAATATACGCGCCATGCGCGCCAGCCTTGCTTTAGCGATATCGGATTGGCTTATCACCTTTCCCGTGCTGTATGCCTGGTCTAAAAAGACCGCATCTTCCCTGCGTTTGGACTACACTGCCAATCAACGCAAGCAGATAGAGAAAGACATCCGTCACGGTGCCTGTTTCATCACTAATCACAGGGATATCATTATGGATGCCGCATGGTTGAGTATGCTGCTCCGCGCGCGTTACATGATTCGTCCGTATATGGGTATCGGCAACAATCTATTCGGACACTGGTGGCTGGAAGGCCTCATGCGTTTTTTGCGCTGTTTTGTAGTTATCCGCAACGGCAGTACCCGTGACCAACTGAAGAATAGTCAGGAGTTGGGTGCCTACATCCGTCATATCCGTGAGCGGCATCGCAGTATATGGATTGCCCAACGCGAAGGACGTGCCAAGGACGGCAACGATGTTACACAACCTGCCGTACTGAAGATGATGACCCTGGGAGCAGATGACTTTCTGGATGGCATCGAAATGCTGAACATATGCCCGGTCTCCATCTCCTACCAATATGACCCGTGCGACTACCTGAAAGCCAGAGAGATGCAGCTGCGCCGCGACATACCGAACTGGCGCAAAACAAAACGGGATGACCTGGTAAGCATGGAGACAGGGATAAAAGGTTGGAAAGGTGATGTAGTATTCCGCATGACCCCCAGCATAAACCACTGGCTGCAAGAACATCGCGCCGGGTTGGAAAAACTGACCAGACAAGAACAGGTGCAGGCCGTGGCCGCACAGATTGACAAGCAGATACATGCCAACTACGAAATATATCCCCGCGGGGAAGAGTTCGAGAACTATCTCCGAGAGCGTATTGACAAAATAGACATCGCCGACAAAGATGAAACCTTCCTGCATGACAAGTTGGAGGAGATGTATCATAATCCCGTGCTGAACTATGAAGAAGCACAAAAACAACAATAAACAACTATGAAACGTGCAATCTTTCCCGGCAGTTTTGACCCGTTCACAATAGGACATTATGACATCGTAATGCGTGGTTTGCAGTTATTTGACGAAATTGTTATCGGTATCGGTCAGAACGGTGAGAAAAGCGATCATCAGAGTCTACAGACACGCATAGATGCCATCCGGCATACTTTTGCAGACGAGCCGCGCGTGCAAGTGAAAGCCTACTCCACTCTGACGGTGGATTTTGCACAAGAGGTGGATGCACAATTCATCTTGCGAGGCGTACGCGACACACGCGATTTCGAATACGAACGCTCCATTGCCGAAGCCAATCGGCAAATGACCGGAATAGAAACCCTTCTGCTCTATACACGCCCCGAATACGCGCACATAAGTTCTACGTTGGTACGCGACCTGATGCATTACGGGAAAGACGTAACACCACTATTAGCACCCGACAAACAACCATCGAAATAAGACGTATGAAAAGATATATTCTGTTCCTCCTTCTTCCGTTCACCTTATGGGCTACCGCACAAGAACGGACCACTCGTATCCACAAATCAATGACCATCCTCACAGATGTTATCCGCCAATTGGATATCAACTATGTGGATACATTGAATTATGACGCTCTGACAGAAGAAGCTATTCGCAGTATGTTGCGCAAAGTGGATCCCTACACAGTATATATATCCAAAGCCGAAGACGATAATCTGCGTCTGATGACCACCGGAAAATACGGAGGAATAGGTGCCATGATAATGCAGCGCGATAGCACTATTATGGTGCACGAATTGTACGAGCATATGCCCGCACAAGAGAACGGATTGCTGCCCGGTGATGAACTATTGGAAGTGGACGGTGTCAGCTGTAAAGGCAAGACAACCAAACAAGTCAGTGAACTATTGCGCGGAGTGCCAGAAAGCGAAGTGACCATACTTATCCGTCGCGAAGGGAATGATTCTATTAAAAAGGCCTTCCTTCGCCGCGAAATACACTTACCATCTATCGGATACTACACCGGCCATCCGGAAGGCTCAAAAGGCGGAACAGGCTATATACTCTTCTCCGAATTCACCACCGGTAGTGCTATGGACTTGTTTGCCGCAGTGGAAGAGATGGTCAAGAAAGATTCCATCCAACGACTTGTTATTGACCTGCGCGGCAATGGCGGCGGTCTGATAGACGAAGCCATCCAACTGGTAGGGCTCTTTGTAGACAAAGGGACGGAAGTGGTAACCACCAAAGGCAAGACAGCAACCTCCAACCGTTCGTACACCACATCCATATCGCCATACTTCCGCGACATGCCTTTAGTCATTCTGGTCAACGGACAAACAGCTTCGGCAGCAGAAATCGTGAGTGGCGGTCTGCAAGACCTCGGACGCGCCAAACTGATTGGAGAGCGCACATTCGGCAAAGGTCTGGTGCAAAGCGTTCGTCCTATTGCTTTCGACGGACATCTCAAAGTGACAACAGCCCACTACTATCTTCCTTCCGGACGCTGCATTCAAGCAATTGACTATGCCGAGCAGCAAAAAGGCAATGCCCTGAAGCGAGACAGCACAGGAGGCATCCAGCCCGACATCGTGATGACGGACAGCCAGAAAGTGGACATCTCCTATTCGCTGTATATCAAGCACATGTTCTTCGACTTCGCCAACCGCTATCACCGTCTGCACGACCACATAGCATCACCGGAGACCTTTGCTGTAACAGATGAAGATCTGGAAGATTTCATCCGGATATTGGACGAAAAGAACTTTGTCTATGAAACAGAGACATCACATTACTACACGCAAATGCTCAAAGTAGCCGAAGAAGAGGACCTTGACTCCATTACGATGCAACAACTCCACGATTTGAAAGAACGATTAAAACCTTCCTATCGGGAAGCCATTTACCGTCATAAGGACGAAATAAAACGATTGATGGCAGCCGATATTGTAGAACGCTACTACTACAATCGCGGTCGTATTGCTTTCTTACTGCGAGAAGACAAAGAAATGAAGCGTGCACTTGAACTCATCGAACAAGACACACCTAATGCCGAATAAAACTATGAAAATCTCACACCTGACAGCCATATTGGCACTTGCGGCATTCGCCTCATCCTGTGCCAACCGAGGAATAGGTCCGCAAGGCGGTCCCATAGATAGCATACCCCCGCATATCGTGAAATCGATTCCGGAGAATGGAGTTCTAAACTACAAGAAAAAGGAAATACAACTCCGTTTTGATGAATACATCCAACTAAGCAATCCGTCTGAAAACATTCTCATTTCTCCACCACAACAAAAGCCCGCAGAAATAACTGCTGTGGGTAAACGCATCAAAGTAGAACTACAGGAAGACCTCAAAGAGAATATGACCTATACCATTGACTTCGGTGAAGCCATTCAAGATAATAACGAAAAGAATCCCCTCAAGAACTATTCGTTTTCCTTCTCCACGGGGGAACAGATTGATTCCCTTGCCATCTACGGCACTTTAATTGATGCAGAGACACTCAATCCCTTGTCCGGCATTGTCGTAGGTTTCCATTCCGACCTGGCGGACAGTAGTGTATCAACACGTCCATTCGACCGCATCGGCCGCACCAACACCGATGGTGAATTCTCCATCCTGAATATCCATCAAGGGACCTATCGTCTCTATGCCTTGGACGATGTAAGCCGCGACTACGTACGCCAACCCGGAGAAGGATTTGCTTTCTGCGATTCGCTGATAGTACCAACTGTTATTGTCCGCTCAGAAACAGATACAATATGGAAAGACTCCTTGCAAGGAGATAGCACCATTCACTATGCCGATAGTATTTATACGGCTGAATACTATTTCTACGAACCCTCAGACATCCTACTCCGTCTCTTCCGTGAAGACAAACAGCACCAGTATTTCCAACGTATCCAACGTCCGGAAAGGCATCGTTTCACCCTTGCCTTCAGTGCCCCCCTCCGTCAAATGCCGGAACTGCAAGCTCTACGCCTTGAGTCCGATTCGTTCAACCAAGACTCCACTTGGGTAGATTTCACACAGCATACACTCTATCAGTATTCTCCCAACAAAGATACGCTCATCTGTTGGCTGACAGACTCTACGGTAATAAATATGGATTCCCTCCGTTTTGCACTCACCTACCTCAAAACAGATTCCACCTACACACTCGTGCCCCAAACCGACACACTCCTTGCTGTCTTCCGGCAACCGCAGACAACAACGAAACAAAAGAAAAAGAAACAATCCACACAGGAAAAGGAAATTCATCAAGCCGGCAAATTAGTATGCAATGCAAAACAAGATTTCCATCTGGCAGACACCTTGACCATCTCTGCGCCCAGTCCGCTAAGCACATATTCTCAGTCAGGTATACACCTACACATCAAAGTAGATACCTTGTGGCAAACACTGCCGTTTAACCTTCACGCGACGGATTCCACCTACAGAAAGATACAAGTCTTATTTGATCTGAAACCAGCCACAGAATACCGCCTTTCCATCGACTCTGCCGCACTATACGACCTCTGGAATGCACCTTTCGACCAACAATCTTGGACCATTAAAACACGCAACTTGGACACCTACGCCACGCTGAAAGTGCATTTAGAGCCATACGAACCCAAAGCTATGCTTCAATTGTTGGATGGTAAAGATGTTCCCGTACTCACCACCCCTGTTCCGCAAGAAGGGTTCTTGTTTACCAATCTACTGCCAGGAGCCTACTATATGCGCATCTTTATTGACAACAACGGTGACGGACGTTGGACTACAGGCGACTGGTCACTTCACCGCCAACCGGAGGATGTGTTCTATTTCCCCAAAAAACTCAATCTCCGAGCCAACTGGGACTTCGAAGAAACCTTCCACTGGAAAGCACTCCCCTTATTGGAGCAAAAACCGCGTGCGCTTATTCCCCAGCCGAAGAAGAAATAAGCCGGAACTCATAGCCTTCCAATTGTAAGCGACGTATAATAAGAGGTAACGCCGTAACTATGTTATGGTCTGATTTCAGACTATCGTGCATCAATAGCACACTTCCCGGACGAACATAATGCATCACAATCTGTACAATGCGTTCGGGACTATAACGCCGATTATAGTCGTGCGACACTATATCCCATAGCACCACTTTATACCCTTTCTCTTTCAGCCATCGGTGCATACGAAGTCCTGAACGCCCATAAGGAGGACGAAACAGCTTCGGCTGCTCCTCCGTTATTCCGGCCAGAGTGCGTACTTCTTGCATCTTCTGTTCGGTAAGCAATATCTCCGACTGATAAGCAATAGACGGAGCTTGCCATCCTGATATATGATGGTAGGTGTGATTTCCGGCATAATGTCCCCGTCGCAATACCTCTGCTGCCAGATTAGGATACTTAGTCAGATTCTCTCCCACCCAGAAGAAAGTAGCTTTTACCCCCATCTCATCAAGGATATCCAGTACCCGAGGAGTTACTTCGGGCACCGGACCATCGTCAAAGGTAAGATATACCACTTTCTCCTCCGTATTGCCACGCCAGAAAGCATCCTTATAAGTCAACCGACGCAGCCAATCGGGGAATTGATAAAGAATACGCAACATCCGTTTATTCCGCTATTGAGGCAGCCCCAAGTATCGCAGCATCGGCTTCTTTCAATCCGGAGAACAGCACTTTCACTTTGCCACGCCAGAGGGGCATCACATTCTCGTTCATTGCTTTCACAACCGGATCCATAATCCAATGTCCCGAACGCGTCAGACCGCCAAAGAGAATAATAGCTTCAGGAGCCGAGAAGGCGATAAAATTAGCCAATTGTTTCCCAAGTATCGTACCCGTGTAATCAAATATCTGTTTTGCTACCTCATCTCCTTTTTCTGCAGCATCAAACACATCCTTTGAAGTGATCTGTTCCGGATCAAGCGCTGCAAGCAGGCTCTTTCCTCCTCCTTTCAGCATCAGTTCTTTGGCAGTACGTGCCATTCCGTTGGC
>JAGCEW010000025.1 GCA_017650465.1 Paludibacteraceae bacterium
ATTTAATGTAAAATGTGTTGTCTTATTTCGTATTTTACGGACAAATCCGCAGTAACCATTATTATTTGTCTGCGAATTTCGCTGCAAAAATACTACAATTATTTGGTGTATGCAAGTTTTTGAGCAAAAAAATGCGATAAAAGTGAATTTTTTCTCTACAATAAGACACAATAGTCACCCTTTTGTAGCGATTGGTTGCAAAGATGAATTGTACAAAAGCAAAATAAATATTATTTAACTTTAAAATATTATCATTATGAGTAAAGAGTATTATCGTAAACGCATCATTGATTTGCGTGCAAGTCTTGAAAGAGAGAGAGAAGCAAAGAAGCGTGATAATGAATACTATGCAAACTTGATTAAGGGACACTAGTGAGAACAAATAATAAAATTTATAACGGGGGAATAGCGAAAACCTACAATAAAGGAGCAGAAAAATAAAAAATAATATTATGGGACTTTTTACTAAAAAACAGGAATCTCAATATCAGCTTCCTGCAAAATTGGAAATGCTGCTAAAAATGGCAGTAGAGGATGGGGAAATTTCCGAAAAGAAACTATCAGTTCTGCGTGCCGAGGCTGCCAAGCATGATATATCTAATGATGAGTTGGATATGATTATCGAAAGCCGCTTGCCGAAGAAAAAGAAATCTGAGGAAAAGGATCTGTCCAAACCAATGGTAAGCTCCGAAGAACTGACTGCGGTTATCAGCGACAATCTTTATTGTGCCAGTGACACCGTCACACAAACATTTCAGAAATATGAGATATTGTGCGACTATTCAGGCAAAAAAATGGAGAGCGCTGACCAAGATAAACTCCATCGGGCACGACTGACATTTATCAGCAGTATTGTTTCCCCTTCGGATAAAGAGACCATGCTGGAGTTGATAGCTCACTGCTTACCCTACACCAAAAAGCGCCTTGCTGACAAAGCATTGCAGGCTGTAGCTAGTATCGGTGCAGGTGCGTTGAAGACTGTTTCTTTCTCGGCGAAAGTCGTAAAAGTTGCTTCTTTCGGCAAATTGAGCGTTGCGAATGTGGCGGCTAATGCCGTTGATAATCTGGGCGAGCTGACAGAACAAGCGGTCGTGACTAATTACGAAGAGTTGGCTAAAGCGTGGCGAAGCAAAGCAGACAGTCTGTTTGCAGATGCCAAAGAGCTTGCTGGAGGGATGTTCAACGGTGACAGACCTTTCAAAACCAAGCTATCCGAACTTTCTGAACAATATAAACAATACAAATAAATGCGATACTCATTTACTTCATCCGAGGCAATTCTGATTGCCAATGGAAGAGTCGGCGATGTGTTGCGCCCATGGACGATTATCATTGACACAGACGATCAGACCATTACAGTCCGCAAACGGAATAGTTACTTCATCGGTGTAGATGAAGACATGTTGGCATTCCGGTATATCCGGCGTGTTACCATTGACCAGCATTTGTTCGGCGCAGATATCACCATCAGTGCCGTTGGCGGCAAGGTGACCGCTTGCGGTTTGGAAAAGTCCGACTGCAATCGCATCAAGCAAATTCTCACAGACTATAACAAAACCCGCAAAAGCAGCATTGTGTTTAGTTGATTTCCAACAAAAGGATTTAAAAGGACTTGCGTAATTCAAAAAAATGTAGTACCTTTGCAGCGCAAATTGAAATAGCCTTATGAAACACACATTATTTCTTGTCGCCTTATCTGCCTTTATGGTGGCGTGCGGTGGTAAAACGACCGAGCAGAAAGTTGCTTCAACGAAGAACTTTGCAGAGCAATGCAATCAAACGATTGCAGCATGCAACCAATTGGAAAATGTGGTCAATAATCTCTCTTCAGATCTTTCCTATGAGCGTATTTGCGAGGTGCAGAAGATGGCGAACGACTTGGCGTTTGATTACGATGTTGCTATGCTTGATTCAGCACAACTGGCACGTGCAATGGAAGTGGATAATTTAATAGCGGAGGTTAAAATAGCCATTTCGAAACAGATTGAACAATCGGTAAAACAGGGTTATTGGTATATGGTTAACAAGCCAGAGGAACTTCTGACTGAAAAGACCGAATACCCGATTTATCTGGAGAGAGGTGAGAAACTCTTTGTGGATATTACTACCGAGAAAGCGGCAGACATTCGCTTATACAACGTCAACAGCCATCAACAGTTGCGTTCACACATCGGCAAAACGCGTGTAAAGGATTCCATCGAGATTTCTTTCTCGTCCATCTACGTACTGGAAATAAACCCACGAATTCGCCAGTATGCTTCCATAGAAATCACATACCATCCGAACAGCCTTGAACGTGTGGCATCGCCCAAGCAGGTGACCAGCCGGCAAGTGGAAGGAGAAAAAGGAGACTTCCGCGTTAAGTCCGTCAAAGGTATAAAAATGAAAAATCTCTTTGAGGAACCGCGTAAGTTCACACTTCGAGGACAACTTAAGGCGGCCTTCTCCGGTTCATACCGTGCTATTGTGGCGGTGCAGGTTCCGCAAGGAGCAACCGACATCCTCTATAGTCTCCGCATTTCCACAAACGAGCCGGATAGAAGGTCAGACGGTATGTTTCACGATAATATGGAAACATCATACAAGCGCATTAAAATGCTTGGCTTGCCGATTTATGAATCCCATTCCGGTCGCGGAATAATCGCCACATTGCTTGGGGAGAACCTGCCGTTACGTGAAGAGGATGCGTATATCAACATGTATGTTTTCTATAATGCGGCTCAGGCCAAGAGGTTCCAGGACGGTGCCGATCCTGCCCAATTGCATTACAGCGTGGATTATTCCACAATGGGCACACAGTCTTGCAACGGACGAATACCCGCAAAAGGTTATAAAACCATATACTTCGGCTTCCTTAACGAGCGAATGCGCTACAACAACTATGTTTGGCTGGAAGCCGTCAGCGCAGTTCCGAATACCGAGTATTTCAGAACAGAATACATAGTCAACTAATTCCATACACCTTATCTGCATAGAACATAAAGGATAAGCGACCCCTACCACGACAGGTCAACGATATTTCAACGATCTGTCGTGGTGTGTTTCTACAACCTCTGCTTAAGGTTGCAATGGCGCAACACTACGGAACACCCGAAGGCAAAGCGCAACTAAACACAGAGTTCAAGGCCGCAAACGGTCTGGCCTCCAACAGTAAAACCTATAACACTCCTTGGGCGTGGAAATTCAATTCCATCCTCCACGACTACAAACAATCACATTCGTTTGAATAAAAATCATCCCATGACTTAGGATTTTCCCCCAACGAGTCGGCGAATCTCACTCAAGCGGTTAAGGGCATCCAAAGGCGTGAGACGGTCAATGTCTAAAGTTTGCAGTTCGTCACGAATCTGAGAGAGAACAGGGTCTTCCAATTGGAAAAAACTGAGTTGCAGTCCCTCCGGTGCACTGATGGCGGCAGTCTTGCCCGTCTTGCCTAATTCTGTTGAGGCACTGCTTTTCTCTAAGTCCGCAAGGATATGGTTAGCGCGTTCTACAATAGAAGGGGGCATTCCGGCTAACTTGGCAACGTGGATACCAAAACTATGTTCTGAACCACCTCGTGCCAACTTACGCAGGAAAATCACTTTGCCGTTCACTTCACGAACCGACACATTATAATTACGAATCCGTTCGAAAGTGTGTTCCATCTCATTCATCTCGTGGTAGTGGGTGGCAAAAAGGGTCTTAGCGTGGTGCTGATTCGTATGAATATACTCCACTATTGCCCAAGCGATGGAGATACCATCGTAGGTGGAAGTGCCGCGTCCTAACTCATCAAACAGAACCAACGAACGTTCGCTGAGGTTGTTGAGGATACAAGCTGCCTCGTTCATCTCAACCATAAAAGTAGATTCGCCCATCGAGATATTGTCGGAGGCCCCTACACGGGTGAAGATTTTGTCCACGATGCCAATCTGTGCACTCTCTGCCGGAACGAAAGCACCTATCTGCGCCATAAGAACAATGAGGGCTGTCTGTCGCAGTAATGCCGACTTACCTGCCATATTCGGACCCGTAAGGATGATAATCTGCTGCTCGTTATTATCCAACACGATATCGTTGGGCACATATTCTTCCCCTACGGGCATCTGCCGTTCGATAACAGGATGTCTTCCCTGTCGGATGTTGATAGTCAGCGAATCGTCCACAACAGGGCAGACATAGCGATAGTCTGCTGCCGTATTGGCAAAGGCGAGTAAGCAGTCCAGTTGTGCCACCACATGCGCATTCAGTTGCAACTGCGGCACATAGTCGGTCAGGAAAAGCATTAACTCATTGTAAAGTTGGTTCTCTAGCACCTCAATGCGTTCATCGGCAGAAACGATCTTCTGTTCGTACTCTTTCAGTTCGGGCGTGATATAGCGTTCAGCGTTGACGAGAGTCTGCTTGCGAATCCACTCTTGCGGAACCTGGTCTTTGTAGGTGTTGCGCACCTCCAGATAATAGCCGAAGACATTATTAAAACCTATCTTCAGGCTTTGTATACCCGTGAGTTCGGCTTCTCGTCTCTGCAAGTCCAGAAGATATTGTTTGCCGCTGGATTGTAGTTCTCTGAGTTCATCCAGTTCGTCGGACACACCACTGGCAATTACTCGTCCTCTTCCCACTGCGAGGGCGGGGTCGGGAACCAAAGTCTCGCGAATACGTTTTATTACTTCGGGGCACAAGGAGAGTTGTTCGGCCAGGGTATGGATATAAGGCGTATCGGCTGCTTGAGAGAGAATAGTGCGAATAGGTCGGCACGCTTCCAATGCCGTAGCTAGTTGTTGCATTTCTCGTGGAGAGATACGCCCTGTGGAAATCTTGCTGACTATACGCTCCAAGTCTTGCATTCGTGCCAACGCTTCTCCGATGGTCGAGCGGTGTTCCGGATAGCGGAAGAAGAACTCCACCACCTGTTGGCGATTACGAATAGGGCGCACTTCTTTCAAGGGCAACATGATCCAACGACGCAACAAACGGCCGCCCATAGGCGTGAGCGTCTTGTCCAATACGGAGCAAAGGCTTCGGCCGTCTTGGTAGGGCGTGTCAAAGAGTTCCAAATTGCGGATGGTGAATCGGTCCAACCAGACATAACGGTCTTTCTCTATGCGGCTGAGATGGCGAATATGGGACGTTTGCAGATGCTGGGTCATATCCAGGTAGTGAAGAATAGCACCTGCCGCAATAACGCCCATCGGCATATCGCTCAAACCGAATCCTTTCAAATTCTGCACCTGGAACTGCTTGATAAGACGGTCGTTGGCTGCCGATTCGGTCATCATCCAGTCGTCCAGCATGAAGGTGAAGTACTTGGTGCCGAAAATCTCCTCAAATCGGTCTTTCAGCCCGCGCATATAAAGTACCTCTTTGGGCGCAAAAGAGGTCAGCAGTTTGTCCACATAGTCTTCCGTGCCTTCCGCCGCAAGGAATTCACCGGTGGAGAGGTCTAAAAGTCCCAATCCGATGGAGGAATTCTTTCCCTTCCCGAAATGGACAGCAGCGAGGAAATTGTTCTCCCGTGCGGTGAGGGTGGTGTCGGAATAACTAAGTCCCGGCGTTACCAGTTCGGTCACACCTCGTTTGACCAGTTTCTTGGTCAGTTTAGGGTCTTCCAATTGGTCACAAATAGCGACCCGCAATCCAGCGCGTACCAGTTTTGGGAGATAGGTGTCTAAGGCATGAAATGGGAATCCCGCCATCTCGATAGAGGAGGTATCAGCCACTCCATTACTGCGATGGGTCAGCGTGATACCGAGTATCTTGGCAGCTCGGACAGCATCGTCAGAGTAGGTCTCATAGAAATCTCCGCAACGGAAGAGCAACATAGCATCGGGGTATTGCTCTTTGATTTTGCGGAATTGCTCCATCATGGGTGTTTCTTTTTTCATATCGGCTGTGATTGCGTAAGGTACTATTGTAAATCAATACTGAGTCGTAGGTTGTACATGCGTCCTGTGAGGTAGTTAGGACTTGCCCATTGGTCACCGTTAGCTGCTGTGATCCAGTAGTAACTGTTGACATTCTTCCATCCGACGACATTAAACACTTCGAAGTAGATACTCCAAGCTGCTACGTGGCGGGCGCTATTCTTCCGCATAAACTTATCGGTAGCGGCAGAAAACGTCCGGCTGGCACCGATATCCATACGTTTGTAGGAGGTCATACGTCCGAGAAAACGCATTTGTTCGCTTCTCGGATAGCCGAAGGGCAATCCTTCGCTGAAGATGAACTTGAGGTGCAAACGGTATTGTGGCAGTTTGGGTATATAATCTTGGAAGAAGAGCGTAACTGCCCATCGTTGCTCCTGCGGATTAGGAATCCATCCAAGTTGATACGTATCGTTGTTCATCTTAATACGGCTTCGCATCAACGATAGGCTCACCCACGAATCCACTCCCGGCACCAGTTCGCCATATAGCTTAAGATCCGCCCCGATGGTGTATCCTCGGCTGTCGTTCTTGCCGGAATAGCGGACACGAACGTTGTCGACGGTATAACTGATCATGCGGTCTATGTACTTGGCGTAGAGTTCGGTGGTGAACTTGAAGGGTCTTCCCCATGCACGGAAATAGTAGTCGCACCCCAATACGGTATGTACCGAGCGTTGGGCCTTGAGGTCCTTGTTAAGCAGAATACGGGTGACTCCGTTGTGCGAGACCGTGTCACGAAGTTCCTTGTAGAAAGGTGCCTGGTAGTAGAGCCCAGTAGCAAAGCGGAAGGTGACATCGCGTTTCCATCCAGGTAGCCAAACGATGTTAGCGCGTGGTGAGATAAGGACTTCGTTGGTGTACGACCACCAATTCATTCTTACACCTCCTGTTAAGATGACATTTCCGTGTAGAGTGGACCATTTATAACTATCTTGCAGATACGCTTCCAATCGGGCACTCTGCATTTGGTTGATACCTTTGAGGGTGTAGAACAATTGCATATCACGATTGTTGTTTGGCATACTATAGCCCGCTGAATCTCGCCATTCCCATTCGCTTATTCGATCGTGGATGAGTTCACCTTGGGCTTGCAATCCCCATGTCAAGGTATTGTTGTTGCGTGTCCATTTGCCTTTGTGCGCCAGCGTGAAGACACCCGCTCGTAATGTATTGCGAGCGTGCTCATGCCCGTTGCCTGTTCCCAATACGCCGTAGTCGGTGTTCTCGCCTGAGATGGTCTCCCCCGGTTGGGATGGAGTAGAGGATGAACCATCCAACGCTTGTTCAGAAAGGATGTATTCACCCAAGATGTCGTAGTTCTCGCTTTCGTTGGTATAGAATCCGCTCAGCGTGAAGTTCAAATCCAGTTTGGAGTGACTTCCTATGTCGTAGGTGCTATGCGCTCCTAAAGCCGCAAAAGCGTTAATAAACCGGTCTTTCTCTTGTCCTTCATACCAGATGGTTTTCTTTACGGCCTGATTGTATGAACCAAATCCTTCACTTTGTGCATCCGGACGGAACCGATATTGGTTGAGGGAGAAGTTACCGAGGAAATTCATATCCCAGCGTCCGTTGTGGGCATCCGGCCGCCGGATATCCCAAGTCATTTGGGTCTGGTAGTCCACATAAGTGGGCTGATAGTTTCCGGATGTAGGCAAAGTGCCCAACATATATTTGGATGTCTTGTAGCGTATACCGTGCATCTGCGATTGTACCGAATCTCCCCATCCGAAGTAAGCATTCGCTCCTAAGAGGCTGACACTAATGGAAGATTCAAAACGCTTGGGACGTTTGTAACGAATATCCAAAACAGAGGACATCTTATCGCCGTATTCGGCATTAAATCCTCCGGCGGAAAAATTAACCTGCTCCACCATGTCGGTGTTGACGAAACTGAGTCCCTCCTGCTGTCCGCTTCGCAAGAGCAAAGGACGGTGCACCTCTATGCCGTTGACATAGACAGAGTTTTCATCGAAACTGCCTCCTCGGACGTTGTACTGCGTACTCAGTTCGTTGTTTTGGCTTACGCCGGCAAAGGTGATGAGCAGACTTTCAATGCTTCCGCCTGTGGCATCCGGCATCAGTCTGACCAGTTCGGCAGCCGTTGATTCCATCATGTCGGTTTGTTTGCGAATACCCCTCACTTCTACGGTTTCCAACAATTCGCTTTCTTCCGGCAGCACAACATTGATATTCAGCACATCGCGGTCGGTATAGACCTGTTGCGTTAGGGTGGTGTACCCAAGCATGGAATAACTGATGGAAACGGTGTCATCCATCGTTACGGTCAGTGTGTAATATCCGTTGCGGTTGGTGGTGGTTCCCGTCACTCCGTCCGACAAATACACATTGGCCAGTTCGATGCCCACGTTTTGTCCGTCCAACACATAGCCATAGATGCGGGTTGTCTTTGCAAACGCCCATGTGCTTGCAAAGAAACAAAGGATGAATATGAGACGACGGAGATTCATGCGGGTTAATGGGTGAGGTTGTAATTGCGTTCGCCGAAGAGGGAGGAACCTATTCGAACCAGATTGCTGCCTTCTTCTATAGCCATCGGGTAGTCTTCGGACATACCCATGGAAAGGACAGGCTCTTGAATCGGAAGAGTGTGCGCTGCGGAAGCGATGGCAGAGAAGCAACGGCGTATCTCCTGCTCATCGTCGGTAAGCGTTGCCATACCCATCAATCCGTCTATCTGCAGATGCGGGAATTGAGTGAAGTCTGTGGGTAGTTCATCGGGCAAGAAACCTGTTTTGCTTTCTTCTTTGGCCACATGCAACTCCAACAGGATATGCACTATACGGTCTTGCTTGGCGGCTTCTTTTTCGATGGCTTGCATCAGGTGCAAACTGTCCACACTATGAATGAGATGTACGAAGGGGAGGATCAGTTTGATTTTATTGGTTTGCAGATGTCCTATAAAGTGCCATCTGATATCTTTAGGCAGCGCTTCGTGTTTCAGGACGAGTTCTTGAGCATGACTCTCGCCGAAATCGCGTTCACCGGCAAGATAGGCCTCACGGATGGACTCGACAGGCTGGAACTTGCTCACACACAATAGTCGGACGTGTTGCGGCAGTGTCTTTCTGATTTCTTGGATATGTTCTTGTATCGGGCTCACGATTCTTCAGTTAAAAAAGAGGTTCGGTTGATTCTTCTGTCTGCAAACAATTTCTTGAGATAGTCGATATATGCGCCGATGTATCGCATTTGTTTGTCTTCATGAATGTCGTCCACCTGTACCATAATGCCTGTTTCGTAGACGTTGGCCAGTTCGTCATTCAAAGCGTTTCCAAAGAATTGCAGGGTGCTGGTAACGTTCAGATAGGCGGAGAACATAGGAGGTATAGTGGTTCCTCGTGCACGGACTGCACGTTGCAATAGCTGGTAGTTGAGTGTGGCATCTTCTCCTACGAAAATATCGTCCGCCAGTTCTTGTCCCTCGATGCCTATGTCTAATGGTAGTTTGGGGCGAAAGAGCCCTTTATGGTCGTAGTGGTAACGATGGAGATAGGCATAAATGAGGTCTCTGGATACGGGGTCGTATTGCGGATAGATGGTGACTTTCCCGATAAGGTAGTGCACAGTCTTCCGGTGGATGTAAAGAACTGCACCTATTCCGTCCCAAATATTGTCTAATGCGTAGAGTGCTTTTGCACCCATGTCACGATTCTGGTACATAGGTTGCACAAACGCTCGTCCTAACTCGATAGTAGCAGGCAGATAGTCTTGAATGAAATACTGACTATAGTGGAACAAGTGGGAAGAAGAGAGGATAGGTTGACCTTCTTTGTCGAAAACCGTTTCGCTCCCTAATAGATAGCGGTATCCGCCTACTATTTCTTCATTCACAGGATCCCATACGATGAGTTGGTGATAGGGGTTGGGCTCCATTGTGTCAAAGCTATCCATATCCATTTCGTCTCCTGGAGAGGCACCGGATGTGCGATAACTGAGTTCCCTCAGACGAGCTACTTCGCGCATCAGATTAGGAGCATCCTTTGCAACGAAGTCGTAAATCTCGTTGTTAGCCTTGTTGGTTGGCCTCAGATAATTGTTCTGGGTCAGTTCCTTTTTCAGGAGTGCCCTTTCGACTCTTGGAATGATGTCTTTCATAGCGAGTAGACGATATTTTTAACCCACTCGGCCCACTCCTGGGGGCTGCGGGATTGGTCAAACGTTGTGTAAGGTATCGGCTTCCCGACACGAATAGTGAAGTGTTTGCCTTTTCCTTTGTACATTTCGTCAGCCAAATACAATTGTTCGATGTTGAATTTTATACCGAGTAGTGTTCTCCAAAATGCCAACCGATAGAAGAAGCGCGAGTTTTTTCCTTCGAA
>JAGCEW010000002.1 GCA_017650465.1 Paludibacteraceae bacterium
GCAGCACCACTGGTCAAATAATGGTAACAAATTACCGGTTTGGAAGTTTCAATATAAGCAGTGGTGAATGTCGAAGGGAGTTTTAGGAATCCTTCGCCCACTCCTGCCTGGAAGAGAGACTGTCCCTGTTGCAAAGTATAGGTTTGTTCCTGCGCCATTGTTTCGTTTGCACGATACAATTTCACAACCGTTCCATCAAACGCTGCAGAAATGTTGTAACGGTTTTCCAATGTTTTTGCCGCCTTTGCAAAATAGAACTCTGTTCCCCAATAAGAGATAGGCAACATCTGTTCCATAAAATAGTTGGTGGAATAGGCATCCGATATAGGCATTTTCTCCGATTCGTTACCCGTAAAGACCGCCACCGGTTTGGATGCACAGATGGTACTTCCACTCAAGTCCACCGTTACATTCTGACCAAAACGCGCACTCGGCACCAAATAAGCTTCACCGGCATCCAAGGTAATGGTAATCGTAGAATACGCCTCTTTCTCCGACCGAGTGGGCACACTCGGTACGATTTCCACCTTTGTGTCATTTTCGGTTGCAACAACCGCAAACTCTGTGGAACGGGCCGAAGATGCGGTCCAATATGTTTGAATGATATATTCTTTCCCCAAACCATCTTTCGGCAAAATCAGCATCGCATCCTGCCTGGTGGAACCTTCCGCACCTACGCGGCAGTAGCCATAGCAGCCGAACTTATCATTGGGATTAAGCGAATAGGCATGAATGCCTTTGGGCACAATCATTTCCTGCTCCTCTTTCGTCACATCGTTAATGGGAATATACGCCAAAGAAGGTGTAATGTCTTCCATCTTGGCATAACTTTGCCCTGCAGGAATGGTTACTCTGTCATATTCCACGCCCCCTATTTCCACAACGATGGTAACATCGTGGCTCTGCACTTCCGTCAACGTAAAATACAAGCAGCACCTCAAAGTGGCCTCATCCACATTGGCGCCATTGTTGCTCATAAAGGTTGCCCAGAAGTTATTACCCTCCGTTGTTTGTATCCCCTCCGTCCCATTCTGTGCAAAGACAGAAGGCGACAAAGCCATCAGGCTACAGAGCGCAACCCAAACCAACATTCGAATATTTTGCATCAACTTCATATTTTTCTTATTCTACATTCGCAACCCCTATGGGATAGCCCCCGCACGAGATAGGCTTGAGAGGTGCTTGAGATATGCTATTTTCGTTCTGTGTTTCTTCGCACTTGTATATGCGCGCACATGGACGTACTACGCAATTAGCGTGCAAAGGTACGTCATTTTTTTTGATTGTGCAAATATTTTTGCAAATATTTTGAATATGGGCTATTTTTTCTTGCATATATAAAAAATAAGCAGTATCTTTGCGCGTTTTTGTGGTTTGTCCGCAATTACACATTCTAACGACGAAAAACAAAACATACCCAAATGGAATCCAAATACAATCCGAAAGACATTGAAGCCCGTTGGTATCAATACTGGCTTGACAACAAACTTTTTCACAGTGAACCCGACGGCCGTGAGCCATATACTATCGTTATTCCTCCTCCCAATGTGACAGGTGTGTTGCATATGGGACATGTGCTGAATGAGACTATCCAAGATATATTGGTTCGTCACGCCCGACTGGAAGGTAAGAATGTGTGCTGGGTGCCGGGAACAGACCATGCTTCCATCGCAACTGAAGCGAAAGTTATCAAGCGCCTTAAAGAACAAGGGATCAACAAGTCCGACCTGACCCGTGAACAATTTTTGAAACACGCATGGGCTTGGACAGAGGAACACGGAGGAATCATTCTCAAGCAATTGCGCAAATTAGGCTGCTCTTGCGACTGGGACCGCACATCGTTCACCATGGACGAGACACGTTCGCGCGCCGTGATCCACGTATTCTGCGACCTATATAAAAAAGGACTTATCTATCGCGGTCTGCGGATGGTGAACTGGGATCCGGAACGCCAAACCGCCCTTTCCGACGAGGAAGTGATTTACCATGAAGAGCACAGCAAGTTCTACTATCTTCGTTACAAAGTGGCAGAAGGCGGTGTTACCAATCCCGCAACAGGTGCCGACTATGCCATTGTTGCCACCACCCGACCGGAAACCATATTCGGCGATATTGCCGTGTGCATCAATCCAAAGGAAGAAAAGAACCAATGGCTGAAAGGCAAGCACCTGATTGTTCCAGGCGTTGGGCGTCAAATTCCTGTGATAGAAGACCGATATGTAGAAATCGGGTTCGGTACAGGTTGCCTGAAAGTTACTCCTGCACACGATGTGAACGACTATGCCCTGGGGCAGAAATACAATCTCAAGACTATTGACATCTTTACTCCGGATGCCCATCTCAACATGGATACCGTGGAAGAAGAGTTGCGCCCGAATGTGGCCAAATATCATGGGATGGACCGTTTCGATTGCCGTAAGCAAATTGTGGAAGACCTAAAGGGTTTGGATCTGATAGAAAAGATAGAGGACTACGACAATAAAGTGGGATATTCCGAGCGCACCAATGTACCCATCGAACCGCGCCTTTCCCTGCAATGGTTCATCAAGATGCAACACTTTGCCGATATTGCTCTTCCGCCCGTGATGAATGACGAAATCCAATTCTATCCGACCAAATACAAAAACACCTACCGCAATTGGCTGGAGAACATCAAAGACTGGTGCATCAGCCGCCAACTCTGGTGGGGTCACCGCATTCCCGCCTACTACGATGCAGAATTGCTTGCCCAGACGGGTCTGGAGAACTATCCGAATGACAAGATTATCGTTTCGGAAACCGCACCGGAAGGCAACTATGTGCAAGACGAAGGTGCACTGGATACATGGTTCTCATCTTGGCTATGGCCGATCAGCCTGTTTGACGGCATCGAACATCCGGACAATGAAGAAATCCACTACTACTACCCGACCGCCGACCTTGTGACAGGTCCGGATATCATTTTCTTCTGGGTAGCACGTATGATAATGGCAGGTTATGAATGGCAAGGAAAAATGCCGTTCCGCCATGTTTACTTCACCGGCATCGTGCGCGACAAATTAGGTCGCAAGATGTCGAAATCACTCGGTAACAGCCCCGATCCGCTTGACCTGATTGAGCGTTTCGGTGCAGATGGCGTGCGTATGGGTATCCTGCTGAGTGCACCTGCGGGCAACGACATATTGTACGATGACAGTCTATGTGAACAAGGACGTAACTTCTGCAATAAGATATGGAACTGTTTCCGTTTGATTAAGGGATTGGATGTCACGGATGCCGAAGCCCCGTATTCGGATCGTGAGGCCGTGACATGGTTCACCCTCATGCTCAGCCGCACCGAGCAAGAAGTGGAAGACTTGTTCACGAAATACCGTCTGAGCGAAGCCCTGATGGCGATCTATCGTCTCTTTACTGACGAATTCTCAGGTTGGTATTTGGAAATGATTAAGCCAGCCTACCAGACTCCGCTGTCCTGCCAGACCTACGAAGCGACTCTGGTATTCTTCGAGCGTATGCTGCGCATCCTGCATCCGTTTATGCCATTTATTACCGAAGAACTCTGGCACGAACTGACGGAGCGTACGGAAGGCTCTACCATCATGGCCGCCGACCAAAGCGATTGGAACAGTGCAGAATTCCTGCAAATGGAAGGAGCCGAACAGACTCTTGCCAAGATGGAAGAACTGAAACAAATCGTGGCAGGTGTCCGCAATGTACGTGCGTCGAAGAACATACCTCCGAAAGAAAAGCTGACCCTTTATGCTCCTACAGAGTTATCCACGTTGGTTAACAAACTTGCCAATGCGGAGGTAGAAGTTCCGGTAGAGGAAAACAAGGCGCAAGAAAGTTCCATTGTTTCATTCATCGTGGGAACCACCGAATATGGTATTCCTGTGGGTAACTTCATCAACGTAGAAGAAGAACTGAAGAAATTAGAAGCCGACCTCGCTCACCAAGAAGGTTTCCTCCGCGGAGTAATGGCCAAACTGAGTAATGAGCGTTTTGTACAAAACGCCAAGCCCGAAGTTGTGGAACTGGAGCGTAAAAAGAAGCATGATGCAGAGTCCCGTATTGCTACTTTAAAAGAAAGTATTGCTGCACTCCATAAACAGAATGCCTAAACACCTGTCATCCTGTAGACAGGTCACGATGTGGTCACGGTTATAGTCAAGAAATATCCGCCCAATTGACCGCCGTTTCGCGCAAGGTATCCAAACGGCGCTTGTAAATACGATTGATCTCCTCCTGCAAGAGGGGATCTTTTTCTAATATCTCCGCTGCCGCTTGTCGGGCAAGTTCCAAAATCTGTCCATCCGTTGCCAAAGAGGCTATTTTCAGTTCAAACGGAAGGCCAGACTGCTGAGTTCCCTCCAAGTCGCCAGGTCCACGTAATTGCAAATCCGCTTCCGCAATACGAAATCCATCGTTGGTTGCCACCATCGTCTCCATCCGTTGTCGCGTTTCTTTAGTCAACTCCACACGCGTGAGCAAGAGGCAATAACTCTGGTCGGCTCCCCGTCCTACCCGTCCGCGCAACTGGTGCAACTGGCTCAAGCCAAAACGCTCGGCATTCATAATAACCATCACACTGGCATTGGGGACATTCACTCCCACCTCAATGACTGTAGTCGCCACCAGAATTTGCGTTTCCCCTGAAGTGAACCGACGCATTTGTTCATCTTTGTCGCGATTCTTCATCTGCCCATGCACCATGGATATCCGCAGTGTGGGGAATGCTTCACACAACTCGTTGTAGCCATTCTGCAGATCCTTCAAATCAAGCGATTCGTTTTCCTTAATCAACGGGAATACGACATAAATCTGCCGTCCGAGATCAATCTGCTGCTGCATGAACTGATAGACCGACCGGCGGCGCTCCAGTGAATAGTGCAGCGTATGAACGGGTTTGCGCCCGGGCGGAAGTTCATCAATGACACTAACCCGCAAATCTCCATACAGCGTCATCGCCAATGTACGCGGGATAGGTGTAGCGGTCATCACCAAGATATGTGGCGGCCGGATATTCTTCGCCCAGAGTTTGGCACGCTGCGCCACTCCGAAGCGATGCTGTTCGTCGATAATGCACAAGCCGAGATTAGCAAACTCCACCTCATCTTCCAACAAAGCGTGGGTGCCAATCAAAATATGAACATCCCCCATACGCAATGCTTCGTGAAGAGGCTCCCTTTGCTTTTTTGTAACAGACCCCGTCAATAGTTCCACCCGAACAGGCAAATCTTTCAAGAGGGATTTCAAAGTCTCCAAATGCTGTTGAGCCAATATCTCCGTTGGTGCCATGATGCAGGTCTGGTATCCATTATCCGCCGCCAAGAGCGCACACAATAATGCCACCAATGTTTTTCCCGACCCCACATCGCCTTGCAACAAACGGTTCATCTGCCGTCCCGATTTCAGGTCATCCTGAATTTCGTGCACAACACGTTTCTGTGCCCCGGTAAGTGAGAACGGCAGGCAATCGCGGTAAAATGAGTGAAAGAATGTCCCTACTTTCGGCATCAGAAAGCCTGCATTCTGTTCCCTGCGATGCATTTGGCGGAGCAGTTGCAATTGGATGTAGAACAACTCTTCAAATTTGAGCCGTTCCCGAGCACGCTGCATCGAAGATGTATCTTTCGGGAAATGGATATTCCACAGGGCTTCTGTCAGTCCCATCAAGTGAAAATGATTGACCACATCCATGCCCAGTGTCTCCGGTATGCCGGACAGTATGTCGTCCTTCATATTCAGCAGAATGGAACGAATCGCCTTTGAATTGAGGCCCGACTGCCTCATTTTTTCGGTCATTGAATAGGAGGCTTCCAATCCTTGCGTGGTTTCAGGTCTGACTTTTTCCAACGGAGTCAGTTCGGGATGCACCATATTCCAGGCATGATTGAAACGCGATGGCTTTCCGAATAGGAGATACGGCGTATGCAGAAGCAGTTTTACATATTGTATCTGCCGAAACCACACCAATTCCATGGTATGCCTGCCATCCGAGAAGGTGGCAGAGAGGCGTTGCCCTCTCCCTATGCCAATGGTATGAAACTCCGTGATTTCACCTTTGATTTGAATATAGGTTTCATCATCCTCAATGTCGGCGATACTGATGAAACGGCTGCGATCAATATACTTATACGGATAGTAGCGCAAAAGGTCGAGGGCGGTTTGCACCTTCAACTCTTTACGAAAGATGTCGGCACGCCGTGTGCCGACACCCTTACAATACGTTATGTCACGAATTGAAAGATCCAATTCTTATTGCAGGCGGAAATTAACAGGCACCGTATATTTTACCCGAACAGCCTTACCACGCTGCTTTCCGGGTTTCCATTTCGGCATGGACTTGATAACGCGAATAGCCTCTTTGTCCAAGGAAGGATCACCACCGGAACGAACCACCTCAACATCCACGATGTTACCGTCTTTGTTCACCACGAACTGACAAATAACACGTCCCTGGATACCATTCTCTTGCGCGATGGTGGGGTACTTGACATTGTCGCTCAGATACTTAAACAGAGCCTGCTGTCCTCCTGGGAATTCGGGCATATCCTCCACGATGACAAACACGACCTCTTCTTCTTCCTCTTCCTCAACCACTTCCACGGGAGCCTGAATAACGACTTCCACATCTTTCTGGTCTTCGGTATTGATTTCGATTTCTTCGGTCTCAACATCGTCTTCCACGACATTCAGCACTTCCACTTCCTGCACGGCAGGTGGTGGAGGGGGAGGGGTAACATCCTGACTGGTTTGCTGAATCTCTATTTCCTCTTCAAACTGGAAATCGGCATCAGCCACCTCATACTTGGTCACTTCTCTTTCTGTCCACTCAAGGGCAACATAGCAAACACTCAGCACGAAGACGAGACCGATGAGGACATAGGTCAATTTCTTGTCTTCAAGACTGGCTTTGGGTGATTTTTTGATTTGCATATTTTTGTGTATTTTATATCTTTATCGGTTATTAATTTTCTCGTTTTTCGGGAAAACGGCTGCAAAGGTAGTACTTTTTTCTGAGATATGCAAGAGTTGGCCTCATTTTTTTCAGAATATATCAACTTTTGTGCAAAAACCGTCTCTTTAGATGCGATATCGGAGCAGATTTATCCAGTTGATGAACAGTGCAAAGGCGAAATACCACTTGAATAGTTTTCTCACGCTCCGGTACTCTGCAGGTCGGGAACCGAACTGCTTGTAATGGTTGGCTATTCCCCTGTGCATACTGCCCTCAAAATCGAATTTCACGCCTTTTTCGCGAGCCAACTTCATCGCTTCTAACGCCAACAGAGCACCGGCTCCACTATCCTTATGCTGTAGCGAATAACACGGCATCAGATAGTATAAATACCGGTTATCCCATGCCAGATAGGCGGCAGCATACACCTCCCCATCCGGATTACAAATGGAAAGTATCATTCCGTTCTGCAAACGGGACGTCTTGCGTTCCAAAACAAGCAGAAACTCACGCGAATAGGCTATCTTTTTGTGGTGTTCTTCCATGCAGCGGCTATGGAAACGGTAGAACGCTTCCGGATTCATATCCCGCTCGGCATGCAGGCTGAGTGCGCGTGTCAACTGCCGTTTTTTGTTTTTGGAAAAAGAGTCTATCACCTTGTCCATATCGCTCAAATCGTCAATCCGGTAGGTGTGGCGAGTCTTCAGTTTATAACCCAAAGCTTCCATTTCTTCCGGACATGCGCTGCCGACAGGATAATGCTGGTAATAGTAGCAAAGATTCATCTCTGCCAAACGCTGATGCATGAATGCACAAATATTCTTCAGTTCGGCCCTGTCCCAAACACTGCCGTCTTCATTCCGAAGTGACTTGTCAAGCCAGATTCCGCCGATTTGCGTCATCTGCGGCATAATGATATAGCGCATCCCCAAACGCTTGCGCAGCAGGTACGGCATTGCGGCCAAGACACGTTGGGTACGCTCGGTCTTGTACAGCAACACATCCCACTCTTTTCCTGCGCACACAGCGTCCATCCACCATGGCTGCATAAACAACGGCAAGTCCTCCTGGGTCTTACACCATTGTATATAAATTTCTTTTTCCGTCATAACGGCCGCAAAGATACAACTTTTTTCGCGATTATCCAAATCTTTTCGTCAAAAAGTATCATCTTTCTTTCAGATTTTCAGAAATAGTCGCTTTTTCTTGCAAAAAAATCCCCACTCTCTTGTATATATTCAAAAAAAGTACTAACTTTGCACGCTGTTTGAAAATTTAATCTTTATACTCTATTTTTATGAACACAAAACTGCGTTTAATCGTAATGAACTTCCTGGAGTTTGCTGTCTGGGGAGCCTATTTGACATCTATGGGGCGCTACTTGGGCGCTAATGGATTTGGTGCCAACATCGGTTGGTTTTACTCCGTTCAGGGTATCGTTTCCCTGTTTATGCCGGCTCTGATGGGTATTGTGGCGGACAGATGGATTCCTGCGCAGAAACTGCTGAGCCTCTGTCACGCGTTGGCAGGTCTGTTTATGTGTGCAGTCGGTTGGTTTGCTTACTCAACAGGAACAGACGTAACGTTTGCACCCTTGTTCACGCTTTACACCATTTCCGTGGCGTTCTTCATGCCTACCATCGCCTTGACCAATTCCGTTGCTTTCAATGCCTTGATCAAAGCCAATATGGACACCGTCAAGGATTTCCCGCCTATCCGCGTCTTCGGCACCGTCGGTTTTATTGTTACCATGTGGATTGTTGACCTGCTGGGAGCAATGGACACACCCGGACAGTTTGTTATCAGCGGAGGTTTGAGTCTTGTTTTGGCGGCTTATTCGCTCACTCTGCCTGCCTGTGAAGTGGGTGGAAACGGCGAAAAGAAATCGCTGGTAGATGCTCTGGGGTTGCGGGCTTTTGCGCTATTCAAAGAGAAAAAGATGGCTTTGTTCTTCATTTTCTCCATGTTGTTGGGCATGTGTCTGCAAGTGACCAACAGTTACGCCAATCCTTTCCTGGGCAGTTTTGCCGCATTCGCAGACTGGGCAGATTCGTTCGGCGTACAGCATTCGGGTATTCTCATTTCGCTTTCGCAAATCTCGGAAGCACTCTGCATCCTGACTATTCCGTTCTTTTTGAAGCGTTTCGGTATCAAAAACGTAATGTTTATGGCCATGCTGGCATGGGTGATGCGTTTCGCATTCTTCGGAGCAGGTAACCCGGGTTTCCCAGGTGTTTTGCTGTTCGTATTGAGTTGCATCGTTTACGGCTTTGCCTTTGACTTTTTCAATATTTCCGGTGCCTTGTATGTCGATCAGGAAACGGATCCCTCACAACGTTCTTCCGCACAGGGGTTGTTTATGATGATGACCAACGGACTGGGTGCCACTATCGGTACGCTGGCCGCGCAAGAAGTGGTAAATCACTATGTGTTCTTGCCTGAAGCCGCAGGTGCCGACTCCACTGTTTTGTGGAACGGATGGCAAATGAGTTGGTATATTTTTGCCGGCTTTGCCCTTGTTACAGCCATTGCATTCTGGTTCCTGTTCCCTAAAACCCCTGTTAAACAATGAAAAAGATAACGATACTGTTGGCCTTTGCCGCCACCCTTTCCGTCTCCGCACAGGAGATAGATTCCATATTAATGGAACAACTGCGCCGCAGTTACGAACCAACCGCACAAGAGCGAGCCGTACGCAACGCCATCGGAAACGTCAACATGAAAACACTGGTGCAGAACCAGGAAGGACTGAATGGCCATTTCGATACGGATTTCACGTACCGTGTTCCCCAAAAGGGCATCACCGACCAGAAACAATCAGGGCGTTGCTGGCTTTTCACAGGTCTGAACATCCTGCGCGCGGAAATGCGGCGGATGCGCCCCGAACTGGAAGAGTTTCAGTTCTCGCAGAGTTACCTTTTTTTCTACGACCAACTGGAAAAGAGCAATCTTTTCCTGCAGACGGTGATTGACACCCGCAAACTGCCGATGGATGACCGCAAGGTGGAAGCATTGTTCCACAACCCCATCTCGGACGGAGGCACTTTTACCGGTGTTGCAGATTTGGTGGACAAATATGGTCTTGTGCCTGGTGAAGTGATGCACGAGACGTACAATGCCAACAATACCGCCCAGATGCACCGTATCCTTGCTCT
Source organism: Paludibacteraceae bacterium (assembly GCA_017650465.1). Classification (GTDB taxonomy): domain Bacteria; phylum Bacteroidota; class Bacteroidia; order Bacteroidales; family Paludibacteraceae; genus Colicola. Next base: position 10,096 of record JAGCEW010000002.1, read on the forward strand.
CAAACTCCGTGAGTTCGGATTGGAGTTGCGCGAGATGAAGGGAAGCAACAATGCCGTTATTGCACGCAAAAACGAACAACTGAAGACCATTTACCGCCTGCTTTGCCTTACGCTCGGCACGCCGCCGCAACAATTCACTTGGCAGGAACGCAACAGCAAGGACTCGGTGGTTTCGTGTGAGACCTACACGCCGCATACGTTTGCCGAGAAATATACACCCAAACACGCTTTGAGCGATTATATCATGCTAATGAATGATCCCTCGCGCGATTATTATAAGGTGTATGAGATAGATATGGACCGCCATGTGTATGAAGGGCACAACTGGTTGTATCTCAATGTTCCCATTCAGGACATGCAGGAAGTGGCCATTAACAGCCTGAAAGACAGCGTTGCCATGTATATCGGCTGCGATGTGGGCAAGGAACTGGACAGCGAGCGAGGATACCTCTCTCTTGACAATTACGACTATGGCGCTTTGCTGGGTGTGGATTTCCCGATGAACAAGAAGCAACGCGTTCAGTCGTTTGCCAGCGGCAGCAGCCATGCCATGACACTTGTGGCCGTGGACCTGAAAGATGACAAACCTGTCAAATGGATGGTGGAAAACAGTTGGGGAGCCAACAACGGCTACAAGGGACACCTCATTATGACCGATGCTTGGTTCCATGAATATATGTTCCGTCTGGTTGCCGAACGCAAGTATGTGCCGGAACGCTTGCAAAAGATGATGCGCCAAAAGCCTGTCCTTTTGCCCAGTTGGGATCCGATGTTTATGGTTGAAGAATAAAACACTGCCATTGTATGTTCCGTCACGAATTGTCTTACTATTTCTCCACGCCGATAGCCTATATTGTCATCGGACTTTACCTGCTGGCAATCAGTCTCTTTCTGTGGGTTATACCGGGCGAGTGGAATATTTTGGAATCGGGTTATGCCGATTTTGCAGGCCTGTTCTCCATGTCGCCATGGCTGCTGATTTTGCTTTGTCCGGCACTCACGATGCGGCTTTTCTGCGAGGAAAAGCAATCGGGCACATGGGATGTCCTGTTAAGCAAACGCGTGTCGGTGGCACGGATTGTATGGAGCAAGTTCTTTGCCGCATGGACTATCACTCTACTCGCCATTCTGCCTTGCATCGTGCACTATTTTGTGGTCTATTCTATCGCCGAACCGGTAGGAAACATCGACGGTGGTGCTTTTGCCGGAAGCATGACAGGACTGGTTCTGCTCAGCGGCGTTTTCACCTCCTTGGGACTGCTGACAGCCGCTATCGGGCGCAACCAGATTGTCTGTTTCCTGTTAGGAGCCGTTCTGTCGTTTGTGCTCTATTGGGTTACGTTGCAGGACCATTTTGATAGCATTTCGCGCGGAGTGGTGGATGTGCGTGATGTCTTCTTTTTCTGTTCCATCGGCGTATCGGCAGTGCTGCTCACCGTTTTTCTGCTGGGCAGGAAACAATAGTTTTGCGTATGACTACCATCGGCGTTCTTTCGGACACACACGGCTATTTGGACAAGCGTATCATGGAGCATTTCTCCACGTGCGATGAGATATGGCATGCGGGTGATATCGGCAGTATGGAAGTGCTGCAGACCCTGCGTGAATTCCGCCCCACCCGTGCCGTTTACGGCAATATGGACAGCGGGGATGTCCGTTATTCGCTCAGCGAGTTCTACCGTTTCCGCGTGGAAGAGGTGAATGTCCTGATGACCCATATCGGCGGTTATCCGGGGCGGTATAACCCTTGGCTGCTGCCCAAGTTTCGCGAGAGTGCTTTGTTGAAGGCGGGCAAACAAGAGGCGGAGAACGGTCAGCGTCCCATTGACCTTTTTGTCTGCGGGCATAGCCATATCTTAAAGGTGCAGTACGACCATACGTATGGTTTTCTCACCATGAATCCGGGGGCTGCGGGCAAACAGGGCTGGCAAACTGTGCAGACTCTGCTGCGTTTTGTGATTGACGGAAAGGATATCCGTGATTTGGAAGTGATTGAACTCGGCCGCAAATAAGGCGACGGAAGTATTATATTCGGCTTTTCTCAAACTTTTTTTGCAATTTATTTGGTTATATCAAAAAAAAGCAGTACCTTTGCAGCCGAAATGGTAAAATAGGATGATGACGAAGGAAGAAAAAATAGCCTATTGGTTGGACATTGCCGCTTATGATTTGGAGACTGCCGAGGGCTTATATACTACCAAACGCTGGCTGTACGTGGCGTTTATGTGTCATCAGGTGATTGAAAAAACCATCAAGGCCTATTGGTCAGCCAAGCGTGACGACACGCCTCCATTCATACACAACCATAAACGCTTGGCGGAAGGATGCGGGTTGTATGAACAGATGAACGAAGAACAGAAAGATTTTCTTGATACCGTTTCCACGTTCAATATACAGGCACGTTATCCGGAGTACAAAGAGCAGTTGGCTCGCATCTTGACAGAGCCTGTGTGCCGCCAATTGATAGATACTACTAACGAATTGCAATTATGGATAAAGCAGAAGCTCTAAAGTTGGTCAAGCAGTACAAGACACTGATTATGCCTCGTTTCAATAATGAAGCGCGGGTATATATGTTCGGTTCGTACAGCAAAGGGAATCAACGTCCGGAGAGCGATATCGATGTTGCAGTTATCGTCCCTTCCATCGGAGACAATTGGTTTGCATACACCAAAGGGCTTTGGAAAGATGTGGACAAGGTGAGTTTGCTCATTGAGCCTGTTTTGATGGAAGATGCGCATCCATCGCCTTTATATGATGATGTAATACATACGGGCATCGCCGTATAACGAATACAACAACTGATAGGAACAAATATACCGCCTATGAAGCACCGGCACTGTAAAGGCAGTGCAACCGTGACAACCGTCACAAGACATAATATATAAAGCGTAGTAGCCGAAACTTGATGCCCTGAAACTTCGACAACTTCAAGGAATCAGACCGAAAGGTCAAAATTACATTCTCAAGCACGGTTTTTTATGTACGCTCATGCTTACAGCGTGAGATTTCTGTGCGTAAATTTGAGAATGTAAGGTAGTCGAAGACCTCAGAGCATCAAATGAAGCGAACGAAAGTTCACGCTTTCTTTATGCCTGTTTCTAAGGAGGTTGAGGACAATCACGGCAAAAGGACGGCAAAAGGACGGCAAAAGGACGGCAAAAGACCGAGTTATAAAGCAGATCTCGCGGAGACGATAAGGTCCCGTAATAAATATAATTATTAACCAAAACAAAATCAAATGCTTATGAAAAACATTTTTCAAAAATCCGTTACACAAATCGTGTGCATTATTGTCGCACTATTATCTTTAGTAAGTGCAAGAAGTTATGCACAATACAACTGGTCGCAATATCGAGCAGACTTGTCCGGATGGACAGGTCGTGTGACGAATGTAGAAAACAACACAGAATTGTACAGACTAACCTTTATTGACGGAGATCTGGACACCCTGCGTTTTGTATTCAACGTGAATAGGGAGGATGGATTAGAGGACCACAATGGAATTATGCTCCCAAAAACTGATGGCAATTATTGGCGCAAACGGACACTTGCAGACGTGCAAAACGGACTAACAGGATATTTGCCTTATATTCGTAATGTTGCCAATCAAACTAATTACACAGACCGCATGTACGCCACTGGTTTATATTTTGCCAACGGCACCATTTACAATGGACCTACTGGGGCTATACAACCTAAATTTAATGAGACAAGTGCGGGATTTAAGATTTCGACAACCCTAAATTTTGGTGGCTGTTCGGTCGGATTGGACGAATGTAAAATTTATATCAATATATTGCCGACTGAAGGCGGAACAATAACAGTCCGAGAAGGGGCATCTAACGGAACAGTAGTTTACAATGGCAATAGTGGCAAATTTATTGCCTATGCTGGAACCGGAACTTCAGTGAAATATTATTGCACCACCACAGCAGATGATGGATACGAATTTAGTGCTTGGACAGAATGTAACACGACTTCTACTGAAGAAATCAATGTGCTTTGCAGCAGAGGTAGTTGTGCGGATAAAATATTAGGTGCCACTTTCACGGGCGGAGCCTCTACCACCCACACTGTCTCTATTTCTACTCCCGAACACGGCACACTGACCGTGGTGGATGGAAATGAGAACGAGATAAGCAGCGGTGCCGAAGTGGCGGAGAACACCGTTCTGACCGTTACCGCTACGCCCGTTGACGACTATCACTTCTCCGCCTGGACGAATGACGGTGCGGCATCTGTGACGGTGGACGGCGACAAGACCATCGGCGCTACTTTCGCACAGAACGACTACTTCCTCAACGCCACTTATGGCGCCGGAGGAGCAAGCGTAGCCCGCAGTGACGAAGGAAACAACGAAACCGTGAAACGCGCCGGAAATACCGTTACCCTCACACCCACAGCAGCAGATGGCTATGAGTTCGCTGGCTGGAGTGGCGATGGCGCAGCCTACGTAGCAAACAATGTATTCACTTTCCCCACCAACGGCACGCACAACACCACCTATAATGTACAAGCTACTTTCCAAACGATCACCTATACTGTTACCTTTAACGATTGGGATGGCACACAGTTGCAGAGCGGTGCTGTTGCGGCTAACACGAAACCAACCATCTCAAACCCTACCCGTCCGGATGATTTGGAAAACAACACCGTATATACCTTCATCGGATGGAAGAGCAGTGTAGAGGAAGATGAGAATATCTATACGACGGCCAACCTGCCTCTTACTACGGCGATTGTCACTTATACCGCACAATACGAACCCTACTTCCTATTATTGGACGACAAGTCGGACAATAACGATGCCTATTACACCACCCTTGCTGACAGGGTTGACGAAACGCTGAATGTGAAGTATATGCGTTCTTTCACAAAGGACACATGGTTTGTGTTTTCGCTGCCGTTCGGTTACAGCTATCGTAACGAAGCGAACCAAACCTTCCGTGGACAACTGTACACCTTGGTGAGTGCCAAATACACAGCAGACGGCTATCTGACCCTCAACTGTATGCCGGCAACCACAGGTATCGTGGCCAATAAGCCGTATATCCTTATTCCGAATGCAACTATCGTGAATCCCACCTTTAAGAATGTGAAGATGAAATTGGTAGCAAAGAACTATTACACCGTTCAGAATATAGAAGGCATCGGTACGGGTGTTGAGTTCCGCAATACCACCGACCGAGAAACACTGGCAAAAGACAAACGCGTCATCTATCTGAGCAACAACCACCTCTATTATCCTTCCCTTACTTCTAACGCTTGGATGCGTCCCTTCCGTGGCTACTTCTATCTGAATATCGCAGATGGAGATATAGCCTATTCTCCAGCCCGTGTACGTCTTGTAACCCCGGAAGGTGAACAGATAGAGCAGTTGCCCGAAACGGAAGAAACGCTTTCCGTTGAGACAAAGAAGTATATCGAGAACGGTATTCTTGTCATCGAGCGTAGTGGTATCAAGTACGATGCACAAGGTCACAAAATTCAATAAGAAGGAATAACTCAAAAACCATATTACACAAATGAAGAAGAAAATGTATAACTATCCGACAACAGAGATTACAGAAATTGAATCTGCGCACGTAATAATGGAAGGCACGGTTTCCAATGCACCCGAAAAGCCCCAACCCGGTGGAAGCGGTGAACTCGGTGCACCTGGTCGTTACCCTCAATATTGATGCAGCGAACCGATGGACTTGCAATTGACTATTCTGCTGTGTGAGCCGGAACGGACACGCGGCAGCCTGATGTCCGATTACTTGCGGGTCAGCGGTTATGAAGTAGAGACAGTGGCTTCGCTCCCCGAAGCCCTGTCTTGCTTTGACCGTCATCGCATCGACCTCTGCCTCTCTGCCATCCGTTTGTCAGACACCTCCGGCATTGATTTTGTGCATGAGTTGCGGCAACGCCAGGCGATTATTCCCATCATCGTCTATGCCGACAATGCGACGAAGGCGGAAGTACTTGCCGCTTATGCCGCGGGCGCAGATGACTGCGAGTGGCAGTCAATGGGAATGGATGTGCTGGTGTGCAAAATCAAGGCGTTGTTCCGTCTCTATCGCAATGAGGCGGAGCGTGCAGGCGGCACGTACGATTTGGGCAACGGCCTTATCTTCAATGCCGCTTTGCAGCGTTTGGGCGATGAACCTCTGACCACGCGCGAATCGAATGTGCTGGAACTGCTGTGTGAGAACCGCAACAAACTGATTGACCGCGCCACGTTCCGCAAAGCCGTTTGGAAAACAGACGACCATTTCTCCAACCGTTTGCTTTCGGTGTATATCAACCGCCTGCGCCGTTATCTGAAACCCGCTACAAGCGTAGCCATCATGTCCCAACACGGCCGCGGTTATCGGCTGGTGGACTGCCGAAAAGAAAGCTAAGGGTAAGGTAAGGGTATGCTAAGGGTATGGTGAATGTATCTTTACCGTCACAGGACTATATCTATCGTCCCGTAAGACGAAGTAACACCTAACAGGCTCACGCAAAGCGTGGGTCTGTTTCTTTTCCTAACTCCCAATCTCCAATCTAATATCTCCAATCTAAAATCTAAAATCTAAAATCCCACTTTCCCCTCAGGTTTGCCTGCTGTTAGCCTGCGACTCTCAATGGATGCTCATCGGGTGCTCAATGTATGCTCAATGTATGCTCAATGTATGCTCATCGGATGCTCAAGCCTATCTCACCGGAACTGAGATGAGAGAACAACGATTTAACAGTTTAACAATTTAACGATTTAACGTAAAAAAAGCATATTCCGAATGCTTTTTTGCAGATTTATTTGCATATCTCAAAAAAAAGCAGTACCTTTGCACCCGATTTATAAGACTTCTCAGGAAGCGAAGCGCCCTGGAAAATGCCAAAAAATCCTAGGAAAACTAGCCCGACTAATACACTGGAACACTATAAAATATTAAACCTTATAAACATCAATCTTTATGCGTAAATTCCTTACTTTATTCGTCGCAGTCCTCTTCTGCACAAATGTCTTCGCCGCTGGTGAAGGCGAGCTCACCGGCCTATTCACAATCAATGAGAAGGGCGACCAGATTGTTTTCAGTAAAGGCAACCTGCAGTACCAAGCCAGTACGCATACCTGGCGTTTTGCAACGCGGCAGTGGGATTTTGTGGGTGGCCGAGCATCCAATTCAGACCCCCTGGAAGGAAATGTCTTTGAGAACGGCGTGCAGTGTAGCAATAATAAGATTTCCGACTCTTATTCCGGATGGATTGACCTCTTCGGCTGGGGAACGGGCTATCAACCTACGCGAACGGGTAATCCCGTTACAGCCTATGTCGATTGGGGCACTAACGCCATCAGCAATGGAGGCAATGAGGCCTATCTATGGCGCTCATTAACCGAAGCGGAATGGAGGTATATTCTTAATACCAGATATTCGAATAAACAAGCAACGACTTACGGCTCGCAGAAAGCATTGATTGACGGAGTAAATGGATATATCATCTTCCCGGACGATTGGGATAAGACTTGGAATCCCGATTCGTGGACACTTATTCCCTCCGAATGGCAAGCGCTGGAGGACAAGGGTGCCGTCTTTCTGCCTGCCGGAGGACGGAGAGAAGATGTGGCTGATGTTATGTATGCTAATAGCAATGGCAACTATTGGACCTGTTCGGAGAATAATTCTACTCAGGCTTACGAGGCAAGTTTTAACACGGCTTCCGACATAAGTGTTAAAGCGACAGCCCTCAAGAGATACGGTCGCTCTGTTCGTCTGGTCAAAGTGGTTTGTACCGGCTGCAAGCCGGTTCATACCGTCACTTTCCATGCAAAAAACGGATTGATGTATACCACTCGAGAAGTTCTGGATGGGCAGACTCTCACTGCGCTCCCATCTCCAGATTTTAGCGATGATCCGGAAAATATCTATACGTTTATCGGATGGAATATGAATCTTTCCAAACCAATTACTTCGGATATGGATGTATATCCTGTTTATGAACCTACCGAGCCGCGCAAAGTGCTGACCGGACGATTCTCGGTATCCGAGCATAAACAGGTGGCTTTTGCCGCAGGTAACTTGCAATACAGACCAAACTCCTACACTAAACAAACATACACCGGTAACGTCACAGTAGAAGGTCTGCGCTACCGCATTGCTACGAACCAATACGATGTGATAGGTGTGCTTAATGCTAATGCGCAAAATACCTACAGAGGCTTCATTGACTTGTTCGGTTTTGCTACAGGAAACTCTCCTATAGAGACCAGCAAAGAGACATCTGCTTATGCTACCGGAAAACTGACGGGAACGATAGCCCGTAACTATAATTATGATTGGGCGTATCGCTACAGCAAATCCCAATATTACAGAGAGGAAGATTTCGCAAACTATTACACCAATGAATATTGGTACGAAATGCGTCTTCTGTCTGCAGCCGAGTGGGACTATCTGCTCAAAACGCGTCCCAATGCGGCTGATTTGCAGGGACATGCGGTGGTATGTGGCGTGAAGGGTTATATTCTTCTGCCGGATGACTGGCAGGAGCCGCAAGGCATCTCCTTCACACCCAATCCCGTTAATTACACAACCAATGTGTACAATCAATGGATTTGGGACAAGATGGAAGCCGCAGGAGCTGTCTTCCTGCCTGCTACCGGATTTCGCTATGGCACATCGGTAAATGCCGTCAATGAGGACGGTCCCTTCCACGGGTGCTATTGGACAGGCGATTTCGATGATGCCTCCACGGCAAAGGCGGCTATCTTCCTCAGCACGAGTAAGCTGCAAGTGATGGATGCTGCGCGGCAGAACGGATATGCCGTTCGCCCTGTTGCGGACTGCGGAGCATGGATGGATGATCATTCCGGTGACGGCATAGAAGAAGTCATCGCCGCCCAGCCTGCCACATCTGCTGTACGAAAGGTGATGATTGACGGACAAATCTACATCCTCCGCGATGGAAAGATTTACACCCTGCAGGGGGCGGAAATAATCGTGCCGTAAGGCTAAGAAGTAAA
>JAGCEW010000026.1 GCA_017650465.1 Paludibacteraceae bacterium
GCCGTTGACCGCGGTATCGTCATCGTGAATAAGACCCAATGCGAGACGGGTAGCGTAGAGATGGGACGTTACGAAGTGAGTATGAACCTGCTGAAAGCCGGCGTGCTGTCAGGTCGCGACATCACCACCGAAGCCCTGCTGACAAAGATGATGTATCTGTTCGGACGATACGGCGATGATCTGAAGAAGATAAAACAGATGCTTCCGGTGAGCCTTGTCGGCGAAATGGACTGACCACAAAGACAGACAACAATCAAAATAACCAATCAAAACATCAACGATTATGCTTAACCTTGAACCCAAGGCCTTGTGGAAAAACTTCTACAGCCTTACCCAAATTCCCCGCCCATCGGGCAAGAAAGAAGAGATCTCAAAGTTCCTGGCCGATTATGGTCGCAGCCTCGGACTGGAGACAGTGGTTGACGAAATAGGCAACGTGATTATCCGCAAACCCGCCAGTGCCGGCATGGAGAACCACCCCGGTGTAATCCTGCAAGGACACATGGATATGGTGCCCCAGAAAAACAATGACACCCAATTCGACTTTGAGAAAGACCCCATACACGCTTATATTGAGGACAATAAAGAATGGGTGACTGCCGACGGTACAACCCTCGGCGCCGATAACGGCATAGGCGTTGCCACCGCTATGGCCATACTGGCAGACAAGAATGTGGTTCATCCCCCGTTGGAGGCATTCTTCACCGTGGATGAAGAGACCGGTATGTACGGCGCACACGCGCTGCAGGGCGGTGTACTGCAAGGCAAGATATTGCTGAACCTTGACTCGGAGACAGAAGGCGAACTGTATATCGGCTGCGCCGGCGGTGTGGACACAACGGCACGGTTTGACTTTACGCCCGTAGAAGTGGAGGAAGGTGACATTGCACTGAAAATCAGCTTGAAAGGTCTGAAAGGCGGCCACTCCGGATGTGATATTCACTTGCAGCGTGCCAATGCTAACAAACTTCTGTTCCGCTTCCTGAAAGTGGCTGTAGCCGACTACGAAGCACGCCTGGCCGAAGTGGAAGGCGGTTCGCTGCGTAACGCCATTCCGCGTGAAGCATCGGCTGTCATCACCATCCCCGCAGACGGCAAAGAAGAGATGCTGCAATTGGTGGATGAGTGGGAAGACCTGTTCATCAAAGAATATGACGGCATAGAAGATGATATCCATTTCACCGCTGAAGAAGTGGCATGTCCGAAGACCGAACTGCCCGAAGACGTGCAAGACTTCCTGATTCACGCCATCACCATCTGCCCGCACGGCGTATATCGCATGATACCCGAAATGCCGGATGTGGTGGAGACCAGTAACAACCTGAGTGCCATCAAGATGGAAGGCAATTCGGTGGTTGTGCTTTGCCTGACCCGTTCATCGGTAGAAAGCCGCAAAGAGGAACTGAAGCAAATGATTCAATCCACCTTCGCTGTGGCCGGTGCGGAAGTAGAGTTCTCCGGCGCATACCCCGGTTGGAAACCCAACCTGAACAGCCGTATTCTGGGCGTAATGAAAGACATCTACACCAAGAAATTCGGCAACGAACCACGCATCGTGACCATCCACGCAGGTCTGGAATGCGGCATCATCGGACGTAACTATCCGGGTATGGACATGATTTCATTCGGTCCGACCATCGAACACCCCCACTCGCCCGATGAGCGCGTGAACATCGCCACCGTGCAAAAATACTACGATTTTCTGCTTGAGACCTTGAAGGCTCTGTAAACAGGAATACATACCACACTACGGGACTGCTTCGGCAACGGCGCAGTCCTGCGTGTATAAAAAAGCCCAAAAAGTGAACGTTTTTTTCGTTTTTGGCAGCGTGGTATAAAAAAAGATGCAAAGAATTTGCATATATGCAAAAAAAGTTGTATCTTTGCGGGCTGGTATCAAGTCGGCGTGTTTCCGGCTCCACAGACAGACAATAATCTTATAAAAACAAAATAGAAAACATGAAACAACTGATTGAATGCGTGCCCAACTTTTCGGAAGGACGCAACATGGATGTCATCAACCAAATCGTGGCAGAAATAAAAGCCACAGACGTGAACGGTGAGAACGTAAAAGTACTGGATGTAGACCCGGGTGAGGCCACCAACAGAACGGTCGTTACTTTTGTGGGAAGTCCGGATGTGGTAGTAGAAGCCGCGTTCAGGGGTGCCAGAAAAGCCGCTGAACTGATTGATATGCGTCACCACCACGGTGCCCATCCGCGTAGCGGTGCGACGGACGTGTGCCCGCTGATTCCCGTGGCAGGTATCACCTTGGAAGAGTGCGCCACCCTTGCGCGCGGACTGGCCAAACGGATGTATGAAGAACTGGGCATTGCGTGCTACTGCTATGAAGCCGCTGCCTTTACACCCGAACGCCAAAATCTCGCCGTATGCCGTGAAGGTGAGTACGAAGCTCTGCCGGAGAAAATGAGCGACCCGAAACGCAAACCCGATTTCGGTCCCAGTGAATTCAACGAGCGTGTAGCAACGGCCGGAGCGACCAATGTGGGCGCACGCAACTTCCTGATTGCCGTGAACTTCAACCTAAACACCACCTCCACCCGCCGTGCAATGGCTGTGGCGTTTGACGTACGCGAGAAAGGCCGCAAGGCTCGCGAAGGCGGCAAACTGACCGGCAAAGTGCTTCGCGATGCCAATGGCGAAGAGATATGGATACCCGGCACACTGAAAGGCTGCAAGGCCATCGGATGGTATATTGATGAATACGGCATTGCGCAAGTGAGCATGAATATCACGGATATCACTGCCACTCCGCTGCATGTTGCTTTTGAGGAGGTTAGCCGCGCGGCCGCAGCAAGAGGGATGCGCGTAACCGGAGCAGAAATCGTTGGTCTGGTGCCCAAGTGCGCCCTGATTGATGCCGGCAAATACTATCTGGCACGCCAACAGCGCAGCCTCGGTATAACGGAAGAAGAAATCATCCGCATGGCTGTCAAATCGATGGGGCTGGACGAACTGAAACCGTTCAATCCGAAAGAGAAAGTGATAGAATACATGATTGTGGATGAAAAGGAACAGGCAGAAAAAGAGCACCTTATCCGCATGACCTGCAAAGGCTTTGCCATTGAGACTGCATCCGAATCGGCAGCCCCCGGTGGCGGCAGTATCTCCGCCTATATGGGCGCACTCGGTGCCGCACTTGGTACGATGGTGGCTAACCTGAGTGCCCACAAACGCGGCTGGGACGAACGTTGGGAAGAGTTCTCAAAAGTGGCCGAAGAGGGGCAGGAAGTAATGAACGAACTGCTGGCTTTGGTGGACGAAGATACGGCTGCGTTCAATAAGATTATGGATGTGTTTGCCATGCCTAAAGGCACTGAAGAGGAGAAGAAAGCCCGCGCTGAAGCCATGGAGGCCGCCACATTGTATGCGACACAAGTGCCTCTGCGCACCATGAAAGCCAGTATGCGCGCTTTCCCTGTGATTAAGGCGATGGCTGAAAAAGGCAATCCTGCTTCGGCATCAGATGCCGGTGTAGGCGCTCTCGCTGCACGTGCGGCCGTACGTGGCGCAGATATGAACGTCCGCATCAATGCCGCAGGCCTGAAGAACCGCGAGACTGCCGAACGCCTGATAGCAGAGGCGGCTGCAATGGTGAAAGAGGCCGAACAGCGTGAAGCCGAGATACTGGGCTTTGTCAACGCCAATATCAATAAGTAATACCTTACCGGCATAATGACTCCTGCTGACAGACAAGCATTATTCCTTCTCTATGATGCACCCGACTGCACCGCACAGGTGCAAGTCGTGGTGCGCAACGAGACCATCTGGATGACGCAGAAAGCAATGGCGACATTGTTTGATTGTTCTTCGGATAATATAAGTTTGCATCTCCGTAATATCTATGAAAGCGAGGAATTAAGTTTCGCGGCAACTGCCGAGAAAATCTCGATAGTTCAACAAGAAGGTACTCGTCAAGTTAAGCGTGTGACCCAATTCTACAACCTTGATGCGATTATCTCTGTCGGTTACCGTGTTAACTCCACGCGCGCGACGCGTTTCCGCCAATGGGCAACTAAGATTCTGAATGAATACATCCGCAAGGGCTTTGTATTAGACGATGAGCGCCTCAAACAAGGCAAGGCCATCTTTGGACAGGATTATTTCCGTGAACTCTTGGAGCGCGTACGCTCTATCCGTGCAAGCGAACGCCGAATCTGGCAGCAGATTACAGATATCTATGCGGAGTGCAGTATTGACTACGACCCGAAAGCGCTTACCACGCGCGAGTTCTATGCCATGGTACAAAACCGCTTCCATTATGCCATTACCGGGCAAACGGCGGCAGAGATTATCTACACACACGCCGACCATACCCAAGAGCACATGGGACTGAAGACATGGAAGAACTCGCCTAACGGACGTGTCTTGAAATCGGATGTCACCATTGCCAAGAATTATCTGGATGAGAAGCAGATTCGTCAATTGGAGCGCACCGTTACCGGCTATTTCGATTATATTGAAGACCTCATTGAGCGAGAAAACACCTTTAATATGGAGCAGTTTGCAGCGAGCGTGAATGAGTTCCTTTCGTTCCGACGCTACAATATTCTGCCTGATAAAGGCAGTATCTCCAAAGCGCAAGCCGACACGAAAGCCGAATCCGAGTATGACATCTTCAACCGCACGCAACCCATCGCTTCAGATTTTGACGAAGCGGTAAAACGAATGATTGAACAAGAAAACAAAGAAGGGGAACTGTAAAAAACTACGCCCCGATAGTTTGAGTTGCATGAGGGAATGCAAGAGAAGAAAGAAAAACGATATAAGACTAAAAAACAAATTGTGTTATGAGAACAGTAAAAGAACATATCTATTATCCAAATTACCAAAATGGTGGTAAAGAGTTACAATTCCCCAATGCACCCAAGTCATATTTAGAGACCTCATGTTATGAGTGGGAAAGCACTCCAATTGAAGAAAAACTGCTAGACTTGGGTTATTTGATAACACATGGATTTGATTTAGACAATTATGTTAAGGAATATATAGCGGAACGTCCACAACACGAATTATACGTACTTAGTGCCCTTACTCAACTCATTAGTTATTTGCGTGCCAAAGATAATGAAGATTACGGAATAGTTATTCTCCGTAACGAAGATAAAATATCCATCTCCGAAGCCGTGGATTTACTTTGCAAAGAGATAAAATTACGGTATGAACAACATTATGTGAGTTCCGATAATTCTTTGCTACCTTCAATTGACCAACAATTAAAACACCTGCCGGAATGGGATTATACTTTATTGGCAGAACTGAAATTGACACAAGAGGTATATTATAATGTATTCAAAATGCCAACAGACGAATATATGCGCAGAATAAATACAATATGAGTACTAACAGAGAAATACAAAAGTTTGTCCAGGACACCTTGCACTCGTTGTTGGATAGTATAAACAAAGGATTTCAAGACAATGAGTTAGCATACTTGAGTTCGCAAGGCAAAAACGAGTTGCAGATTCGCGATAAAATTGCGTGGCTTTTGCATAATAAGGTTACGAAAAAATATGGTAACCAATATGTTGTATGCCGGGAATGGAGTCCGAAAGGCTTTGGAAGAGCAAAAGTGGACTTAGCGATATTGGAACTTGATGCCACTCGGACATATGTGATTTCTGTTATTGCTTTAATTGAATTTAAGGCGCAATCTGTCGTTAAAAAGGAGAAATGGTATCTTACAGAATTTGAACATGACCTTAAAAAGATGAAAGATATCATCACGAACCCTCAATACACTATTTGCAAAGATGCTGATATGTACTTCGTTTTCCTCGAAACAGGACAAGAAGAAAAGGTAGAGCAATTTAGACCTATTATCGCATACTCGCAATACTTGACACAAAACGTAAAATACTATAAAGACACGAAAGATTATATATCTGCTCTTGGGGCTTATTGGAAGGATTTTAATAGCAGGCTTATAAATCCCCAAGCAATTCAAGAGCCTAAAGTCATTGATATCGGAGAAGCCTATGGTTATAGACAGTACCTGTCTCCCTTGATTATTGGTCCATTAAAAACAACTGATATAAAAAGTCAACAATAGAAACCAAACATGAAACCGGAATTTATACATAGAGATGGGATGATAGCCAATACAGATTATGTGCACTGGTTGTCTGATCTCAAACAACGCTACCGTCAGAGCCAAATTAAAGCGGTAGTGCGCATCAATCAGTCCATGTTTGAGTTCTATTGGAGATTGGGTCGAGACATCGTTGCCCTTAAAGCAGAAAGCCAATGGGGAAGCGGATTCTTTGACCAATTGAGCAAGGATTTGAAAGATGCATTCCCTAATGAGACAGGCTTTTCTGAAAGAAATATCCGCTACATAAAGAAGTAGTATCTGTTTTATTATGAGGAATTTACAAAATTGCAACAAGTTGTTACCAAATTAGAGGAAGTGGTTGAACGTACAGTAAAAGAGATTGAAAACAGGAAATAGGCAATGAAAGCGAAGTGGGTAAATATTGTGGATGAGTTGCGGGGGAATGTGGGCAGCGGGCATTATGTGCGCAACAAGCAAGAAAAAAGCGATAGTTTCCATTTTGGAAACAGTTGGGTAGAAAGAATATGAAAGAGATTTCGGAACATAACAGAGGCGAGATTATCATCTATCGTGCGGATGACAACATGATTCAGCTCGATGTGCGCATGGAGCAAGAAACCGTGTGGTTGACTGCTTCGCAAATGGCTATGTTGTTTGACAGAGATGTAAAAACAATTCGCAAGCATATCAATAACGCTTTACACGAAGAATTGGCGGATGAGGTGGTAGGCGCAAAATTTGCGTCCACCACTCCGCATGGAGCAATGGAAGGCAAAACTCAAACCAACGAGGTAATGTACTATAACTTGGAAATGGTTACTTCTGTTGGCTTTCGAGTAAAGAGTAAAAGAGGTATCCAATTTCGTAAGTGGGCAAACAGGATTCTTAAGGACTACCTCATCAATGGCTTTGCTGTCAATGAGAAACTGAGGCGGGAGCAGCTGGCGGAGTTGAGGCAGTTGGTGCAGATAGTTGGTCGAGCGGTGCAAAGTAAGGCGATTGAGAACACGGACGAGACGCAAGCAATCTTTGATGTTGTTGTGGATTATGCGTACGCATTGGATACACTTGATAATTATGATTATGAGCGTTTGACCGTCAAAGAGACGACACCCGAAGAACATTTTCGTGCAACCTACGAGAATGCCATTCAGACTATCAACGCCTTACGTGAGAAGTTCGGTGGAAGTGCGTTATTTGGCAATGAGAAAGACGATTCGTTCAAGAGTAGTATAGGTCAGATTTACCAGACGTTCGGCGGCAAGGACTTGTATCCAAGTGTGGAGGAGAAAGCGGCGATGCTGTTGTATTTGGTGACAAAGAACCACTCTTTTTCGGACGGTAACAAACGTATTGCGGCAACCTTATTCCTGTGGTTCCTAAATAACAACGGTATTCTGTATCGCGAGGACGGTACAAAACGCATTGCGGACAATACTCTTGTTGCATTGACGCTTATGATTGCCGAGAGCCGTACGGAAGAGAAAGATATAATGGTCAAAGTGGTAGTAAACCTGATAAACCAAAAGAACTAAAGGGGATATTTGAAGGAACAATTAATCTAAGTCTATGAAAGCGAAGTGGGTGAATATAGTGGGTGAAATGCGGGGAAATGTTGACAAGAGGCACTATGCACGGAGGATACCAGGGAATGATGAATGGGCGGCAGTGTGCAGTAAGCCGGAATTGAGCAAGAAAACAAAGAAAGAAAAAGCAGAACATCCGACAGCAAGACGGTTTGCAGAACTGATGGCAGAAACGAAAGCCATCCTGCATGACACTGTACGCAAAGCCGAATGGCAGGCACGATATGACGAGGCCGTGCGGAAAGCGAGAAAGTATAACAAGCCCATACAAGGCAGGTTGTACGATTATATAAAGCATGAGTTGAATGAGGAGAGGAAAGGAAGTGAAGGAGTTGAGGAGTGAAAGAGGATGGATTGGGGCGATATGCCGCTGATATCATGGTGATGTCATAGTGAGCAACCGATGAGCACCCGTTCAGCAACCGATGAGCACCCGATGAGCATACGATGAGAGTGGCTGGAGAATAGGTGGACAACAGGAAGAAGAAAAGAACAAGAAAAGAACAAAAACAGACTAAAAACAGACTAAACATAAATCGATTATACATCATGAATGCATTTCAAGAAGAGATTCTTGCGGGGATTCCCGCAGAACTGCCGGAGGTCAAACCCTACGACACGGCCATTAACCATGCACCCAAACGCAAGGACATCCTGACGGAAGAAGAAAAAGTGCTGGCGCTGAAAAACGCCCTGCGCTATTTCCCGCAAAAGCATCACAAAGTGCTTGCCAAAGAGTTTGCAGAAGAGTTGCGTCTCTACGGACGTATCTACATGTACCGGTTCCGTCCGAGTTATGAAATGTACGCGCGTCCGATTGACGAGTATCCCGCAAAATCCAAGCAGGCGGCTGCTATCATGGCTATGATACAGAACAATCTGGATCCCCGCGTGGCACAACATCCGCACGAACTGATTATATACGGCGGCAATGGTGCCATCTTCCAGAACTGGGCGCAATACCGACTGACCATGCAATATCTTGCCACCATGACTGACGAGCAGACATTGTCCATGTACTCCGGTCATCCGATGGGGCTCTTCCCAAGCCATAAAGATGCACCGAGAGTGGTGGTGACCAACGGAATGGTTATCCCCAACTACTCGAAGCCTGACCATTGGGAAAAGTTCAACGCACTGGGCGTTTCGCAATACGGACAAATGACGGCAGGAAGTTACATGTACATCGGTCCGCAAGGAATCGTACACGGCACAACTATCACTGTGATGAATGCCGCACGCAAACAACTGCGCAAGAAAGGTCTGACCGGCACAGCCGAAGAACGCAAAGGTATGCTGTTCGTCACAGCCGGTTTAGGCGGTATGTCAGGCGCACAACCCAAAGCGGGTAACATCGCCGGCGTAGTGAGCGTGACCGCAGAAATCAATCCCCTTGCCGCACGCAAACGCTATGAGCAAGGCTGGGTGGACGAACTGCATGAAGACTTGACCGAACTGATGGCACGCATCCGCAAAGCCCAAGCCGGCAAAGAAGTGGTGTCATTGGCATACGTTGGCAATGTGGTGGATTTATGGGAACGTCTGGCAGATGAGAACTATCCCGTTGACTTGGGTTCAGACCAGACATCGTTGCATAACCCCTGGGCAGGCGGTTACTATCCCGTCGGTTACAGTCTGGAAGAAAGCAAACGCATGATGGCGGAAGAGCCCGAACGCTTCAAAGAAGCCGTACAGGCATCGTTGCGGCGCCATGTGGCAGCCATCAACCGTCTGCACGCAAACGGTATGTATTTCTTCGACTACGGAAACGCATTCCTGTTGGAGAGCTCGCGCGCGGGCGCAGACGTAATGAAAAAGGACGGTACTTTCCGTTATCCGTCTTACGTGCAAGATATTATGGGTCCGATGTTCTTTGACTACGGTTTCGGCCCGTTCCGTTGGGTTTGCATGAGCGAAAAGCCCGAAGACCTTGCCAAGAGTGATGCATTGGCAGTGAAAGTGCTGAGCGAAATCGTGAAAGATGCACCCGCAGAGATACAAGGACAGATGGATGACAATATCCGTTGGATAGAAGAAGCAGGCCGCAATCATTTGGTAGTAGGTTCGCAAGCCCGCATCCTGTATGCCGACTGCGAAGGTCGCACCAAGATAGCCCTCGCGTTCAACGAAGCCATCCGCAAAGGCGAAATAAGCGCACCCATCGTGTTAGGCCGTGACCATCATGACGTAAGCGGCACCGATTCACCGTTCCGCGAGACCAGTAATATCTACGACGGCTCGCAGTTCACTGCCGATATGGCAATACAGAATGTCATCGGCGACGGCTTCCGTGGCGCTACATGGGTAAGTATCCATAACGGCGGCGGAGTCGGATGGGGCGAAGTCATCAATGGCGGATTTGGTATGGTAATCGACGGAAGTGATGATTCGGCACGACACATTCAAAACATGCTGTTCTGGGATGTGAACAACGGTATCGCCCGTCGTAGTTGGGCACGCAACGAAGGCGCCAATCACGCCATCTTAAGAGAGATGGAGCGCGCAACAGGTCTGCGCGTGACAATGCCCAATACAGCCGACGAAACCACCATACGAGAGGCTCTCAACAACTAAACAGGAAACCCTTTATTGCAAAAAAGCCATGAATAAGCACATCATTAGCGATAAGCATCTGACCATCGACAGAGTCAAAGAAATCATTGACAATCACATGCAACTGGAACTTGGCAAGGAAGCCATCGCGGCGATTGAGAAATGCCGCAAGTTCCTGGATAGCAAGATGGAAGATATCGGCCGTCCCGTTTACGGTGTGACCACCGGATTCGGAAGTCTGTGCAACATCACCATTCCCGCAGAAGACCTCAGCCAATTGCAGCACAATCTGGTTATGTCTCATGCCTGCGGTATGGGCGAAGAAGTGCGTCCGGAGATTGTTAAACTGATGCTTCTGCTGAAAGCACAGTCGTTGAGTTACGGCCATTCGGGCTCGCAAGTGGCTACTGTGCAACGCCTGGTGGATATGTTCAATATGGATATCCTTCCTGTCGTTTACCAGCAGGGTTCACTGGGTGCCAGCGGAGACTTGGCTCCCTTGGCACATCTCAGTCTGCCGATTATCGGTATGGGCGAAGTGCTTTATAAAGGCGAACGCCGTCAGGCTGCAGATGTCTGGAAAGAACTGGGATGGCAACCCATACGCCTGCAATCGAAAGAAGGTCTGGCACTGCTCAATGGTACGCAGTTCATGAGCGCAAACGCTGTTTGGTCCGTCCTGCAAGCAGAACGGCTGAGCAAATGGGCGGATATGATCGGTGCCATCTCATTGGAAGCTTTTGACGGTCGTATCGAACCGTTCTATCCGCACAGCCACAATCTGCGTTGCCAACCCGGACAGATGGTTACCGCCAACCGTTTCCGTGAACTGCTGGAGGGAAGCGAACTGATTGCACGCCCGAAAGTACACGTACAAGACCCATACTCTTTCCGTTGTATTCCTCAAGTACATGGAGCCGTAAAGGATACCTTGGCATACGTAAAGAGCGTCATTGAGAACGAAATCAATTCTGCTACCGACAACCCGAACGTATTCCCCGATGAAGATATGATTATCTCGGCAGGAAACTTCCACGGCGAACCGATTGCCATACCGATGGATATGCTGGCTATCGCGATGAACGAACTGGCAAGCATCTCCGAGAGACGTATCTACAAACTCATCTCCGGACAGCGTGACCTGCCTTCGTTCCTGGTGGCAAAGCCCGGTCTGAACAGCGGATTCATGATTCCTCAATACACGGCTGCCAGCATCGTCAGCCAGTCGAAAGGCCTGTGCTGGCCTGCCTCGTGCGACAGTATCCCATCTAGTCAGGGACAGGAAGACCATGTGTCAATGGGAGCAAACGCTGCCACCAAACTGGTGAGACTGGTGGAAAACACCGAGAGTGTGTTAGGTATCGAACTGTTCAATGCCGCACAGGCATTGGAATTCAGAAGACCAGCCAAAAGTTCTAAGCATATAGAGAAAATCGTCAGCGAGTATCGCAAAGTGGTTCCCTTCATTGATATGGACCGCTATATGCATCCGCTGATGGTAGCAAGTAAAGAATTTATCAGACGTGAAGACTTGTATTAAGAACATACGCGAACTGGTCGGCATTGTGCCACAGGGCGTTTTGCGCAAACAAGGCGCAGAGATGAACGAGACAGGCACACTGGCTGACGCGTGGCTGCTGATAGACGATGACCGTATTGCCGGATTTGGCACAATGGACACCCTGCCAGAAGCGGATAGATACCTTGATGCCGAAGGCGGACTGGTGCTGCCCTCTTTCTGCGACTCGCATACACATATCGTCTATGCCGGTTCGCGGGAAGGTGAGTTCCTGGACAAAATCAACGGTCTTTCCTACGAAGAGATTGCACGCCGCGGCGGAGGTATTCTCAATTCTGCCGACCGTCTGCATGAGACCGATGAAGACGAACTCTATCGCCAGTCGATGGAGCGCGTGCAAGAGATGATTGCAAAAGGAACAGGAGCATTGGAAATCAAAAGCGGCTATGGCCTGCGAACCGAAGATGAACTGAAGATGTTGCGTGTCATCAAGCGTAGTCGTGAGAACGTACCTGCTCTCGTGCGGGCAACATTCCTGGGCGCTCATGCTATCGGGCGCGGATATGGTCACGAAGAATATGTCCGTCTCGTTTGCGAGGAAATGCTGCCTGCCGTTGCGCAACAGGGATTGGCGGATTTCGTGGATGTGTTCTGCGACGAAGGCTTTTTCACCGTAGAAGATACCGACCGTATTCTTACGGCGGGTGAATACTACGGGTTACGGCCCAAGATTCATGCCAATGAATTGGCGGTCAGTGGCGGTGTGCAAATCGGTGTGAAGCACCACGCACTGAGTGTGGACCATTTGGAAAAGACCACCGATGCGGAGATTGATGCCTTACGGGGAAGTGTCACTATGCCTACCATGTTACCGGGTTCATCGTTCTTCCTCGGACTGCCGTACGGACGGGCGAAAGACTTCATACAAGCAGGATTGGGCGTGGCTCTGGCCAGCGACTACAATCCGGGAAGCAGCCCCAGCGGCGACATGCGCTTTGTGATGGCAATGGGCTGTATTCGTATGCGCCTGACCGCCGTACAAGCACTGAATGCCGTTACCTTGAACTCCGCTTACGCGATGGGAGTAAGTGACGAAGTCGGCTCTATCACGGTCGGGAAACGCGCCAATCTTATCGTAACGCGACCCCTGCAGTCACTAACAATGATTCCTTATATGTACCAAACACCTTTTATCCGGCATCACATCTTGTCGGGTAAAGAGATAAACGCATAATGATATGACATTTGACGGAAAAAAACTGGCAGAACAGACCAAAGCCCTTCTCCGCGAACGGATGGAGCAGTATAAAACGCAATACGGCCGAGTGCCGTGCCTGAGTGTATTGCTGGTTGGCGATGATTACGGCAGTCAACGCTATGTGGCTTCTTGCGAGAAACAAACGGCTGAAGTGGGAATGGCTTGTCGGGTCATCCGGATGGACGGACAAAGCACGGAAACGGAAGTGCTGGAACAACTGGACCGCCTGAACCGCGATACCAACGTGGACGGCATACTTGTACAAATGCCCTTGCCCAAACAGGTACGGACCGAAAAAGTAGTGGATGCCATTTCGCCGGAGAAGGATGTGGATTGTGTCACAGACACCAATGTTGCCAATCTTTGGAAACAGAAGCGGAACGACTACACCCGTTTCCCTGTGCCTTGCACACCCCGTAGCGCCATGCGCATACTGGAAGCGGCAGGCATTCCGTTGGACGGTGCAAAAGCCGTCGTTGTCGGGCGCAGCAATATCGTCGGACTGCCTGTAAGCAAACTGCTGATGAACGAGAATGCCACGGTCACTGTCGCACACAGCCACACAAAGAATCTGCCCGACCTGTTGCGCAGTGCGGATGTCATTGTTGCGGCACTGGGAAAGGCATACTTTATCACGGCCGATATGGTGAGCGAAGGGGCTGTCATCGTGGATGTAGGCATCAATTCCGACCCTCAAACAGGCAAGATGTGCGGCGATGTGGATTTTGCCAATGTAGCACCCAAATGCCGGATGATTACGCCTGTTCCGGGAGGCGTGGGACCATTGACCATCTGTTCTCTGATGGAGAATGTGGAAGGTTGTTTCCTGCGCGCACAAACAAGATAATTTTCAAACAATATGTTACCTATAGAATTCATCGAGAGGATGCACCAACAGTTAGGCTCGGAAGCCGAGTCGCTGTTTCGTGCGTTGGAAACGGAGCCTGTCACCAGTATCCGATTGAACGACAAACGGGATACGCTCTCTTTTGCATGTGACATTGACGAGGTGCCATGGCATATCGACGGTTACTACCTCAGCGAACGGCCTCAGTTCACCCTTGACCCGCTGTTTCACGCCGGAGCATACTATGTGCAGGAGGCCAGTTCAATGTTCCTGCAACAGGTCATCGACCAATATCTGCCTGCCGAAAGCATTGTGCTGGATATGTGTGCCGCGCCGGGAGGAAAATCCACGCTCTTGAGTCAGCACCTCGGCAAGGAAGGACTCCTCATCAGCAATGAAGTGGACCGACAACGGGTGTTTATCTTGAGCGAGAATATCCAGAAATGGGGCAACGGCAACACCATCGTTACCCACAATCGGGCGGAGACGTTCGGCGCCAAGTGCCGCAATCTGTTTGATTGTGTTTTGGTGGACGCTCCTTGTTCGGGCGAAGGCATGTTCCGCAAAGACCTCCAAGCCCGCAACGAATGGAGCGTGAAGAATGTCCAACTCTGCGCAGAAAGGCAACGCGCCATCCTTATGGATCTCTGGGACAGTCTCAAACCCGGCGGACTGCTGATTTACAGCACCTGCACCTTTAATCACGAAGAGAATGAAGACAATGTCCTTTGGATTACCGACTGTCTGGGAGCTGAAATACTGCCGGTGGACTATGAACCCGATTGGGGAATCGTGGAAGGCTATCCGGGCTATCATTTCTTCCCGCATCGGACCAAAGGAGAAGGGCTTTATATATGTGCACTCCGCAAAAATGACGAAAGTTTTGTGCCCTTCTCGCCCAAAGTCAAAGGAACTGTCAAAACGATGCCTGTGGAGTTTGAAAAAGAGATTTCCTCTTGGCTGCAGAATCCCGATGATTGGGCGATACGGCAAAGCGACCGTTTCACCACCGCCTACCCTGCCCGCTATAAGGATCTCATCGACTATCTTTCCACGTTCCTCACCTGTATTTGCACAGGATTCGGCGTGTCCGAGAAACGGGGAAAGGGTGCGGCACCGCAACACAGCCTCAGTATGGCGAAAGCCCTGCGAAAAGATGCTTTTCCGAATGTTGCCGTCAATCTGGAACAGGCATTGTGTTTCTTGCGGACAGAGGCACTGCCGCTGACCGAACATCTCAATCTGGGACACCATCTGCTTACCTACGAAGACGTTCCGCTCGGGTTCGTCAAGAATGTGGGTAACCGGCTCAACAATACCTATCCGAACGAGTGGAGAATACGCAAACTTTGATGGGTAATCACAATCACTCTATTATTAACCTTTTAATTTTTTATAATTATGGAAACAAAAAGTTGTAAACAGTATCGCGAAATGGCTTGGGAGACACTGTCACCCCATTGGAACGCAGTCGCTTTCACCATGTTTATCATTTGCATCATTGCTTATGTCGGTGGAGGTGTCAGCATGATTGGTACTTTCCTGGGGCTGGATGTACTGTCTATGTCCGGTTCGGGACTTTCTATGGTAATCAGCATATTGCTGGTAGCACCCATGTCCTACGGGTTCTCTATGCTATTGCTTGATTATGTTCGCCGTAAGGAACAAAGCGAAGGAGCGGTTCTTGCCTCTTGGCAGAATGCAATTGAGAACTATAGCAATATTGTCGTTACCTATGTGCTTTATGTGCTCATTCTTGCGCTGATTGCAATACCGACTTTGTTGATCGGCTCTTTTATTCTCAGTTTGGCGTATGCTATGGCTCCGTTCGTCCTGAAGGATCATCCTGACTATTCGGCACGTGAAGCCTTGCGCGCCAGCCGTCACATGATGCGCGGACACAAATGGGAATTATGCGTACTCACACTCAGCTTCATCGGATGGTTCTTACTGTGTCTTATCACCTTTGGTATCGCTTTCCTCTGGGTAGGTCCTTATATGACCACCGCTTATGCACATTTCTACGAGGACATCAAACCCCAAGAAGAAGTCGCAGAAGCAGAAACCGTTTAATGAATCTTATATTGATAGGATACCTAATAGATCCTTAGTATTAGAATCGTAATACCTACCGAATTAAGAGGGGGCACAGCGAAACGGCTGTGCCTTCTCTCTTTTTATTTGCCTGTTATTCTCACTCTCTCAACACAGGATTAACATAGGATTAACATAGGATTAACACAGGATTAACACAGGATTAACACAGGATAGCCGATACTTAACCGACTTATCACCGACAGATGACCATAGGGATAGTATACCCTTACCGAAGGGATAGCCTCCTCAGCGCAAGGTCAGCGTATCCTCTGCGGGGTATTGCGAGAGTGGCTTGAGAGTGGCTTGAGAGGTGCTGCAAAAAAATGCACTTGTTTGAAAAATAAGTTGCTTTTCAGGTGATAGATTTCGTGCTTTTTTTGTCTTATATATGGAGGGGTATGGAAAATTTTGCAAAAAACTTGCATATATCAAATAAAAGCACTACCTTTGCACCTGGTTTCAAACAAACAAACCATTCTTAAATAACATCAAACCATGAAAAAACCATTCTTCTTGTTCGCGTTGATGGTCGCATCGCTCATCGGCGCACAAAGTGTTTTCGCGGCAAAAATAGTGTACACCTCGTACAAAAGTTCCACAAAAACGCTTACCTATTATTACGATGAAAAATTCGGAAACACCACCGAAAGACCCAATTCCGTGGCATACGATCCAACCAGCACAGAGCAACGTTGGGCCGATTATTACGACCAAGTGGAGAAAGTCGCGATTGATACATCGATGAAGAGCGCACCGCTCACTTCAATGCGCTTGATGTTCTATTCGGGTAACAGTGCTCAGACCTTGTCTAACGTCACATCCATCACCGGTTTGACGAACCTCAACACTGCCAACGTAGCCAATATGTACTGCATGTTCGGAGGTCTCAGAAAGGTGAAATCGCTGGATGTCAGCAATTTCAATACTGCGAAGGTAACGAATATGACTGGTATGTTCTATAGATGTCAAGCACTGACTTCCCTAAATCTCAGCAATTTCAATACATCCAACGTGATAACTATGAGCCAGATGTTCGAGCAATGCTCTGCATTGACTTCCTTGGATATAACGAAATTCTGCTTCGATAAAGTGACAAACACATCCTATATGTTTGGGTATTGCACCAATCTGACCACTATATATTGCAACAGCGATTGGAATGCAAGCACCAAACTGACCTCTTCAACAAACATGTTCATGGAAAGCCCCAAGCTCAAAGGAGGCTACAATACAGCGTACAATTCCTCAAAGATAGACAAAACCTATGCCCGTCCGGACAAAGCCGACCAAGCAGGATATTTTACGAAAAAAGCGGTCATTTTCGCAGAGTTAAGCGAGGATGGAGCTACCTTGTACATTCAATACCGGAATGATATCGATCCGAAGTACATGTATTTGGACTGGAATGCAGATGGTACAGGCACAAACAATATGACCACGGAAGCAAAGGAGAAAATCACGGCAGTGGAGTTCCATTCAAATATGCAAAACGCTCGCCCCACCACATTCGCAAGATGGTTCTTCGAGTTGACAAACCTGACAACAATCATTAGCATCAATTACCTCAATACATCCGAGGCGACTTCGTTGTTCGGCATGTTCTATAGTTGTAAAAACCTGAGTGCGATCAATGTATCTGGTTTCATCACCAACAAAGTGACGAGCATGAAATCTATGTTCTACGCTTGTAATAAACTCACCTCAATCAATGTGTC
The DNA here is from genome assembly GCA_017650465.1 of Paludibacteraceae bacterium. GTDB lineage: Bacteria > Bacteroidota > Bacteroidia > Bacteroidales > Paludibacteraceae > Colicola. Next base: position 17,652 of record JAGCEW010000026.1, read on the forward strand.
GAATTTCAACACCGAGAAGGTGACCAACCTGAGTTATATGTTTGACGGTTGCTCCAAACTGACAGCGATAAATGTGTCTAATTTCAACACCAAGAAAGTAACTGATATGAGTTATATGTTCTATGGGTGCAAGGCGTTAACAAAGCTGGATTTGTGCAACTTTGATATTACGAATCTGTCTAATACGAAATATATGTTCCAGAACTGTTCTGGATTGCAAACCATCTGGTGCAACAAGGACTGGAGTGCAAGTGACAAACTGACCACTTCCACAAACATGTTCAACAACTGCACAGCCCTCAAAGGCGGTAAAAACACGACCTACAATTCCTCCAACGTTGACAAAACCTATGCTTGTGTAGACCACAGCACCAAGCAGCCTGGATACTTCACGGCGGATAAGGACGTATTTACGTTGATAGATGATAATGTATTGTACTACTATTATTCGGATCAATTCAACTCGAACAACCCCTATATGGAAGAATATGACCCTATCGCCTATCCCGATAAGAACCGCTGGGCAAATTACGCTGGGTCTATTACCGAAGTTGTAATTGACGCATCGATGAAGGATGCACCGCTCACTTCGATGCGACGCATGTTCAATGGCGGAAATAATCACTTGACAGCACTGACAAAAATCACCGGTCTGGAAAATCTGAACACCGCCATTGTGACGGATATGCGTTATTTGTTTGAAGGCTGTACCGCATTGACAACGCTGGATCTCACCTCCTTTGACATCTCCAATTTGATGTATACAACCTATATGTTCCGGGATTGTTCCAACTTGCAGACCATCAATTGCGATGATAACTGGAATGATAGCGAAAAGTTATTTGCTTCGGAGAGCATGTTCGCTGGCTGTAACAAACTCAAAGGAGGAAATGGAACCGCCTTCAACTCTTCCCGTCTTAACAAGGTGTATGCCCGTCCGGACAAAGCAGGACAGGCTGGATATTTCACCAGTCAGAAAGCCTTGTTGGCGGATGCAAGAGCAGCACTGAAAGAAAGAATTGATGACATGCAGGCGTTGTATGACTTTGCCGCACAGTATGTGGATGAATCCGACTTGGCAACATTCAAAAATACTATCAATAGCTTCAAAGAAACGTATAACGATCCCAATGCTACATTGTCAGATGTGAAAAGTGCTGTCGGCGTTGCGGACATGATGTTGAGTTACACAATCGAACAAATCATTCCTGCAGGACAGAGCGCTTTGAAGGAGATGTTGGAGGATAAGTTGCCGCAGAATGCAGATGAAGCCGCCCGGAGGGTCGTCAAAGATGCCCAAGACAAAGTGGATGCACTGGCATGGGATGAGAATAAGACGGTGGCAGAGAACATTGCCATCCTCGAACCTGCTATCTTGAAGATTATTCAAGATGTGGATGAAGCCCTTGCTGTAACCGGCATAGAGGAAATAGAGACTGATAAGGTACAAGGCACCAAGTTCATCCATAACGGCCAACTCTACCTCCTCCGAAACGGCAAAATCTACACCCCCACCGGCACCGAAGTCAAATAACCCCTCGCCGTTAGGCTAAATATCAAGCTAAATCTACCCAAAGAGTCGGTAATCCTCAAAACAGATTACCGACTCTTTTAGTGGAGTATGGTTCAATAAACAGTAGACATGTTCATCATGAACAACAACAGCAAATTGCCGGAAAATCAAGTCGCCCTTTCCCCATTATTACATCCGGTTTGGCCAAAAGGGCAAGAGGAACAGCGGGAACAAGAGGCATTGTGACAGTCTGCACCTTTCTGGGGACATGTGCCGCCACAGTCGCTTCACCTAAGCCGCTCGTGTTTTTAACCTCTGCTTAAGGTCAGCGTATCCTCTGCGGGGTATTGCGAGAGTGGCTTGAGAGTGGCTCGAGAGGTGCTGCAAAAAAATGCACTTGTTTGAAAAAAAAGTTGCTTTTCAGGTGATAGATTTCGGCCTTTTTCTGCCTTATATATGGAGGGGTATGGAAAATTTTGCAAAAAACTTGCATATATCAAATAAAAGCACTACCTTTGCACCCTGAAAAATGCACAAAATAAAATAACATGCACGTTAGAAAGTGCAAATCAAAGAGCTAAAACTATGATAGACGGAGCATTATTGCAGTACATGAAAGAGCAATTGAACTTGACATCAATGGATTTTAAGCGGTATTTGTATGACCAAATAGATTGGAACAAACGCCTTCAATGCCTGACGGGCGGAAGAGGGGTCGGTAAGAGTACCATGGTGAAACAACATATCATTGAGACTCCGGAAGAGCATAGTCTATATGTTTCTGCTGATCATAGTTATTTCACGCTACACACACTCATAGAGTTGGCGGATGAGTTCGTGAAAGAAGGGGGTAATCATCTGTACATTGATGAAATACACAAATACGATGGTTGGAGTCGTGAAATCAAGCAGATATACGATACGCATCCCTCATTGAAAGTGTTCATCACGGGCTCCTCTATCCTTGACTTGTTAGATGGCGAAGCCGATTTGAGCAGACGCATCATAATGAGACATCTGCACGGAATGTCTTTCCGTGAATACTTGAAATTAGTACATAATATCAATGTGCCGGTATATAGCCTGGAGGATGTATTGGCAGGAAAGGCGCAACCCAAAAACCTGCCTCATCCGTTACCTATCTTCCGTCAATACTTGCGAGATGGATACTATCCCTTTACGCTGGAAGGCGATTTCCAGGAACGAATGCAGAATGTCATTCGGCAGACAATGGAAGCGGACATTCCTCACTATGCGAAGATGAGTCCGGCTACAGGACGAAAATTGCGGCAGATGTTATCTATCGTGGCACAAAGTGCCCCATATAAACCGGAAGCGCAATCTTTAGCAAACGAATTGCATATCAGCCGCAATGATGTGCCAAGTTACCTGCTATTCATGGAGAAAGCGGAGATGATAGGGCAGTTGCGCGATGATACCGGCGGTATGCGAGGATTGGGAAAGGTGGAGAAAGTATATCTCAATAACACAAATATTCAATATACCTTGGTGGGAGAGAAAGCGGAAATCGGCAATGTACGAGAGACGTTTTTCTATAATCAGTTGCATGTAACGCAAGAAGTAATATCATCTCGTGTGAGTGATTTTTGCGTAGGTGACTATACGTTTGAAGTCGGGGGCAAGAAAAAGGGTAAGAAACAAATATCAGAAGTTCCGAACGGGTATATAGTGCGTGACGAGATAGAATATGCCACGCAGCAAATTATCCCCCTATGGATGTTCGGATTGCTTTACTAGATAGATTTATCTTGTGTAAAAAAAAGAAAATAAATTTGCATATATCAAATAAAAGCACTACCTTTGCACCCTGAATTGTCAAACAACTCTTAAATACCTCGTATTATGAAAAAAGTATTACTCCTTTTAGCCCTTGTGAGCTGCTTTGTGGCTTGTAAGAAAAGTTCGTCATCCGTTAATATGAATGACGGTTACGTGGACATGGGACTTCCATCCGGCACACTGTGGAAAGCAACCAATGAAGCAGATTTGCACACCCTGGCAGAGGCCACCGAAGCATTCGGCAACGAAAACCTTCCTAATTTTATCGACTGGTTTGAACTTCTATGGTATTGTGACGTGGAAAAGAAAGAGGGTGGATGTGAAGTGAAAAATAAGAAAAACGGAAAGACTATCTTTTTCCCGTTCACGGATACAGAGGCGCTGCAAGATGGCGAAGCGCCTACAACCGGCTCATACCTTTGTTCCGGAATAAGTGGCGACGAGCTTTATATGATGAAGGTCTCGAAAGAGACAGGGATTACATCTACCGTGACAGAACTTGCCAAAGCACTTTCGGTCCGGCTTGTTAGAAAAACAGCGCAAAAAGATGGCTACGTGGATTTAGGCCTTTCCTCCGGCGTCCTGTGGAAAGCAACCAATGA
>JAGCEW010000027.1 GCA_017650465.1 Paludibacteraceae bacterium
AATTCAATATTATGCGCTTCGGATACGTATGAGCCGACTGATATATACGCCAAAGGAACGTTGCTGGCGTTCTATTACACCGTTACAAAAGAGAATCCTATTGTGTATTTGAACTATGCAGCGGTTTTAGAGAAATCGAATCATGCTTTGGCAAAGACATCGGGTTTTGAACAATACGCACAACCGTGGATTACAATTTATGCGTCGGTTGATGGAGAATATTTTATTGATTGCCCTGAATTGACGGTTATGCCATATTCTAATTCTAGTTCGGTTAGTGGATGGACTACGGTAACGGATACAAAGGGGCGTGCCGCTTATTGGAAGGATTGGACAACGATGACGTTGGATATGACGCAATACATAGGGCATACGGTGATGTTTACTTTTGAAACACACGATTGTGCGGAAAAAGCATATAATTCGTCAAACCAACAGATAACGCTTTGCACAGACCATGAGCAGGCGCGTCTGTATGTAAGTATGGATTGTGCAAGTAGTGAGATTCAGCATGATTGTGCAGGCAAGGGTACTAACCTAACGGCTCCGGACGGATTCAAAACCTACAAGTGGTATGCAACGTCTGCTCCTTCCAGAACGCTGGGTACGGCACAAACCTTGTATGTGGAGCCGACGGCGACAACAGAATACACTTGCCAGGGGACTGCAGAATGCGGAACAACAACACTGAAGACCACGGTAACACCGAATATCTTCGACCTTGGTACTGTTGAACTCTGTAACGGAAAGTCATTCGTGTTGGGAGATACCACACTCCGTACGAATGGTACATATACGCGAACAATCCCTCGTAGAGGAAAATGTGATTCTATCGCTACAGTAACGATGGCCTTTGGTGATGGAGATAGATATACATTGTCGGATGTATATATCAAGGAAGGGGAATCGGTTAGGGTAGGTGATTCTATTTTCCGTACGGAAGGACCGCATACCAGTATTATTAAAAGGAATGACAATTGTGACTCTATTGTCACACTCAATATCTACTTCAATGACCCTGTTCCTACCCCGGAAGGATGTGTTGATTTCACGCAGCTTGGCAATCGCAATGTGATTCGTTGTATTAACTATGACTTGAGAAAAACGCTCGTTAATAATGGCGTGAAGTATGGGCCATGGGACGAAACGGAGATGACTGCGGATAACCATCCACGTCAGAGATTGATGACTTCTCGAAAGAATGATGAGACTGTACCTTCTTTGAAAGTGTTGCCAGACGGAGCACAGTATTCCATTCGCTGTGGGTCGGAAGGATATGGAACGGATGATACATTGGGCAAAGGTACCATGACAGCGTTCTATCTCACTATAGATAAAACAAATGCAATAGTTTCCATGAGTTCGGCCATGATATTGGAGAAATCCAATCATGCCGTGATGGCCTATCCGAATGTATATAAAACGTATGCGCAACCGTATATTAATATGTATCTGTATAATAGAACGGATAATGAGATTATATGGCAGGAAGACTTCTATCCTGTTTCGGATCCTGCAAGTGTGACTGGTGGAAAGTGGACGGAATATTCCAATAGTTCTCATTCCTATCATTGGAGAGATTGGGATACACAGCGTTTCGACTTGTCGCAATATATTGGTAAGGAGATGTGCTTTGTATATGTGACGCACGATTGTGCTATCAGCGGTGGTTCGGCAGATGGTCAAAGCGATATTGTTCCTTGTCGAAAGAATGAAATCGCAAGATTATATGCTCATGTCAGTTGCGAGGGTATCGTTACGGAATGTATTGGAACTGCCAAGATGAAGCAGGATACGGTTTGTGCAGATGCTCAAAACTTGGCTATTGAAGTCAAATTTACAGAGGGAATACCCTCTTCGTATGACCTCCGTTTCTCGGATGCTGCCAAAGCAGCAGGCTTCAAGGATGTAACGGGTGCTGCGTTGAATTTGGATAGATCAGGTAATGGCGAAATAGCTATCAATCTGGAAGCCGCCAACCCCACAACAGACGGCACGCCCTGGTATAAACGTCCGGGTACCTATCAGGTAACCGTAGCCGAACATGGCGAATGTGACAACAATCCGCAGCAGACGCTCACCTTCACACTCCTCTATCCGGAAACGATTATCACGCAACGCTGGAACGATGTGATGGCACTCAACAATTCCAATTACAATGGAGGATACGCTTTCTCTCGCATCCGTTGGTTCCATGAGGGAGAAGGTGAAATAAGTGGACGTGGCGATCACAATAGTTACCTCTATCGCCCATTACAGACAGGTACTGCTTATTGGGCAGAACTGACACGCTCCTCCGATGGACAGACCGTCTGCACCTGCCGTAAGATAGCAGTGCATCAGGACGATGCAACAGCCTTTGATGACAACCAAATGGTGCACATCCGCCGCATGAACGCGCCGCAGGCAATTGAGATAGCTACGGAAATATCAGGACATTACTATATGTACGATGCGCTGGGTAGAATGATCTCTACAGGCACCTTCGGACACGAATATGGAAATATGACCATCAACCTCTCAGAGGTACATTCCAATATGGTAATCATTACATTCCATGGTAATGAAGGAACAAAAGAAACAAAGAAACTAATCGCTTTTTAATCGCTTAACACATGAAGTATATTATGAAACGGATTTGCTTTCTGATTCTGCTCTGTTCAGTAGTAACCTATTCTTATGCAGAGCAAGAGACCTCAGTAACTCGGCAAGCGTTTGCGGCTTCTAATCAGGAGTACAAGAAACCGCTGCACTATATCGGTTTAGGAGCAAAGTTGGGATATAGCCAGTTCAATATGAAGGTTGCCGGCAACGGTAATCAGAAATGGAGCATCCCCGGCGGAGCCAATGCCGGACTGGAGTTCCGGTACAAACTGGAGAAGAATGCCCTTCGCTTTACCGTAGGACTTGATGCCACCTACGCAGGCAATAGTTTCAAGGGGAACATAACCGACTCACGGCAATTGGTTCTGCCCACTCAGGAAATGACGTTCCATTACAATATCAACGATATTCGAGAAATGGAACACGTACTCGAAGTCGGACTGCCCATTATGGTAGGTGCTAATTTCAAAGGCTTCTACGCGCAGGCAGGTATCCGTTTGGGGCTGCCCGTCTGGAATAGCTACAAACTCACATCGAACATCGAAACCACTATCACCGATAAGCGTGCCATAGAGGATTATACCAATATGCCGAACCACTACCTGAAAACATATTCCAAGGATAACAAAGGAAAGATGGATCTCAGTATGTTGAACCCGCAGGTGGCTATCGAATTAGGTACCAGCCTCGACCGTTGGATGCAGAAGAAGATAGAGGATTTCCAACCGGGCTATAAACCCACCTTCACCGAACTCCTGCATTACGAGGTAGCACTATATGCTAATATCGGAGTCTTGGATTACCATCAGAGTCCTAAGGGCGAGTTCTATTCATATACGGAAGGGAGCATTCCTGAAATAGCCTCTATTCAGACTATCACGAAAGATCAGGAACGTGCCACCAAAACAATGGTGCCCTGGAACATTGGAGTTCGCTTCAATGTCTATTATGAACTGTTTGAAGCACCTAAAGCTCCGAAGAAGAAACGTCAGCACCGCGATCGTCCCGATGCTGTTATCCAAGAAGAACCGGAACCCGTTGTTGAAGAAGTGGTATACAAAGGCGACACCGTGCAGAAGGGTGACACTATTCGTCTTGACAACCTCTATTTCGATACCGACAAGACCATCATTCTTCCCAATAGCATGTGGGTAGTGGAAGAACTCGCCACATGGTTGAACGAGAATCCTTCTATCAAGATCACTTTGGTTGGACACACCGACAATGTGGGTACCGCACTCTACAACAAACGTTTGAGTCATGGACGTGTGAACTCTGTAAAAGCAGAACTGGTGAAACGTGGGGTAGGTGCTGATCGTGTACACACAGTTGGTAAAGGTCTCACAGAACCTATTGCGGATAATAGCACTGCCGAAGGTCGTGCAAAGAACCGTCGTGTAGAAATTATTATTGACGAAAAGTAAAAGATATATGAAACATCTCTCTATAGTAGTCGTTAGTCTATGCTTGTTATTGGCTCTCCCAATCTCAGCAGACAACAACGCCGCCAATTGTCTGGTCGTTTGGGGCCAGGGAGGTATCGCTAATTATGTAGGAAAGACAGATGGTGCCAAACCCGCTATCGGAGGAGGAGGGGGCATCGGTGTAGGATACGAATACCGTGGTCGTGCCTTCCTCTTGCAGACAGGTTTGGGGGGACAAATCACAAGCACAGGTTTGAAACTGAATAACGCAGACTATGATGTGTTAGGCCTATACGATTCCGAAAACTGGCAAATAGCACGCTATCAGTATCAGGAACGTAACCGTCTCGATGCTTGCACGCAGGTAGCCCTTCAGGTTCCATTGTTGGTAGGTGCGCATTTCGACTATTTCTACTTCCTTGCTGGTGCAAAACTCAATGTCTATGCCTACAACCAGACGAAAGTAAAGGCTACCTATCGCACGTTGGGATACTATGATGAATTTATTGATCCCTTCGAGGATATGAACAACCATAAGTATTTCACCTCAGGCGATGTCACCACTACGGTTAAGAATAGCCTTAGCATCAATGTGGCAGCCAGTGTCGAGTTAGGAGCTGAATTTGTACTCAAAGAGACGCGTGGCGCAGGTAATCAATATATGAGAGTTGCCGCTTTTGCAGATTTCAACCTGCTGAACGATGCTAAAAAATCACTCAAGGCTCCTATTGCTTATCCTACAACGCTCGCAGGTATCAACACTTTGCAGGATATCCAACAGGTGGACTATATGCACTCCTCTATGGCAACTAATCCCTTGCGCCAACTTGTGGCAGGGGTCAAGGTTACATTCCTCATCTCCAGCGGTGTCAAGTACAACTGCGTAATGTGTCAAGGCGGATACCCGTCTGATCGTGACCGTCGCCGTGGTAGTCGCTTGTTGCTGAACTAATCAAAGCAAAAGTGAGAGGAAATAATAGAAAAAAATCACTTTTCTCGTAAAAAATTTGTACAATCCAAAAAATTGTAGTACCTTTGCACGCTTTTTTCGGCAAATGGCCGGAAAGCTGAATATAATTATTAACTAAAAACAACTAACAGTATGTTAAATCACTACGAAGCCGCTTTCGTTTTAACTCCCGTTTTGTCTGAAACCCAGATGAAGGAAGCGGTTGACAAATTCGAGAACCTTCTCAAGACGAATGGTGGTTCCATTTTGAATCGTGAGGAGTGGGGGCTCAAGAAATTGGCTTACCCCATCCAAGGCAAGACTACGGGATTCTATGCGCTTATCCAATTTGATGTAGAACCTGCAGTTATCGCAACTCTCGAGACTGAATTCCGTCGTGATGAGCGAGTTATTCGCTTCCTCACTACACGTCTTGACAAGTACGCATTTGAATATGCGGAGAAACGTCGTAATGCAAACTTTAAAAAAGAGGAGGCTTAACTATGGCACAGAATGATGAAATCCGTTATCTGACCCCGCAACAGAACGATCAGAAAAAGAAAAAGTACTGCCGCTTCCTCAAGTCTGGCATTAAGTACATCGATTACAAAGATCCTGAGTTCCTGAAGAAGTTCCTCAACGAACAAGGTAAAATCCTTCCCCGTCGTATCACCGGTACAAGCCTGAAGTTCCAGCGTAAAGTCGCTCAGGCTGTTAAGAAAGCACGCCACTTGGCGCTCCTGCCTTATGTAACCGATATGATGAAGTAACCCATAAAAGAAAGGAAACAAGTTATGGAAATTATATTGATTCAGGATGTAGCGAATCTGGGCTACAAAAACGATATCGTGAAGGTAAAAGACGGTTATGGACGTAACTATCTTATCCCTAACAAAATGGCTATCATTGCCAATGAAAGTAATCGTAAGCAACTTGCAGAGAACATGAAGCAGCAGGCTAAAAAGATGGCCGAAATGTTGGCTTCTGCGCAACAGCTCGCCGAGAAACTGGCTGCAATGACTATCACTGTCGCTGTCAAGGCAAACGAGGATGGGAAAATCTTCGGCACTGTCACTACAGCTCAAGTATCTGAGGCATTGGCCGCACAGGGCGTAGAGATCGATCGTAAAGTTATTACCATCGAACCCGTTAAAGAGCTGGGTGAGGCAATTGCCGTTGCTCGTCTCCATCGTGAGGTTAAGGCAGAAATAAAACTGAATGTAGTTGCTGAACAATAAATCGAAGTTAGATTATGAAACAAGGAATTCATCCGGATAACTACCGCGTGGTAGTATTCAAAGATATGAGTGATGGAACTCAGTTCTTTAGTCGCTCCACTGCAGCAACAAAGGACACTATCGAAATCGAAGGTACCACTTATCCGCTTATCAAGTTGGAGATCTCGAATACGAGCCACCCCTTCTATACGGGTAAGTCCAAACTTGTAGATACCGCCGGTCGTGTGGACAAGTTCATGTCCCGTTACGGCAATCGCAAGAAGTAAGAAGTCACTATGGGAGTGTGCAGGGTTCTCCCTTTCTCGCTCCGTGTCTGTATAGCAAAAAGACCTGCCTTTTGCAGGTCTTTTTGTAAGAAAAAGCAATGATCCCTGCTCGTGTCGAAGTTATGTATATCAAAAAGAAAAACAATACAGTCTTATCGGTGGATGAACCCACTACCTTACTTCCCTTTCTCATGGCGAAGCATTGTGCCTCCCGTACCGCGGCCAAATCGTTGCTTGCGCATAGGTTGGTTATGGTGAATGGTAGTGTACAGACTCGGTTTGATACACCTCTTCGTACAAAAGATAATGTCACAATCCTTGCGGGTAAAGGGAATTTGGAACTTCGACATCCCAAACTCAAACTCGTTTATGAGGACGATTACCTCCTTGTCGTAGAAAAGCAACCTGGCTTATTGACTGTACCTGCTCACCAAGGGGGACAAGAGACAACCGTAATGTCTATCCTTCGTGCCTATGTACGCAAGCAAAACCCTCGAAATGCTGTCTTTGTCGTGCATCGTTTGGATCGTGAGACGAGTGGCTTGCTGGTAGTAGCCAAATCAGCGGAATTGCAGGAGTATATGCGTACCTATTGGAAAGAATTGGTAACGCGTCGCACGTATGTAGCTGTGGCTGAAGGACGTTTTCGGCAACAGGAAGGGACAATCCGATCTTGGTTTACGGAGGACAAACGCAATGCAATGGTCTATAGTTCGCCTACTGACGATGGAGGAGATCTGGCTATCACCAATTACAAGGTCCTGAAGACTTCTTCCTCGGAAGATTCGAATGCTGTACTGTCGCTTGTCGAACTGAATTTGGAAACTGGGCGCACCAATCAGATCCGTGTACACCTTGCTTCGCAAGGGAATCCTGTGCTCGGCGATCGTAAGTACGGACATGGTAACCTGTCAAGCCCTGCTGACCGCTTATGCCTGCACGCACGAGTGTTGGAATTTATCCATCCGGCAACAGAGCAAACGGTTCATTTTGAGACGCCTATACCCAAAGAGTTTCTTCGTTTGGTGACAAATAAAATGTAATGGTATCTTTGCACATATAAAGAATAAAGGAAAAAATATGTTGAATATTATTTTGTGCGGAGCACCCGGAAGTGGAAAAGGCACACAATCGGAGCTCCTTGTAGAAAAATATGGATTGCAGCATCTCTCTACCGGAGATGTGCTCCGTGCTGAAATACGTTCCGGTAGTGAGTTGGGAAAAGAGATCGACCAACTCATATCACAAGGGAATCTGGTTCCTGACCATAAGATGATTCATATCATCGAAAAATATCTCGATTCGTTATCCCCAACGTGTAAAGGTGTAATCTTTGATGGTTTCCCTCGTACGGTACAGCAAGCCGAATCGCTTACTATGATGCTTCGCCGTCGAGGAATGCAGGCTGTGATGCTGGATCTGTTCGTGGAGGAAGATGAAGTCTTCAAGCGTCTTTTGGAGCGTGGTAAGATTAGCGGTCGGGCGGATGATAATTTCCCCACCATCCGTCAGCGTATCAAAATCTACCACGAGGTTACGAAGCCTGTATGTCTTTACTATCTGCAACATCGCAACTATTTCCTGATTAATGGCAACTATGCCATAGAGGATACATTTGCACAAATAGACACTATTCTCTCCCTCGTAAAACCGATTATAGAGTCCAAATAACCCTATAAATATAACTCCTATGCCTGCTGGTTCTTTCATCGATTACGTAAAAATATACTGCCGCTCCGGAAAAGGCGGCGCAGGGTGTATGCACCTGCATCGCGCTAAGTATGTCCCCAAAGGAGGACCGGACGGAGGCGATGGAGGGCGTGGTGGGCATGTCATCTTGCGAGGCAACCGTAACCTATGGACGCTACTCCATCTGAAATATCAAAAGCATATCATGGCTACCGATGGTGGACGGGGCGGAGAAAGTCGCTCGTTCGGCAAGCAGGGAGAGGACAGAATTGTCGAGGTTCCATGCGGCACGGTAGTGTACGATGGTGACAATGGTGATTTCATCTGTGAAGTACGTGAGCACGGGCAGGAAATAGTCTTGCTAAAAGGCGGACGGGGTGGATTAGGCAATTGGCATTTCCGTTCTGCCACCAACCAGACACCGCGTTATGCCCAACCGGGAGAACCTGCGCAGGAGAGAAACATCATCCTGCAACTTAAAGTGCTTGCGGATGTGGGATTGGTTGGTTTCCCCAATGCGGGAAAGTCCACGTTGTTAAGTGTTGTCAGTGCTGCCAAACCGGAGATTGCTGATTATCCGTTCACAACTCTTACTCCTCAGTTGGGAATAGTTTCCTATCGTGATAATCGTTCGTTCTGCATGGCAGACATACCGGGTATTATTGAAGGTGCTGCCGAGGGACGTGGATTAGGGCTTCGGTTCTTGCGCCATATTGAGCGTAATGCTGTACTATTGTTTATGGTGCCTGTCACCTCGGAGGATATTGTAAAGGAGTACAATATTCTTTTGAAGGAATTGGAGAAATATAATCCCGAACTGCTTACAAAGGCACGTCTGCTTGCTGTTACGAAATGCGATATTGAGCAGCCCTCAGAAGCGGATGTACAACAATTGCATCAGACCATCCAAATACCTGTCGTAGCCATTTCCGGAGTTAGTGGATTGGGAATAGATGCTCTCAAGGATCTAATTTGGTCCGAATTGGAAAAAGAACAGAATCAAGTAATAGAGATTTCTCACGCACCGATTGATGTTAAGCAGATTGAGCGTGTAGAGCAAGATATTGAGGACGAAAAACCCGAAACCATCTACCTCAATGAGGTGGACGAGGATTGGGATTTAAGTAAATATGAAGGAATCGGGTGGGATATATAATCAATTTCTTGACTGGCGGGAAAAATACATCAGCCCCAAGCAATTTATTTTGATTCTCAGTTTTATGGTGGGCTGTTGCTCGGCTGTTGCAGCAGTCGTATTAAAGCAGTTTATCCACCTTATACAATGGGTGTTGGAGCATTATTTGGTGCGGGGTGAATATACGTTCTGGTATTTCATCTTCCCTATGTTAGGTATCACACTTGCATCCTTGTTCGTTTATTATGTAGTGCGCGATGATATCAGTCATGGTATTACCAAGATTCTTTATGCTATCTCCCAGCGTAAGTCCATCATCAAAGTACATAACGTATGGAGTTCGGTTGTTTCCTCCGGTCTAACCATTGGTTTTGGCGGTTCTGTAGGTGCGGAGGCGCCTATTGTCCTGACAGGTGCGGCTATTGGTTCCAATCTGGCCAAACTGTTCCGTCTCGATCAAAAGACGATGATGCTGATGATTGGCTGTGGAGCAGCAGGAGCAATAGGCGGTATCTTTAAGGCTCCTATTGCGGGACTTGTGTTCACCTTGGAAGTGCTGATGATGGATCTGACGATGACATCGGTAGCCCCCTTATTGATTTCATCCGTCACGGCTACAGTCTTAAGTTATATCGCTACAGGCTCCGATCCGATGTTCCAAATCCTCACGCCGGAACCTTTCATTCTTGGGCGCATTCCCTGGTATCTTATCTTGGGAATAGCTTGCGGACTGAGTTCGCTGTATTTCACGCGTGCCACCAACCGTTTAGAGCAGTGGTTTCGCAAGAATGTCCGTGCTATCGGGCTTAAGATCTTGATCGGAGGTGCTACCTTAGGTGTCTTGGTCTTCTTGTTCCCGCCTCTTTATGGAGAAGGCTACACCAGTATATCCCAACTCATTAATGGACAACCTTCTGCTGCCTTGATAAACAGCCCATTTGAACACTTTGGCTCATCCGTTTGGGTGTTAATAGGCTATTTCGTGCTTATTATCTTGCTGAAAGTCGTAGCATCTGTCGCCACCAACGGCGGAGGTGGAGTGGGGGGAATATTTGCTCCTTCCTTGTTCGTGGGAGCTGTTACGGGTTTTGTGGTCGCACGTCTGTTGACTTTATGCGGACTGGAAGTGTCAGAGTCCAATTTTGCATTGGTGGGTATGGCAGGCCTGATGTCGGGCGTTATGCATGCTCCATTGACGGGTATCTTCTTGATAGCTGAACTCACCGGCGGCTACCACTTGTTTATGCCGCTGATGATCGTCTCAGTCATATCTTTTCTTACTATTCTTATCTTCGAACCTCATAGCTTGTATGCGATGCGGTTGGCAAAGAAAGGAGAACTCCTCACGCACAACAAAGACCGCTCGGTGCTTACCCTTATGACAATGGACAATGTGCTGGAAACCGACCTGCAAGAGGTGTCTCCTTTTATGAACTTGGGCGAGTTGGTCAAGGTTATTGCACAAAGCCACCGTAATATCTTTCCTGTAGTGGATGAACGCCGGCACCTATGCGGCATTCTCTTGTTGGATGAGGTGCGAAACATTATGTTCCAACCGCGTCTCTATCGGCGCTTTACCGTGCGCAAGTTGATGACAGCTCCTCCGGCTGTGCTCACCAATAATATGCAGATGGAGAAAGTGATGGAGGTTTTTGAAGATACAGGTGCTTGGAATCTTCCCGTCGTTAACGAACAAAAGGAGTACATAGGAATGGTCAGCAAGTCCAAGATATTCAACTCCTACCGTGATGTCCTCGTTCGTTTCTCGGAGGAATAAGGCGCTTACTGCTCTGCCGAGTAATTCATCCCTTTCAGTTCGTTTTCGCAAATGTCAAGCAGTCGTTTCACTTCAGCTGCCTTTTTTTGATAATCGCTTACACTTAATGCAGGCGTTTGCTCCAGTTCACTGACCAAGGTCTCTGCTTTTTGAATGGCTTCGTCGTACGACAGCCGTTCTTGTTTCTTATTTGCCTTTTCCATCTACTATCACTTTTATGGTAAAAAACAATATCTTCAAATCCAGCAACAGGGACATATTCTCCATATAAGTCAGGTCATAATGCAACCGTTGCAACATCTTTTCCATCGTATCGGTATAGCCCACTTTGATAGGTCCCCAACTGGTCAGTCCCGGACGTATCTTATAGAGCAGACAATAATACGGAGCCTGCTGCTCTATTTTCTCAATGAAGTACGGTCGCTCGGGACGTGGTCCTACCAGCGACATGTCACCTTTCAGCACGTTTACCATCTGTGGTAGTTCGTCCAAACGGTATTTTCGCAACCATTTGCCCACTTTGGTGGTACGCGGATCATCTTCATCGGCAAGTTGGGGAACGCCTTGCTCTGCGCCGGACTGCATCGTTCGGAACTTCAATATCTGAAAAGGCAGGCCGTGCAAACCTGTTCGCTGTTGGCGATAGATGACGGGACCTTTTGAATCGGCTTTGATAAGGATGGCAAGCAGCAGATACAACGGACTCAGTACCACCAATGTCACGATGGCGGCAACGACATCAAACGCACGCTTGTGGCAGATTTCCCAGTCCTGCATCTTGTTCTCGCTGATGCATATCCACGCCTCATCCTCTATTTCCCGTATTCGCGCAGCGCCAAATAGGATATCGTGTACGGTCGGCTTCACCAGAATATCTTTACCCGTCGGATAAGCGTTGCGGATACGTTCGTATAACTCGCGCTCAGTAGCACCTTCAGGCATCTCTATCCGTATCTCTTCGCGCTTGGTGATATGGCTACGAATCCATGCATCGAGGCATAGACGGGGAATCAGGCTTACCGTGAACTGCAACCCGAATAGCACCACCAATGCACCTATATAACGGTGATACGAATCCACCTGGTCATCAATGATGATGACAAAGAACGCCAGTAGCGCTATTATCACCGAACTTACCAGCGTGCAGGTCAGTGTCTGAAACCTCGGTCTGTGCAACGGACGAAGGTAGAAACCGGACAGATAGTAGATCACCAAGCAAGCCAGCGGATAGAGCACCAACGGCTTCCAGAAACCGAAGGCCGGAATCAATACCGTATCGGTCGACAGCACGCGCCCTTCGTAAACAAGCCATCGAAACAGAAGAAAGCCTATCCACACGACCACGGCTGAAACAGCATCCATAGCGATGTGCAGCCACTGATATTTCCGATAGCGTGTCATTAGCGGATTACTTCAAAGGTGTTGTCTTTCTTCACTTTAATGATAGCGGACGGTTTGTGCGGTGTCTCGTCGTCTTGGCGAAAATGGCACACGTAGTCCACACCTTGTTTTATCTCGTCTGCTATCTCGCGGAATATCTTTGCTGCGGGTTGCCCGCTTATGTTCGCGGAGGTGGATACGATGGGTCGGTGCAGTTGTTCGCACAGCGCGCGGGTAAATGGTTCCGACGTGATGCGTATGCCTATGCTGCCGTCCTCGGCTATAAGTGACGGCGCAATATTTTTGGCACCGGGATAGATGATAGTCAGTGGCCGTTGTTCGGCTTCGGGTCGTGCATCTCGGTAGTTCGGGTCGGTTGCATCCAGCAGCATGTCTGCGGTCTCGGGTATCTCGTCCACATACCCTTGCAGTTTGCCTGCACCATCCAGTAGCACAAGCATCGATTTGCTGTCCGCACGCTGTTTCAGTCGGTAGATGCGTTGCACGGCTTCTTCATTCGTCGCATCGCAACCTATGCCCCAGATCGTATCGGTGGGGTATAGGATGATGCCACCTTGCCGCAATACGCGCAATGCCGTCTGCAGGTCGTCCCGTTCGTATCGTTTGGCCTCGCTCATCGTTTACATCCTTCTACCCGTGATATCGTAGGTCGCACCGTCGCGGATGATGTATATCTGTCCGTCTTGCAGCACTTTCAGGGCTTTGTTTGTCCCTATCGTTTCTGCTTCCAGTTCTTCCAGACCTGCCAAATCATTGCCCGTGAACACTTTTATCTCTCCGGGTTGCAGCGTATAGGTGGTGTTGGCGTCTCCGCCGTCCAGATAGTCGTACCATGTGCCTGCGGGCAGAGTCACTGTTTTCGTCTGGTTGGGCGAGTAGTTCACCACGGCATACACATTGTTGCCGTAGCGCATCCACCGCACTTCTTTTCCGTTGCCCACGTCGTACGTGTAGTTGCTTGTTGTGAACACGTCGGGCAGCAGTTGGGTGCGCAGGCGTATGATTTTGCCGATGCGACGGCATTGTTGCATACGGATATTGCTTTCGTTCATCCAGCCTTTTTCTTCCGGACGCGCTTTGGCTTCCATCTTCACCTCGTTGGTTGTTTGCGGCGTTACGCCGTATTTACCGCCAATCTTGATGATGTTGCCGTTGTTGTCTTTGGTCGTATAGTCATCGTCTTTATCGCTGCCCCATTTGCCGTCTTTGTTCATAAACTTCGAGTAGTCGAATCCCAGCTCCTGGAAGTGATAGAACATCTGCGGACCCCTCATCAGGCATTGGAAGCCCAGCACACCGGCTATGCGTTGGCAGCGGGCGGTCTCGTCGGTCTTCAGGTTCTCGTAGCCCCAGAACTTGGTCTTGAAGAACACACGTTCTTCGTCGTGC
>JAGCEW010000028.1 GCA_017650465.1 Paludibacteraceae bacterium
CTTATCTTCATCGTCTGCTTCCTCAATCAGACTAATGGCTTCTTGATAGTATTTCAAAGCACCTTTCCAATCCTCTTTCTTGTAGCACATCTTTGCACAGCCGGCAGCTGATTCTTCCGTAGGATGCATCTGATGCGCCTTTTCTGCAGCGGCAAAATAAACCTCCGACTCTGTACAGTTGACGCGTTTATACAGACTCATCAGATTAAGCATCTTTTCCAAATTATCTCCGTGGGCTTCCACATACGAAGCGTAGAGTTGATCCATCTTGTCGCAATCGGCAGCACCGGATGAGGCAAACATTTCATCCACAAAGCCTTTGTTGGACGCAGCTGCTGTAGCGTTCTTGCTCTTCGGATTTTCAGCAATAGCGGTAAGATAACTGTTCACCATCGTATAGTCGGCAATGAACTGCTCTGCATATTGCTCCGGATTAGAACGATAGATACCATAACTGAGCTTAAAGAACTCTACCAATACGGTGATCTTGGAACCGCTTTGCAAACCGGAAATGGATTCTTTCAACCAACCATAGGCACTCGTTTTGAGTTCATCTTCCGGGAAATGCTCAATATACTCCAAGCCCTTTTCGCCAAGTATATAGGAAACTGGATACTTGGGGTCATCCCCGAAATATTTGATACGTTTGTCGCACATCTCCAAAGCAAGATTTGCCAAACGTTTCATTTCTTCCGTATTGTTTTCCGCTTTGGCTTTGGCATAGAAATAGTCCACGATCTTCGCACCATCCGTATAGACCGACTTGTTTACATTCGGGCATTCGGTGTACACAGCCATCCAAGGTTCGTACGCTATCTCGAATTGCTTGCCACGAACGTTCTCGTGAAATAGAGACACATTCTTACGGCATTCATCCGAAATGGTGGGTTCTTGTTCGTCCGCCGATACACCGGCAGACTTGTGAGACGGGATACAACTCGTCGTTGTATTCGCTGCTACAAGCGGCAATGTTGCGCAAAGAGCGATAACAAATAATGTCTTTTTCATATTTTTTGAGGTTTTTCTATTTATTTCCTTACAAAATGTATGCCAAAGTGATTTCAGAGGCCTTCTTTATAACTTACGTTTGAAGAACCAACTCTCGTTTACTCCGACCGCAATCGTGAATTTGAGGTTGTTCTCTACAAGGTTCTCGATGGACTTGCGGCGATTGTACTCTACTGCAAAGTTCAGCATTGTAGCCGTAGTGCGGAACGGGAAACCCAGTCCCATCGTTACAGAGAAGTCATATATGTTCTTTTGCCGCACATACGAGTCTTGCAAGGACGCCCCCACACGCCACGTCATCCGATGCGCATAGTTGCGGGCGAAAGGATTGTGGCGATAGGAAAGACCCAACGCACAACGATGACGATCAGAGAAACTATTTTTTGCGCCGAAGTAGTCGGCCTTGCTCCACGCGTGACAACTGTAGTCAACCGCCACAAGCAAACGCTGTGCATAGCCGTAACTAACACCTACACTATAATACATTGGCACTTGGAAACCGTCCTGATCCACAGGGATTGTGTCAAGTGTCATCAATTCGTATTGAGAGTATGTTCCACGCAAGCGACTACGATTTTCAAACACGGCGCCCAACACCACTTCGTGATTATCGGCAAAAGTATGAAAAGCCTGTAAACCATAGCGGAAGCGGAAGGAACTGACGTGCATATTTCGGTACATCATCACACCGGTAAGGTTGTATTCATCAAAGGAAAGGGATGTCACGTTGGTCGCATCGCCGAACATATAGTAGAAATTAGCACCCAGCGCTACCCAATTGAGGATATTGAAACTCAAACCACCATAAACCTGTGTGATTCCTCCTTCGCCCGCGTATTGTACCGTATAAGCGTGTGACCCTTGCTCGGTTTTATTCCGAAGGGCAAAATTATAGCCAACAACGCTATAGGGCATCACACCGGCTGAGAAGGCAATATGTTGCTTCCAGATGGGGAACTGAACCGTTACGTATTCCAAATTTCCGTTGGCACGATTGCGTGCACCGTTGCTGTCTTTGTATTGGGTCCACATCACACTACCCGCGATGTCGAACATAAACGACATACTGTCGCAAGCCGTGTAAGAAGCCGGTTGAGAGG
This sequence comes from Paludibacteraceae bacterium, assembly GCA_017650465.1. GTDB lineage: Bacteria > Bacteroidota > Bacteroidia > Bacteroidales > Paludibacteraceae > Colicola. Next base: position 2,109 of record JAGCEW010000028.1, read on the forward strand.
GATTGATGGCAGAGGCCGTACGAAGTCCTGTGGAAACGCCGCCCATCGCACGATAAGCCGTTGGGATATTATCCACCATCTCTCCGTAGCCAAAACGTGAGGAAGGAGAGGATGTGGAATTTTGTGCCAAAGAGGAAAGGCTCCAAATAAACAATATTGTGAATAATGCGGTTCTATTGACTTGCATAGGGATATTTACTATTGTTGGTTTGTTATGAGCGTTCTATATTATGGGACAATATGGTATTGAGTCCGATGAGCACCAAATTCCGTTCGTGATGGATAGCTGCTTTCACGTGATTGAGGATAAAGGGTGCATTTCCTCCAGTCAGCACCACCTGTGATTTGCGTCCGCGTTTCGAGAGCGTCTGGATGTAGCCTTTCACCTCATACGCAACGCCGCGCACCACACCGGCCGATATGGCATCCTGTGTGTTTTTCCCAAACAGGGGTATCAGCGAGTTCTCATCCACATCCACCAGAGGCAGTTTCTTGGTCAGTTGATGCAACGAACTGAAACGCATTTTTATTCCCGGCGCGATATTGCCGCCCAAGTAATGTCCTTCGGCGGTAACGACATCGTAGGTAATGGCCGATCCGGCATCAACGATGAGCAAATCGGTTTGCGGGAACAACGTGGCTGCACCTACCGCAGCGGCCAGACGATCTTGTCCAAGCGTTTCGGGTGACTCGTAGTCGTTCTGTATAGGCACAGGCGTGTGGTGGTCGAAGAGGATGAAACGCTCGCTCAAGCGGTGAAGCACATTTACCAAGGCCGGTTCCAGATTAACAACCGACGATATAATACTGTTCGTCAAGGCGGGGTACAACGAGAACAATCGCTCCACATCCACTGAGGAGAACTGCTTGTACATTAAGTGTTTGACAAGTTTTCCATCCTTATCAAATAGTGCCACTTTGGTGCGCGAATTGCCTTGATCGATACATATATTCATCCTTCGTAGTATTTATTCGTCCACCATAGAGGTGTAAAGGAAACGCTTGATCGAACGTTTCGGCGTTTTCTCGAACTCGTGCGGATAGAGTTTTATTTTGGCTACTTGCTCATAGTTGGCAAGCATTGCATTCAGGGCTTTGCGGTTTTCCTCCATCGCCTCATCCAATTGTTCTCTTGTCAGATGGTTGGCGTCGATGATTTCGTAGTCAGGACAAACCAACGCCACCAGATGGTCTTCGTGCTGAAGGACGATAGATTCCATCACATAAGGGAGGTTGTTGAGTTTGGCCTCAATCTCTTCGGGATAGATGTTTTGTCCGTTGGGACCAAGAAGCATCGTTTTGTTACGTCCTTTGAGGAAGAGGAAACCGTCTTCGTCTATATATCCCAAGTCACCGGTCTTGAGCCAGCCGTCACGGGTAAAGGTCTCACGTGTGGCTTTGGGGTTCTTGTAATAGCCTTGCATGACATTCTCCCCATTCACGAGCACCTCACCCACTCCATCCTTGTCAGGATGGTCTATCTTGGCTTGCATCAGTCCTGGCAAGACTTGTCCGCAAGAGAATTGCTTGTATCTATCCGAAGGAGTGAAACTGATAAGCGGAGCACACTCGGTCATACCATAGCCGACCGACACAGGGAACTTGATGCGACGCAAGAATGCTTCTACATCCGCATTCAGCGGGGCACCACCTATTATAATCTGTGAGAACTCACCTCCGAATGCGGCCATCAGTTTCTCACGGATCGACGCGAGGACCACTTCGTCCAGGAACGGCACTTTCAGCACCCAAGAGATCGGAGCACGACTGATTTGAGGGGCTATCTGTTTCTTGTATATCTTCTCCAGAATAAGAGGCACTGACAGAATGAGTGTCGGCTTCACCTCTGCAAAGGCCTGGAGCAGAATTTTCGGTGAAGGAGTCCGTCCGATGAGGTACGAGTGTCCTCCGGCAGCGAGTGCGCTGAGGAAGTCGAATGCACAGCCAAAGGCGTGTGCCAAAGGAAGGAACACCACGTGACGACAGCCAGGGAAGACGAGCCCCGATTCGATACCGTATTTGACATTTCCCGCCAACGCATTAGCTGGTGTGAGCACTCCTTTGGAGAAACCTGTGGTGCCTGACGTATAGTTGATCGACGCTAAGGTATCGTTGCCGCGTTCTATATAGTGTACATCCTTTGCTGTATAGCCGTTCGGATATTGCTGTTCGTGCAACTGCACAGCGTGAGCGTAAGTGATCTCTTGCGTCTCACCACGCGAAGCGATGATGTGGAAATCGGTCAGGGAATATACCGTTTGTACTGTTTCTATATCTTCCAGTTCAAATCCTTCCCAGATAGCATCGGTAACGAAGAAGAGTTTGGACTCGGAGTGGTTGAGCAAGTGAAGTGCATCGTTCGCCTTGAAATCTTGCAAAATAGGCACGATAACAGCGCCATACGTGATTGTGGCCAGATAGACGGTACACCAATTACAGTTGTTGCGTCCCATTACGGCAATACGGTCGCCCTGTTCTATTCCGCACAGGTGAAACAATTGGTGCAGATGGGCAATGTGGTTAGCCAAATCGCCGTACGTGAGCGTATTGGTCGTTCCGTAGTCGGTCAGTGCCGGCAAATCCCAATGCGAGCGAAAGGAACGCTCGTAAAACTTAATGAAATTATCTTCAGGGTTGGTTAACATAAAGAACCTTCTTTTATTTCTTGCTATATCCTTCTTTTACTGCGGTATATCTGGCAGCAGTTCCTGTTCGGAGACGGATGTTTTCTTTTGGGAAGACACCACTTTTGTCACCACGTACTGGCTGTTTCCACGCCAAGGCAGTGTACCCAAATAGCGTTGCCAATGCAATTTCACCTGCCTACCGGATGTGGCTTGGAGATCTTCTGCCACTTTGCTATCCACCACCGAGAACTTGAACTCGTTGGACTGGATTGTAGCGTTGGAGTTTCGGCTGTTGTAACCGGTTTGAATCATCTTTCCCTCGTAGGTCTTGAAGATAAAGCCTTCGCGCTGGAAGTAGTTGATATCGCCCTCGTTAACGCCTTCGCTGTAAACGTAGAAGAACTTCACAAAAATGAACGCAGCCAAGGCCAGCACAACGACTACACTTGACCAAATAATTGCCTTTTTCATACCATCTATTTTTAAACAGGCCGCAAAGGTACTACTTTTTTTTGAATTGTGCAAATTTTTTAAGGTGAAAATTGAAAATTGAAAGGAGGAAGGACAAGTTTTCTCTTGGTGAGATATCGTTGAGAAACCGTTGAGATATCGGCGAAATATGCTCGAGCATCCATTCAGCATTCATTGAGCATACATTGAGCATCCATTGAGCATCCATTGAGCATCCATTGAGCATACATTGAGCATACATTGAAAACAGCAGGCTAACCGCAGGCAAGACCGAGGCAAAGAGGAGTTTAGCGGAATGATTGTAGGAGTCGTATGAGTGCTTTCATACAGGCTCTGTCGGTGATTTGTTCGCGCAAGGAGCCAAGATGGAAACATTCGGCACAAGTACCCGTGGGCGTTGCCCAAGCCATCCAGACCGTTCCGACCGGCTTTTCCGGCGATCCGCCATCCGGTCCAGCGATGCCCGAAGTGGCGATGGCATAATCCGTGTTCAGCAAACGCCTGACACCTTCCGCCATTTGAAGGACGACAGGTTCACTAACCGCTCCGTAGCGATTGAGGTCGTCGGCGTTGACGCCCAGTACATTATGTTTCACCTCATTGCTATAAGCGACAACAGAGCCTTTGTAGAACGCTGAACTGCCAGGATGCTTGTTGAGCAAGGCTGCGAGCTTGCCCCCTGTACAGGACTCCGCCGTTGCAATAGTCGCCTTTTTGGCTTTGAGTTGTTCACCGAGTAGGACTTCCAAAGGAAGGTCTTGTTCGGCGACGAGCCACTCCTTGACCAAGTCCTTCATTTGGTGCAATTCGTAGTCCACTTGTTCGGGCTCGACGCCATATCCGGATAGCCGGAGACGAATCGTTCCGTCTTTGGGGAGGTAGGCCAAACGGATGTTGGTAGGCAAGTCCGATTCCCATTTCTCCAAGACAATGGCGAGTGACGATTCGGGTATACCGGAGACCATAATAGTGCGATGCGTGATCTGTTTTTTCGCGCCCGAAAGGATATGTTGGGATAGGAACGGAAGTATCTGTTCCTCCATTGCTATTTTCATTTCATAAGGCACACCAGGCATTGCGAAGAGGTATTGTTGCTGATTTTTACCTCCGTTCTGCGAAAAAACCATCAACGGAGCACTCCCTACCCTGTTCTCCAAAATTAAGGCTTTTTCGGGGACCAACCACTGTGTAGCGGTGAGACGATTGAGCACATCGGGACGATTTTGATAGAGTTGGAGGATGTGCTCTTTGACGGTATGACTCTCCACGAGGTGTGTATTGAAATAAGATGCGAGGACGTGTTTGGTGATGTCGTCTTTTGTGGGTCCGAGTCCGCCTGTGGTGAATACGATATCGGCACGTGAGAAAGCCTCGTCGAGTGCTTGTCGGATATGTGCTTCGTCGTCGTGTACGGAGGTGATTTGCTTGAGTTCGACCCCTATCTCGTTGAGGCGTTGCGCCATCCAAGCGGAATTGGTGTCTACCACTTGTCCGATAAGCAACTCGTCGCCTATGGTGATTATTTCGGATTGCATATTATTGGTATTTTTTTGCTATGGCATCAGAAAGGATCCTATAGATTTGCTGTTGTTCGTCTTCGGGCAAAAGGCTGAGATGGTGTTGCATCACATTTGTATCGTGTCTGCGTGCCGGTCCTGTTTGCGCCTCTTGGGGCGTCAAGGTATGAAGTTTGCGGAGCGTTTCCTCCATCAGCGGGAAGAGTGCTTTGAATGGGACGTGTGTGCCCTTCAAGAGTTCGTACGCCATGTGGTAGAGGTAATTGGGGAAGTTGTTGACCAACACACCGGCAAGATGCAGTTTCTCCCGGTCTTGCTGCGTGACTTCATATACTCGGTTGGTGATGGAGAGTGCAAGCGTATAAACGGCACTAATATCGTCTATACCTCGCGCCTCGATGAAGACAGGCACTTCGGAGAAATCGACCATCCGCTCTTTGGAGAAGGTCTGGAAAGGATAGAATATCCCAGCGTGAGGTTTATCTTCACCAAAGACATCTATCGGCATCGTACCGGATGTATGAAGATGGAGCGCCCTGGGTTGGACGGAGACACGGCTGACCACTTCGCGCAAGGCACTATCGCGGACGGCATAGATATACACATCTGCAGTCTTGGGAAGTTCAGCCAGGCATTCACGAGAGGAGACCGCATTGACATCTATACCTTTTTGGCGGAAGGCATTTTCCAAATTGAGCCCCACATTGCCGCGCCCGATGATAAGAATTTTCATTTTGCGTATTGTCTATAGAACTCTGTTACAGCAATAACACCTTTTTCCCAGACTTCGAGATCCATCGATTCGTTGGGCGAGTGGATGGCGTTTTGTTCGAGTCCGAAGCCCATAAGGATGGTTTTCACGCCGAGTATCTGTTCGAAAGAGGATATAATAGGTATACTTCCGCCTCGTCTGGCAGCCAAAGGACGTTTGCCGAATGCCAGTTCGAACCCTTTCTCAGCGGCTTTATACGCGGGGATATCGATGGGGCACACATAGCCTTGTCCACCGTGCATCGGTGTCACTTTGACGCGAACGCCCCGTGGTGCGATGGTCTGCATATAGTCGGCAAAGAGTTGGGATATCTCTTCGTGATCTTGGTCAGCGACCAGTCGGCACGACACTTTGGCATAGGCTTTGGAGGGAAGGACCGTCTTACTACCTTCTCCGGTATATCCGCCCCAGATACCACAGATATCAAAGGTGGGTCGGCACGAATTGCGTTCGAGGGTGGAATACCCTTCTTCGCCCACCGCCTCATCGATGTCGATGGCACGATTGTAGGCCTGTTGGTCGAAGGGGATACATGCGATCATCTCGCGTTCTTCTTGCGGGATAGGCAGCACACGGTCGTAGAAATGCGGGATGGTGATACGTCCTTTGTGGTCCACCACTTGTGACATCATCTCACAGAGCGCATTGATCGGGTTCTTCACCGCCCCGCCGAAATGACCGGAATGCAAGTCGCGGTTAGGCCCTGTGACTTCCACTTCCCAATAAGCCAAACCGCGCAAACCGGTGGTCAAAGAAGGTGTTTCTTTACCGATCATAGAGGTGTCGCTGACAAGAATGATATCGCATTTGAGCAAGTCTTTGTGTTTGCCGATAAAAGCTTCCAGCGATGGGCTACCTATTTCTTCTTCGCCCTCGAAGATGAACTTGACGTTACATTCCATCAGGTTGTTTTTCACCAGATATTCGAACGCTTTGACCTGGATCATCGCTTGTCCTTTGTCATCGTCGGCACCGCGCGCATAGAGTCGTCCGTCGCGCTCTTCGGGTTCCCAAGGATTGCTTTTCCACAAGTCGAGCGGTTCGGCAGGCATCACATCGTAGTGGCTGTACACCAACACCGTACGTGCGTCCGGCTTAGAGCACCGATATTCACCATAGACAAAGGGATTGCCATCTGAGGGCATCACTTCTGCTAGGTGGGCACCGGCTTGGAGGAGCAGTTCCACCCACCGCTCTGCACAGTGCAACATATCCGACTTGTGCTCTTCCTGACAACTGACACTGGGGATACGAATGAGCGAAGCCCACTCTTCCCTGAAGCGCGAACGGTTGGCTTCCACATAACTTTGAATTGTTTGCATATTATTTCGGGGTTTAAAGATTTTACGATTTTCTTACTCTGCAAAACGATTTACACACTCTTTGCGGCTGCAAAGGTACTACTTTTTTCAAAAATATGCAAATACCAAACAAAAAAAATACAAAAAATTGTGTATATCGGAAAAATACACTACCTTTGTAGCCGAAAAGGAACAGACCGCACAAAAGATGAAGATACGTATCGTGACATTAGGCTGCAAGTTGAACTTTGCTGAGTCCAGCCAGTTGATGAACACTTTGCTTGCCAAAGGGCATCAACGTGCCGGAAATGGCGAAGAAGCGGATCTTGTGATCGTGAACACCTGTTCCGTCACCGACACAGCCGACCACAAAGACCGTCAAGCCATCCACCGCGTAAGGAGAGAAAATCCCAACGCTCGGATTATAGTAACAGGTTGTTATGCCCGCCTCAAGCCGCAAGAGATAAGTGCGATGGCAGAGGTGGATCGCGTGGTGCTGAAAGCCGAAGACAAGTTTGTTCCCGCTTATTCGAAAGACGACCGCACACGCTGTTTCCTGAAAGTGCAAGACGGATGTAACTATTTCTGCACCTACTGCACAATTCCTATGGCTCGTGGCCGGTCACGCAATCCGTTTATTGATGAGGTGGTGGACGAAGCAAAGAAAGCGTTGGCAGAGGGTGCGAAAGAGATCATCCTTACGGGCGTGAACATTGGTGATTTCGGACGTACGACAAATGAACGGTTTATTGACCTTTTGCGGGCGTTGGATGCCATAGACGGCGATTTCCGTGTTCGTATATCTTCGTGCGAACCTAATTTGTTAAGCGACGAAATCATTGACTTCGTGGCACAAAGTCATCACTTTGCTCCGCATTTTCATATACCTTTGCAGTCCGGTTCGGACGAAGTGCTAAAAATTATGCATCGTCACTACGACACGGCCTTATTCAGCGAGCGGATTCGACACATTCGCGAAGTGATGCCGGACGCTTTTATCGGTGTGGATTGTATGGTGGGTGTTCGTGGCGAAACAGAAGAGCGCTTCCAGACATACGTCAACTACGTGAACGCATTGCCTGTGAGCCAACTACACGTCTTCACCTACTCCGAACGTGCTAACACGCGGATGTTGGAGATGGACTTGCCCGTCGTCCCGATGAAAGAACGCCAACGCCGCAGTCGTATCCTCCACGCGATAAGCGAGCAGAAACTTAAGGCATTCTACGACTCCCACAAAGGTAAGAAAGCCCTCGTACTATGGGAAAGTAAAAAGGACAAAGGACTGATGTATGGTTTGGCAAACACAATGTGGCACGGGAATGGGATTTGCTGTTCGGTTCGTGTATTCCGCTCATCTGCCTTGTACTGACGCTGATGGCTGTACGCGGGATATTGAAAGACGAAGCTTTGGTACGTGCTGCTGACC
>JAGCEW010000029.1 GCA_017650465.1 Paludibacteraceae bacterium
GTGCGTTACCATCGTACGGATGGCTTTTACACGAATGCTTTTGATGGCAAAAAGATTGACCGTGGGCAGCAGGCGGGTGGACGTTTGGTGCTGGATAGTCGTCCTACGGACGAATGGCGCTTGACGGGGACTGTTTCTTTCGATTGGTTGGAGCAGGGGGCGTTCCCCTATGCCGACGCGGAAACGGGGCGTATTGACTTTAATCGCCCGTCTGAATATGGGCGTTTGGTGCTGATGCCGTCCATTCGTGCCGAATACAAGCATGATGGCTACCGCCTTCTGCTCAGCGGCAGTTATCAGTTTATGCGTGATGATATGCGCATGGATCAGGATTACACGCGTGCGGATATCTTCACTTTGAATCAGAAGCAGCATCAGCATTCGGCTTCACTGGATGCCTTGCTGTATGCGCCCAAGCCTTGCAAGTGGTATGAATGGACGGTGGGGCTGAACGGCTTCTGCAAGTCCAACACCATGCATGCACCGGTCACTTTTATGCGTGAAGGCATTGAAACGCTTATCCTTGCCAACGCCAACCGTGGTATTCAGACTGTTTTCCCTTCTGATTCTATTGAGATAAGCAATGCCTCACTGCCCATCTATAGTGATTTTGCGTTCTTCAATGCCGGTGCAGCGGTGTATCATCAAAGCCATTTTCGATTGGGCAATTGGCATATCAATGCGGGCGTGCGTCTGGATATTGAGCACACGCGTATGCGTTACCTTAGTACAGCGGATATCTCTTATCGATTTACCATGCTGATGACGGATTATCAGGCCTTACATACGGAGATGCGGGGCGTGCAGAGTGCAACCTATTTCCAAGTCTTGCCGCGTCTTGCCGTGTCTTACAACACATGGTGGGCGACTTTCTATGCCTATGCGGCGAAGGGCTACAGGGCAGGTGGATATAACCCGCAGATATTCAGTACTATTACGCAGAATCAGGTGATGAATAATCTTGCTGCCGATATGGGTATGCATCTCAAGATGACAGATGCGCGTTTTTCGGATGTCGCTATCACCAAGTATCGCCCTGAAACGGATTGGACTTTTGAACTTGGCGCACATTTCACGCCAGTTGACGGGCTGAAAATAGACTTGGATGCTTTCTATATCCTTTGCGAGGACAAGCAAGTGACCGTTTTCCCCAATGGCAAAACCACGGGGCGCATGATGGCCAATGCGGCGCGTGCCCGTTCGTGGGGAACGGAAGCGGCGTTGCAATACCGATGGACTTGTAGTCGTTGGTTCGGACTTTTGAATCTCTCGTACGGTTTTACGGATGCCCGCTTCATTGATTTCAACGATGGGATAGGGGATTATGCAGGCAAGTTCATCCCGTATGCGCCGCAACATACTGCGCATGGACTTGTCATGGCGGGATATTCGGTCGGACACAAGGCGCTGAATACTATCTCTTTATCGCTCAAAGGAGAGGGCATCGGGCGCATCTATTGGAAAGAACAGAACGATTGTTGGCAGCCTTTCTATGGACTGTTGGCGGCTACTCTCACCTTGGATTGGAACTATGTCCAACTGCAGTTGTGGGGGCGGAACCTCACTGCTACGAAGTACGATGTCTTTTATTTCCGGTCGATGGACAATGATTTCTTGCAGCGGGGGAGACCGCGTGAATGGGGAGCAACCATACATATTAACATATAAATTTCTAACATTATGACAAAAAAGATTTTATCTCTCGTCGCAATGGCGCTACTGTTTGTAGCCTGCGAAAAAAGCAAAAACGATGACCCGGAAATGCCTGCTCCTCCACCTTTTGAGGAAGTGACGGTTACGGCTTATGGCCTTGTTTCGGTGCCAAGTGAGGAGTTTACGATGGACAATGTGCGCGCGGAAGCCAAATTGAAAGAAGGGAATGTGATGGATATTTATCTTTACGATGTATCCTTTTCTTCTCGGATGCCGGTGACGATTAGTTTGGTGATTCCCGATGTCTCGTATATCCGGACGGAAGAACAGATTACTTTTGCGGGGAATGGTATTGTACCAATGGTGCGTAATGCTCCGGTCTCTAAATATACGGTAACGGATTTGCAAGGTACTGTCACACCGGACGAACTGGCTCTTTCTTGTTCTTTTGGTGGCATCGCTTGCACCTATCAAGGCGCCATCACCACCGAATAGCACTCTTAACTCTTGACTCTTAGCTCTTAACTCTTCACTCTTATCTCTTATCTCTCGAATGAATATTAGGCTATTACTGGGTTATTATTGGGTGATTATTGGGTTATTAGTAGGTTATTAAGCCAACGAAAAGCAGAGGAAAGCCTGCCAAAGGCCGGAAACAATAGTCCGACTATTCAAACTAGAACACTAGTCTCACTAGTTCAGCAATAAATCCGCAAAAAAAATGCGGATTTATTTGCATATATCAAAAAAAAGCAGTACCTTTGCAGCGAATTTGCCAAGATATGACGAACAGCACGGACATATTTTCATTGGAAGACACTTTGTCGGCGTTCTTTGATTGCGTTACCAAAGGCAATCAAACGGTGTCGGCAGAACCTTTCTTGCAAGCCATGATATCTGTTTTTCATGGTCAAACAACTACACTGGTTATCCCGTTTTCCTTGGACGATGAGTCAACGGCGCAGGTGATAGCCAAACTGAAAGAGCATCTTACGCCTTATTGTCCGGATACGCTTCAATTGCTTAATATGCCATTGACGTACTTGTTGGACGAATTGATTTGTAATATTCAGCAACACGCACAAGCGGACAAAGGTTATGTGTATCTCACGTACAACCAAGTTGCCAAAACTATAGAGATCCTGATTGCTGACTTTGGCATTACTATTTATGGTAGTTACGTCGCCGCGCAGAAACACCTTGACAAGTTGGGGGATAGCGATGCTGAGGCACTTAATCTTGCACAAAACGGCTATTCGGTAAAGAACTTGCCGGATACGGAGAACCGAGGCTATGGCATCTCATCGAACATGAAGATGGTAGTGGACGGTTTGCATGGGGAGTTTGCCGTACTTTCCGGTAATGCGCTGATGTTAGATGTGCCGAACAAGCGGGCGATTCTTGCCCTGCCGCCGGAGATTGATTTCAAAGGTACAATGATTATGGTTCGTATCCCGGCACAAGTGCCTGATGGTTTTAACCTTTATAAATACATGAGTTAGTATGAAGCAGATTATCAATATACAAGAGCAATATGGCGCTGAATTGCATACGCGTCAGATGATGGAGCGTTTAGCCGCTTCTTTGGTGCCGACCAACGAATATCTGTTGGACATGAGTGGGGTGGCGCAAATCTCCCGTTCTGCGGCAGACGAACTTTACAACCTCACGCATAGTGATATGCATGTGGACTTGATCAATCTCGAACCGTTCGTAGAGAAGATGCTCTCTGCTGTAACGAAGGGGCGTTTCTTGCCGCGTCAACATTCGGCAGGAGATATGCCTATTATCCATTGTGCCACTATCGGCAGCCTACAGCGCCAGTTAATGGCAAAATGAAACCTCTCGTCCCTCTCTCACGGACGTTAAACCTGAGGGCACTGGGCTCAACAGTGTAAAAAAATGAGCCGTCACTCACTGACGTTAAACAGGAGGACAGAGCGCAAGCGTGCGCCAAATGGATAAAAAGCGTTTGCTTTATTTGAGGATTCATTCAAACTACCACTTTGAAAAACTCTTTTCCGAGAATAATGCGAAACGCTCACGTTTATAGCGTGGGCTTTCTGCTTATTTGGAAAGAGTGGGTGTGGTAGCCCGAATGAACCAATAGCAGTTGGCTCACGTTATTTGTAGTAATAGTAAGACTAAAATATAACTCAAAACGACAAATTATTCAAATGTTAAAACCGATGGGGCGATGGGATATAACGGCCAATAAATGCTTATGAAAAAAAATCTCTTATTCTTCCTCGCGCTGATGATGCTTACCGTCCTTGGCGTGCAACGACTGGCGGCAGCAGATACTCCTAAATTCTATGCCTACTTGTCGTCCGACAAAAAAACGCTGTACATCAATTACAATGAATATTATGACAGCCATCCCAGTTACGTGACAAACTGGCAGAATGCATACAACGCTGACATCCTGGCAGGTATTACGAAAGTGACAATTGGTCTATATGTTAAGGACTATAATGACCTTCGCAGCACCAGCCACTGGTTCGACGGTTTTAAAAGTCTCAAAACGATAGAAGGATTGAGAGATTATGTGAATTGGACAAACGTAACCGATATGAGTTACATGTTCTTTGGATGTGAGTCTTTGGAAACTATTGACATCTCCTACATGGCTACTATATATGTAACAGATATGTCAAGTATGTTCAGCGGTTGTAAGGCTCTAAAAAAAGTATATTGGAATCAACCGCACACGGAATTGGTTCGAGACATGTCCTATATGTTCGACAATTGCAAAGCTTTGACAGACATCACATGTCTCGGCACTGCCTTTGAGCCCAATACAGTAACCGTCACGAATATGACCGGAATGTTCAGCGGATGTGAATCCTTGACGACACTGGATCTTTCTTCGTTTGATACGAGAAACGTCACCTCAATGAGTTCGATGTTCTCCGGTTGCTCGAATTTGACAGAAATAAAGATTGACAAAACCAAATTTATCACATCCAATGTGACACGAATGCACTCCATGTTTAGTGGCTGCAGCAAACTAACATCTATGGATGTGAGCGGATTCAACACCGCCAATGTGACCAATCTGCAGTACATGTTCAACGGTTGCAGCAGTCTGAAGACGCTCGACCTCTCCAACTTCAACACACAGATAGTGACGGACATGCAGTATATGTTCAACGGTTGCAGCATGTTGACCACACTGGACTTACGTTCGTTCAATCCTAAAAAACTGAAGAACACAACTTCTATGTTCGCTTCTTGCTCGCGCCTAACGACGATTTATAATGCCATCAACTGGTCGATTGGGGTAACAACATCCACCAATATGTTTAGCGGCTGTACCCGACTGGAAGGTGGTTTCGGTACCAAATTCACATCCTCTGTCACCAATGGAGACTACGCCTCACCGGATGATGGTGCTGATTATCCCGGATACTTCACCTACCAACCCTGGGACGGCGATCTGTCGAAAGTGGAGCACCCTGTGGCTGCCACAAACAATATGGTCATCACCGGCACCCTCTCCGGCGATCACAAGGTGGCTGTAAGGGAAGGAGCAAATGTTAGTCTGAATAATGCCACCATCAACGGCAGTAATATCTCCGGAAGCAAACATGCCGGACTGACCTGTCTGGGCGATGCCACTATTACACTCGAAGGAAGCAATAAGGTAAGAAGTTTCTATGTCCAGTACCCGGGTATCTATGTGCCGAAAGGAAGCACGCTGGTCATCAACGGCGAAGGGTCATTAGAAGCTCTGACGAAAACATCCGGTGCCGGTATCGGTGGAGGAAGCGGTATCGATTGCGGGAACATCGTGATAGCAGAAGGTACGATTGATGCCACCGGAGGTACCGGCGCCGCCGGCATAGGCGGAGGAAAAGATGCCGCTTGCGGCACAGTGACCATCGGAATTTGTGCGAATGTCAAGGCCTATGGCGGCGCGCACGCTCTCGGAGCCGGAACAAATGGTACCTGTACCGGAGTTTATCTCCTCGCGGATTGCGAAGCACCCTATGACAACGGAATAAACAAAGGTGCCTATATAGAGAAACAGACCTTCCAATTCCCCAGCGCACCGACAGGATTGCACGTGGTAGGCACACCCGGAGCAAGAGAAGTTACCGTCGCTTGGACAGGCACCGGAATTGAAGAGGCGTGGAGGATTGAGCGGAGTTGGGACGACGACAGCCAGTCTAGTTACAAGTTCTGTCAGTCCACAACGGAGACCATTACAGGTTTGAATCCCGACACGGAATATAAAGTGACTGTCCAAGCTGACTATGGCTATTCTCATTATTCCGACTATAGCGCACCCATCTCTGTAAAGACGGCCGCTCTTCCCCCATGTCCGATGCCGACAGATCTGAAAGTGACTTATCCTTCGGCAAACGAGGTGGAAATATCTTGGACTCCGGGTGGAGAAGAGACCTCCTGGTGGTACCAATTCTATGTGAACGAACAAAAGAGATATGAAGGTAGCTGCTACAATGCCAGAATCACCGTCTCCACCTTACAGTCTGGAGACCAGTGTGTTTTCAAAGTAAAGGCAATATGTGATGACCAAGGAAACGATAGCGAATATGCGGAAATCGCCTTCACATTCGAAGACCAAACCGGCATTGAGGAGATTGTCGCTCCCGCTGACCGCGCCGCAAAATACCTCCTCGACGGCAACCTCTATATCACCACCCCCGACGGCAAGATTTACAACGCCCAAGGTGCAGAGGTAAAGTAACGCTCTGAAATATAGCAGAACCAAAAGAAAGAGAGGAGTCCTCAGCAATGGGAACTTCTCTCTTATAGATATCTATCCGCGCCCCCATTGAAATCTGATAGACTTCTTTTCAGTTCCTCCCGTAGGGGTTGTTGGATATATGCTCCGAAGCGACAGGGGATTCCGCGCATGGGGCGTGGAACACTGAAACTTAACCACATCGCAGGTGGGTTACTGCCATTTTGAGGCTGCCTACCTGACCACTCCGTTAGCACTCTTTACTGTTACAGATGTATTTGTGGGGTATTGGTGTTTGATAATCATTGCATTACAAAGAAAATGCAATAAAAATGCAAAAAAGTTGCATTTCAGGTGATAGATTTCGCCTCTTTTTTGCATTATATATGGAGGGGTATAGAAAATTTTGCAAAAAACTTGCATATTCGAAAAAAAAGCAGTATCTTTGCGGCTTGAATTGAAAATACATATAATATATAAAGAGATATGAAATACTTTTTAGCAATCATCGGAGGCGGCCCTGCCGGCTATACCGCAGCAGAAAAAGCTTCCAAACAAGGCAAACAAGTGGTGTTGTTTGAGCAGAATGCCCTTGGCGGCACATGTCTGAACGTGGGCTGTATCCCGACTAAAACACTGCTATACAGTGCCAAGCAGTATTACAATGCTGTTCATGCCGACAAATACGGCGTAAAAGCGGAAGGCGTGACGTTTGACTACACCAAGATAGCACAACGCAAAAACAAAGTGGTGCGCAAACTGGTGGCCGGTATCAAGCAGAAACTGAACAACGAATGTTGCACCGTAGTGACAGGTGTAGCCGAGGTGGTGAACCGTACCGACGAGCAAGTCATCATTGCCTGCAATGGCGAACAATACGAGGCAGAGAACCTGCTGATATGCACCGGTTCCAGCAACTTCGTTCCACCTATTCCCGGCGTAAAGGACAATGAGGCGGTATGGGACTCCACCCAAGCCCTGGCGGCACAAACCCTGCCTGCATCCATGATTATTGTAGGCGGTGGCGTTATTGGTATGGAGTTTGCAACGCTTTATCACGAATTGGGTGTGCCTGTGACCGTTATCGAAGCCATGCCGGCTATCCTGCCTAATCTGGATCAGGATGTGGTGGCTATCCTCCGCGAGAAATACGAGAAAGCGGGTATCCGTATCATGACTGATACCAAAGTGATGTCGCTGGATGGCAACAAAGTGACGGCGCAGCCTGCCGAAGGAGATGCTATCACACTTGAAGCCGAACATATCCTTATCTCTGTGGGCCGCCGTGCCAACATGCAGGGATTGGAAGCACTGACCGATATGGAAATCAACCGCGGCATTGTGGTGAACGATATGATGCAGACCAATCTGAAGAACGTCTATGCCGCTGGTGACGTGACCGGCAAAATCATGCTGGCACATGTGGCAAGCCGTCAGGCGGAAGTGGCTGTAGGGCACATGCTGAAACGCATACCCGTACAGCGTATCGCTTACAACGCAATACCATCGGTGGTTTACACCAATCCGGAAATAGCCAGTGTGGGTATGCTGGAAAAAGATTTGGCAGACATACCGCATGAGGTACGCAAAATGCCCATGACCTTCTCCGGACGATTTGTTGCAGAAAACGAGGGAGAAACAGGACTGTGCAAGATGATTGTGGATACAAAGCATAACACCGTTCTGGGTGTACACATGATCGGCAATCCCTGCTCGGAATTTGTGGCAGCGGCCTCGTTTGCCGTAAGAATGGGATATACCGTTGAAGAGTTTGAGCAGGTAGTGTTCCCGCATCCGACTGTAAGTGAAATACTTAAAGAGATACTATAATGGAATTCAAATACGAACCGATGTTCCAACTCGGCAAAGATGAGACCGAGTATTACCTCCTGACCAAAGACTATGTGTCCACGGCAGAGTTTGAGGGAAAAACCATTCTGAAAGTAGCCAAAGAGGGTCTGACCCTGATGGCACAGCAGGCTTTTCATGATGTCAGTTTCATGCTGCGCCGCAGTCATAATCTGCAAGTGGCAAAGATATTGCGCGACCCCGAAGCCAGCGAGAATGACAAGTATGTTGCACTGACCTTCCTGCGCAATGCCGAAGTGGCAGCCAAAGGACAACTCCCGCTGTGCCAAGACACAGGAACCGCCATCATTCACGGTGAAAAAGGACAGCAGGTGTGGACAGGATACGAGGACGAAGAAGCCCTTTCCGAAGGAGTGTACAATACTTACACACAATGCAATCTCCGTTACAGCCAGAATGCACCACTCACGATGTATGACGAGGTAAATACCAAATGCAACCTGCCTGCACAGATTGATTTGGAGGCTACGCAGGGCGATGAATACCGTTTTCTGTGCGTTACAAAAGGGGGCGGCTCGGCCAACAAATCGTATCTTTATCAGGAAACAAAAGCGCGTATACAGAATCCCGATACCCTTATTCCATTCTTGGTGGAGAAGATGAAGAGTCTCGGTACTGCCGCCTGCCCGCCATACCATATCGCTATTGTTATCGGTGGTACATCGGCGGAGAAGAACCTGCTGACCGTCAAACTGGCTTCAACGCATTACTATGATAGTCTGCCTACTACAGGCAATGCCTCCGGACGCGCTTTCCGTGATGTGGAACTGGAGAAACAACTGCTGCAAGAGGCGTATAAGATAGGACTTGGTGCCCAATTCGGCGGTAAATATATGGCGCACGATGTGCGTGTGATTCGTTTGCCACGTCACGGTGCCAGTTGTCCGATAGGTCTGGGCGTGAGTTGCTCCGCCGACCGTAATATAAAGTGCAAGATTAACCGTGACGGTATATGGATAGAGAAGATGGATACCAATCCGGGTGAACTCATTCCTGCTGAACTGAGGCAGCAAGGAGAAGGTGAAGCGGTACGCATTGACCTTAATCAGCCGATGAAAGAGGTATGTAAGATTCTTTCCAACTATACCATTGGCACCCGTCTCAGCCTGAACGGAACTATCATTGTCGGCCGTGACATCGCGCACGCCAAGATAAAAGCCCGTTTGGATGCAGGAGAAGGAATGCCCGAATACCTCAAGAACCATCCTATCTATTATGCAGGCCCTGCCAAAACGCCTGAAGGAATGCCTTGCGGCTCTATGGGACCGACAACAGCAGGACGTATGGATCCCTATGTGGATGAGTTCCAAGACAATGGCGGAAGCCTGATTATGCTGGCAAAAGGCAATCGCTCAATGGATGTGACCAATGCCTGCAAGAAGCACGGAGGTTTCTATCTCGGTTCTATTGGCGGTCCCGCCGCTATTCTGGCACAGGAGAATATCAAGAAGATTGAATGTGTGGAATATCCCGAATTGGGAATGGAAGCCGTCTGGAAAATAGAGGTGGAGAATTTCCCTGCATTCATTCTGGTGGATGACAAAGGAAACGACTTCTTCAAACAATTGAAACCCTGCGAAGGTTGTACGATACTTAAATAAAAGCAAAGCAAGCATGGCAGAGAACCGGCAAAAAGAGAGTTTCTGGCAGCGTATACGGCATCCGTATCTGCTTCGTTTGATGGATGTGAGTACATGGAAATCGGTGCTGAATATCCGTCTGACGTGGCTGACTGCATTCACATTGGTCACGCTGATGTTCCTCTTGACGGTTGCGCTACTTTCTTTGCTGATTGTTTATACGCCTATACGGACTATCCTTCCCGGTTACACCGAGAACCTGCGCCAACAACTGGTGGAAGCATCTGCCAAAGTGGATTCGCTGGGCACGGAGTTGGAAGTGCATCATCGTTATATAGAGATGGTACAGAAAGTGGTGGCAGGCGAAGAAACGATTGATACTGTACCCTCCGTAGACTCTTTGTTGCTGGTAAAGAGAGAAGAACTGCTTGCCGCAAAGAGTGAGGCGGCAGAAGAATATATGGCGCAGTATGAAGCAAGGGAGAAAAATAGTTTCCAGTTGTTTGACATACAGGCCAAGACTCCGGTTAATACCATGTTCCGTCCGGCAAACGGGGTAATCACAGGGCATTTCCTTTCGGATGACAGTCCGCGCGGCATTCGTATCCGTACGCCTAAGGACGAGAATGCCAGTGCCGTATTGGCCGGAACGGTGGTATATGTCAATTATGAAATAGACAACACCTATACCATCATGGTGCAACATGCCGCTTATGTCAGTCTCTACCGACATGTAGGAAAAGCGTTGAAGAAAGTCGGTGATGCCGTTCAGGCAGGCGAAAGCATAGGTATCTGTTCCGAAAAAGAAGACCTGTTGTTTGAACTGTGGCAGAACGGCAAGAATATCAATCCGGAAGAAGTAATCGTATTTTAAGGCATAAGACAGCAAGTGAAGAAACGCATCGCCATATTGGGAAGTACAGGTTCCATCGGTACGCAGACCTTGGATATCGTTCGGAATAATCCGGAACGCTTTGAGGTCTATGCGCTGACAGGGAATAGAAATCTTGATCTGTTGGTGCAGCAAGCGCGTGAGTTCAAGCCTGAGGCGGTTTGTATAGCGGATGAAACACTTTACACGCCGCTCTGTGAGGCATTGAGCGATTTGCCCGTGAAAGTATGGGCAGGAGCGGATGCCATTGCCGAAATGGTGACCCTTCCTTCCATTGATGTCGTCGTTGCAGCGATGGTGGGTTATGCTGGATTGAAACCCACGATGGAGGCTATTCGTGCGGGGAAAACCATCGCACTTGCCAACAAGGAGACGCTGGTGGTCGCCGGCGAACTGATAACGGCATTGGCAGATAAATACCATGTGCCTATATTGCCTGTGGATAGTGAACATAGTGCCATATTCCAATCGCTTGTCGGCGAACGGGCAGAGATAGAGAAGATACTGCTTACCGCCAGCGGTGGACCGTTCCGCACCTTGAAAAAGGAACAGATGTTGCAGGTAACGGCGAAAGATGCACTCCGTCACCCGAATTGGGAGATGGGGGCGAAAATCACCATCGATTCCGCTACCATGATGAACAAGGGCTTTGAAGTGATTGAGGCCAAATGGCTCTTCGGAGTCAGTTATGACCAAATCGAAGTGTTGGTGCATCCGCAGTCTATCGTCCATTCTGCTGTACAGTTCACTGATGGTGCCATCAAAGCCCAATTGGGCGCCCCCGATATGCGTGTGCCGATACAGTTTGCACTCTCGTTCCCTGAACGTCTGGAAAGCAGTTTCCCGCGTGTGGATTTGTTGAAGTTGGGGCACCTTGACTTTGAAAAACCCGATACGGAGCGTTTCCCGTGTCTCGGACTGGCGTATAAGGCTATCGAACGCGGTGGAAACATCCCTTGTGTACTGAATGCCGCCAATGAAGTGGCTAATCTGGCCTTCCGTGAAGGAAAATGCGGCTTTATGGAGATGGCGGATGTGATAGATAAAGCGATGACGAATATAGGCTTTATTGCTAAACCTTCCTACGAAGATTATGTGCTTACGGATAGGGAGACAAGGCAATACGTTGAAGAAATAATAAACAAGTAACAGATATAATCAAAAATGATACAAGTACTGCAATTGATATTGGCACTGAGTTTCTTGGTGGTGATTCATGAATTTGGACATTTTGCCTTTGCACGGATATTTGGCGTGCGTGTGGACAAGTTCTATATGTTTTTTAACTACAAGTTCTCGCTCTTTCGTGCCAAGAAGTTTAATGGTAAATGGCATGTCCGTTTCTTTGCGCCTAATGTAACGGAGGATGATGAGTGGAGTAAACATCCTGAAACCACGGAGTGGGGTATCGGTTGGATTCCTTTCGGCGGCTATTGCGCGATTGTAGGCATGGTGGATGAGACGCAGGATGCCGCTAAACTTGCAGCGGAGAAACAACCTTGGGAATTCCGTTCGAAGAATGTGTTCCAGCGTTTCCTTATCATAGCCGGAGGTATTTTGGTGAACTTTATTGCCGGACTGCTTATCTTCGGGGCGGTGCTTTTTACTTGGGGCGAAGACTCATTGCCTCTAAAGAAACAGGATCGCGGGTTGTATTTCTCACAGATTCTTTTGGATGAGGGATTCCGTCAGCAAGATAAGATTCTTACTATTGACGGCAAAGAACCGGAGGCACTGAACGATGTGGTGAAAGCCCTGATTATTGAGGGGAAACAGAATGTAACCGTACTGCGTGGCGAAGATACGCTTGCTTTGGTCATGTCGCAGGATTTAAGTAATCGTTATCTGGCCTTTCAGAATGACTTTGACAGCAAAGAGCGTGCAAAAGCCCGTGCGGACAAATCGTATCAGAAAGCCAAATATGTGCTGTTAGACTATTTCTATCCTTTTGTTGTGGATACGGTGATGCCGGGTTCGGCGGCAGCAGAGGCAGGCATACTGAAGGGCGACAGCCTTATTTCCATCGAAGGAGTGGAGACATCGGCTTTCCCGCAAGTACAGGAAGAACTGCGTCGCTATCCTTGTCAAAATGTCAAGGTCGGTTTCTATCGGGATAGTACGTTCTTGGAAACGACCGCTTGGATTGGCGACCAGTGCAAATTGGGCGTGGTGGCAGTCACTCCGTTGAACTATCTGCATTTTGAACACAAAGATTATAGTTTCTTGGAAGCTATACCGGCTGGCGTGGTGTTTGGCTGGAACTATCTGAAAATGTATATACGGCAGTTCCGCTTGGTATTCTCTAAAGAAGGCGCACAGTCTTTAGGAGGATTCGGAGCTATCGGACAGATGTTCCCCAAAGTGTGGGATTGGTCTTATTTCTGGCAGATGACCGGTATCTTGTCCATCATTCTTGCCTTTATGAACTTCTTGCCTATCCCTGCGCTTGATGGAGGTTATCTTCTCTTTCTGTTGGTGGAGATGATTACTCGCAAACAACCTTCCGACAAATTCCTTGAGAATGCCAATAAAGTAGGATGGTTCTTGCTGATAGCACTGCTTATTTTTGCAAACGGAAACGACCTGCTGAAGTGGTTGTTTATATAAATCAAACCGAAATGGCAAACTATTTCAAACATGAGTCTGCTTATGTGGACGACAACTGCCGGATAGGCGATGGTACCAAGATTTGGCACTTTTCGCATATCATGTCAGGATGTACAATAGGCGCAGACTGCAATATCGGGCAGAATGTGGTAATCTCACCGGATGTGGTTCTTGGCCGAAACTGCAAGATACAGAACAATGTCAGTGTCTATACGGGCGTTGTGTGCGAAGACGATGTGTTTCTTGGCCCCAGTATGGTCTTCACCAACGTGATCAATCCCCGTGCTGCTGTCAGCCGTAAAGCCGAATACCGCCGTACGCTTATCCATCGAGGCGCTTCCGTGGGTGCGAATGCA